>DATFHJ010000001.1:0-12992 GCA_035248585.1 Thermoanaerobaculia bacterium
GAAGGCAAATGGACGCTGCTGGTCCTTGCAGAGCAATACAATCCCGCGCCATGAAGCGCATCCTTCCGCTCTTCTTCCTCCTCTCTCTCGCCTTCCCGCTCTTCGCCGCGAAGAAACCTGAGGCGAAACCGTTCAGCGTCGTCGAGGCCACCATTCCGGAGATGCAGGCCGCGCTGCGCGAAGGCCGCATCACCTCGCGCCAGTTGGTGACGCAGTACCTGATCCGCATCGCCACCTACGAAGACAAGCTGAACGCGGTCATCACCGTGAACCCGAAGGCGCTCGAGGAGGCGGATGCGCGCGATGCCGAGCGGAAGGCGGGAAAGATCCGCGGGCCGCTGCACGGCATTCCGATCGCGCTCAAGGACAACATCCACACCACCGACATGCCGACCACCGGCGGCGCGCTGGCGTTCGAAGGACTCGTGCCGCCGTACGAGGCCACGGTCACGAAGCGGCTCCGCGACGCCGGCGCCATCATCATGGCCAAGACGCAGCTCACCGAGCTCGCGAACTGGGTCGCCGGCGGGCCGACGCCGATGCCGGCGAATTACAACTCGCTCAACTCCTACGGCCTCAATCCCTACGATCCGCGCCGCGATCCGCGCGACGCGACCTCGGACGGCCGTCCCGCGCTCTTCACCGGCGGCTCCAGCTCCGGCACCGGCACGGCCATGAGCTTCTGGGCCGCGAACATCGGCACCGAGACCTCGGGGTCGATTCTCAGTCCGTCGAATCAAAACATGCTCGTCGGCATCAAGCCGACGGTCGGCCTCGTCAGCCGCTACGGCGTCATTCCCATCACCGCCGATCAGGACACGCCCGGTCCGATGGCGCGTACGGTCACCGATGCCGCGATCGTCCTCGGCGTCATTGCCGGCGGCGATTCCAACGATCCCGCGACGAAAAACTGCTCGCCGAACAGCGACTACACGCAGTTCCTCAAAGCCGACGGCCTCAAAGGCGCGCGCATCGGCATCCCGCGCGCGAACTATTACGACAAGACCAAAGCACCGGGATCGGATCGCGATCGCGGCGGCCTCAATGACGATCAGAAGAAAGTGATGAACGAGGCGATCGACGTGCTCAAGGCGCAGGGCGCGATCGTCGTCGATCCCGCCGACATCCCGAGCATCGTCGACAAAGACCCGGACAAGAACCTGCTGCTTTTCGGCGTCTGCACGAGCATGGACGACGTGAAGGAGCGCAAGTGCTCCGTCGATCTCGCCTACGGGATGGAGCGCGATTTCAATCTCTGGCTCAAGTCCCTCGGCGACAAGGCGCCGGTGAAATCACTCAAGGAGCTGCGCGACTGGAATCGCGCGCACGAGAAACTCGGCACGATCAAGTACGGCCAGTCCCTGCTCGACATCTCCGACGCGATGGATCTCGAGCTGTTCAAGCAGCGCTACGAAGCCGATCGCGCGAAGGACATCTACCTCTCCGCGACGCACGGCATCGACGAGGTGATGAAGGCGAACCACCTCGATGCGCTGCTGTTCCCCGGCGGCAACGGCGCGAACGTCGCCGCGCGTCCCGGCTATCCCTCGGTGATCGTGCCGTTCGGATTCATCCCGAACGCGCCGACGCCGGCGTTCCCGGAGTCGTTCAAAGCGAAGCCGTCGCCGTGGGGCGTGACGTTCACGGGGATGGCCTGCAGCGAGCCGACGCTGCTCAAACTGGCGTACGCGTTCGAGCAGGCCACGAAGCGGCGCGTGCCGCCGCCGGGAATGCCGTAGAGATCCGATCGCGCGCGGCGAACGTACACTGGATAGACATGCTCAAGGCCCCGATTCCGCCCGACGAGCCGCAGCGGATGAAGACGCTGCGGGAGTACAGCATCCTCGACACGCCCCCCGAGGCCGTGTACGACGACATCACGCACGTCTGCGCGGGCGTGTGCGACACGCCGATCGCACTCATTGCCCTGATCGACGGGACGCGCAACTGGTTCAAGGCGCGCGTCGGCGTCGACGATGAGCTGACCGAGTCGCCGCGCGACATTTCGTTCTGCGGCCACGCCATCCTCGGCCAGGAGATCTTCGAAGTCACCGACGCGCTGACCGACGGCCGCTTCGCCGACAACCCGCTCGTCGCCTCGCAGCCGCGCATCCGCTACTACGCCGGCGCGCCCCTCGTCACCCCGGACGGCTTCAAGCTCGGCACCATCTGCGCGATCGACGTCCGCCCGCGCCGCCTCAGCGAAGCGCAGCGCGACACGCTGATCGCGCTGAGCAGGCTGGTGATGCGGCAGCTGGATCGCCGCCGCCTCACTCACCCGGCATAAACCGTCCCTTCCTCCACGAAGCAGAGCGGGTTCTTCCACGGATCCTCCACGTAGAACGAGCGCTCGCCCCATGGCCGCACGACGATTCCGCCGCCCGGCGCGTCGTGAACGGTCTCCTGCGAGAGCGCGCCGAGCTCTTTCGCGCGCTCGAAGATCGCCTCGAGATCGCTGACGGTGAAATAGAGCGCCTTCGCGGCGGTGTGCGGATCGGCGATCTGCACGACCTGCAGCGTCACGGGACCGCACTCGAAGTACGAGCGCATGCCCGGCTGCTTGCGGCCCTGCACGCCGAGGAGCTTCGTGTAGAAGGTGATGGCCTCGTCGAGATTGCCGACTTCGAGATTCAAACGAAAAAACTGCGGGACTTCGGACATCGGGTTCCTCCTCATGGTTTGCGGAAAAAATGGGCCAGCCAGTCCTGAACGAGCTTCAGGCGTTTCTTTTCGAGACGGTAAATGCGCATGCGGCCCTGCTTCTCGACGCTGAGCAGCCCCGCCGCCTCGAGCACCTGCAGGTGCCGGGTCGTGGTCTGCCAGGCGTGCGCGAACATCGCCGCGATCTCGCCGGCCGTCATCTCGCCGCCGTTGAAGTAGACGGCCAGCAGCACGTTGCGCCGGGCCGGATGGGAAAGAGCAGTGAAGACCGCCTCGTACGCGTCGAGACGGGCCTTCGACTCGCGTTTTGGCACGGCGCGATATTCAGCCACGCAGCTGAATGTTTGTCAAGAAGATATTCAGCGTACAGGCTGAATATCGAGACGGCCCGGCCCGCCGTCACCGCTCGCATGCAACCCGGGTAGGGAAAATCCCGCGGCCTGCCAGTCTCTCTCTGTGAAACAGGGTCTGCATCGAGATGTCCGGATAGGCGAAGGGGTGCCCGTGGATCAGAAAATCTTCATTTGCTACTCGCGCATCGACGGCGAATTCGCGGTCCGGCTGGATCACGACCTTGACTCGGCGGGATTCGACTCGTTCCTCGACCAGAACGACATCCCGGCCGGAGCGCGCTGGGACGAGTTCGTCGAGAAGGCGCTCAAGGAAAGCACCACCGTCCTCGTGATTCTCTCACCATCGTCGGTCGCGTCGCAGAACGTGCTGGACGAGATCGGATACGCGCTGCGGGAAGGGAAGCGGGTCATTCCGGTCCTGCGCAAGGCGTGTCAGGTGCCGATGCGCATCGACCGGCTCCAGCACATCGACTTCACGGCCAGTTACGACGCGGGATTCGCGCAACTCACTTCGGCGCTGAAGGCTGATGCCGCAACTCGCACGAAACGCAGGCGCGCCCGCGCCGACCCGCCGCCGCCCGAGCCGGAGCGTCCTGTGGAAGCGGTCGTCGTGGCTCCGCGAGTTCCGGACCTGCCGCTTCAGCCGATCGTGGAGGTGACGCCACCGAAGTCCCGCAAGCTGCTGCCGGCGATTTTCGCCGTGCTCCTGCTCGTGGGCGCGGGCGCATTGTGGGTGTGGCGCTCTGTCAGCGAGGGAGCCGTGGTTGATACCTCAGGTGCGTCAACGTCGCTCGGTTCGACCAGTACACCCGACACGACCAACACAACCGACACGACCAATACGATGACAACGGCGAACGCCACGGCCACGGTCGATACTGGCGGCGCGCCGGCGCCTGATACCGGCGCAACGATCTCCGGTCCAACCTCGAATTCCACGACCATCACCACGCCGCACAAACCTGTCGAAAAACCGAAGCCGCAGCGTCAGCCCGTCTTCGAGTGCTCCGAGGACAAACTGCCGGGCTGCTGCCGCGACTCTACCGACCTCGCGCAATGCCAAAAGTGCAAAAAACAACTCGACATCCCCGACCGATGCGAATGATCAGAAAGGATCTCTGATGCGACTACGTCAATGGCTGTATCTCACGTTGCTGTTCGTTGCGGCCACCCTCCAGGCACAGACGCGCTATTACATTGGAATCGACCTCGGCTCCTCGGGGACGAAGGCGATGCTGTATTCGTTCAAGGAGGGGGCGCCGGAGCTCGTGCTCGATCGCACCATCAATACGAAACTAGTGAGCTCCATGAGCGGCGGTCGCTATACGCCCGCCGGCATTGAAGACGCGTCCGGTGCTGCCAAACAATTAATTGCCGATCTCAAAGCGGCCGCAGCGGAGAAACATTTGGGCGAGGTCGGCTCGGTATACATTCTCGGCAGCAGCGGCGTTGCGAAAGCGGAGAACAAAGACGAGCTCGCAGCCGCAGTCAAAGCGGCCACCGGGGTCGAGATGCAGTTCGTCGATGCGAAACAGGAAGCGTATTACGGTCTCATTACGGCCGTTCCCCGGAAGAATCGCGCCTCCGCCATTCTCGTCGACATCGGCAGCGGCAATACGAAGCTCGGCTGTCTGGTGGGCGAGCAGGAGCTTCGCAATCTGAAATCGGCGGAAATCTCCATCGGATCAAAATCGGGACGCAACGCGGCATTGAAGAAAAATCCGAACGACATCCAAAATGGGATCCAACAGGTCATCAATGACGACGTCCGCCCGGCGTTCAAAAAAGAAAGCATGGATGCGCCGTGCCTTCGCAACCGCCGCCTCATCTATTGGTCCGGCGGCGCGGCTTGGGCCACGGCCACGTTCATGCACCCCGAAGCGGCGCGGCACGCGTATGTGAAAATGACGAAGGCCGACCTCGACCGGTTCGTCCAATCTTTGTCGGACGGAACGTGGGTTCAGAAGGAGCCGGTCTATCACTTCTCCGACAAAGTTCCGGCCAGCACGCGCAAAGCGATCCAGGAAGTCGCCAAGAAGCATCAGGAGAACGTCATGAATATCTTTGCCGGCGAGGACCTGATCTCCGGCCTCTCGATCATGAAAACCGTGCTCGACGAGAGCAATCCCGCGGCGGAAATCTACTTCGTGCGCAACGGTGGCTACATCTACGGCTATGCGAAGGAGAAGTACCAAACCGACGAGGAATGATCAGCTGTACCGCACCGCCGGACTCCCCGCCGGATAGAACACCCCGAGCAGCTTCAGGTTGCCGCTGCCCGTGTTCTCGACGCAGTGCATCTGCATCCGCGGGAGGTAGATGCACGAGCCGGTGGTGATCGGCGCGCTCGACGTGCCGGCGTGCATCACGCCCTCGCCGTCGAGGATGCAGAGTACTTCTTCGTAGAGGTGAAAGTGATCGGGCGCGCGGCCGGGCGGGATGACGCCGACGAACTGCGTGACCATGCCCTGGATCAGCTCCGTGTACCAGCGGTCGCCGGTGCGCTGCAACGGCTTCTCGTCGAGCGTGACGCAGAGCGTCTCACCGCCTCGGACGCCGGCCGGCGTGCGGACGCTGATCATCGTCATCTTTCCGTCGAGGATCAGCGCATTGCCGGCCGGCAGATGAAACGCGACGTCATCGCCGAAGTGGTACAGCACTTCCTCTTCGTGCTCGTTCTGAATCTCCGTGCGCTCGCCGGAGTCGAGCTCCAGCACGCGCAGCGAGACGTGATCGCCCTTGAAGTGATTCCAGATGCGTAGCGGCCCTTCGAGCACGGGCTCGCCTTCTCGCAGGGAGGTCACGCGCACACCGCCGTCGAGGGTCATTGTTTTTTCAGTTTATCCCGCGCGAAGACGCGGGATCTCCGGTGACACCGCGCAAAAGCGATCCGAAGGCCGGTGCATGTGCAGCGACATTCGGCTCGATCCTGCCGGTGTAACCCGAGATCCCGCGTCTACGCGCGGGATAAACTAGAAACCACCAATGGACGCGAAGACGAACCAGGACTTCATCCGCTACGACCAGGTGGAGAAGCTGCAGACCTATCACCTGGCGGAAGCTTCCGATGGCATCGAGCAGTTCGACGACGCGTTTCAGATTCGCACGTGCGATATGCGCGCAACGGATTTCGCCACGCAGCTCGGCGACGCCTTGCGCGAGATCGGATTCGCGATCCTCGACGGTCACGGCGTCGATCCCGCGTTGTACGACGAAGCGTTCGTGAAGGTGAAAGAGTTCTTCGAGCGGCTCACGCTCGAGGAGAAGATGCGCTTTCGCGCGCAGCGCTTCGGCTCCGTGAACCAGGGCTACTTCCCGATCAAGGAGACGAGCAACATGCATCCCGATCTCGTCGAGGGATGGGTGTTTTGCCGCCGGGCGTTCGAGCGTCCCGAGGAATTCTGGCCGCTGCCCGAATACGCGCCCTTCTTCGAGCGCATCGTCCGCGCGCACGAGCAGCTGATCCTCCCGGTCATGCAGGCGATGCTCGCATACCTCGGATGCGATCCTCATCTCTACGATGCGCGCCTCACCGGCACGAACTTTGGCCTGCGCCTCAACTATTACCCCAAGCTCTCCGCCGCCGATGACGCCTCCGGCGCCGCGCGTCTCCTCGGCCACGAGGACGTCGATCTCTTCACGTTCCTCCCCGCGCCGCAGGTGGAAGGCCTGCAGGTGCTCAATCGCAGAAACATGAAGTGGGTTCGCCTCTTCGCCCCGCCCGGCACCATCGTCCTCAACACCGGCGACTACATGCAGCGCATCACCAACGACCTCTTCCCCTCCACCACCCACCGCGTCAGCAAACCGCGCGACCCGAGCCAGACGCGTACTTCGTTCCCGATGGCCGTGTACGTCTGGGAAGACGAAATCCTCGAAGTGCTCCCATGCATCGCCGCGCCAAAGTACCCGCCGGTGAAGGCGATCCAGTTTCACACGAGCATCACGAGTAAGTTCTACGGCGACGACTACGCGGTGGTGTAGCGCGCGCCTCCGGCGCGCCCCCGCCCCAGGGCGCGCCGGAGGCGCGCACTACACCCGCTTGCGCCGCGCAACCCAATACAACACCCCTCCCACCACCGCCCAGAACCCCAGCAACTTGAGCATCTCCACGTCCCGCACCAGCAGCACGATCAGCGTCCCCATCGAAATAATCGACAGCACCGCGGCGAAGAGCTGGGTGCCGCGGGACATGCGCAGGGTGATGCTGTCGTAGAGGGGGCGGTTGGTGATGGGGAGGTAGATCAGGGCGATGCTGTGGAGGAAGTAGAGGACGACGAGGGCGAAGACGGCGATGTTGAGGGCGAGGCCGATGCGGCCGCTGCCGAGGAGGAGCAGGCCGGCGATCAGCGTGATCGTCAGGCCGTGGATCGGCGTGCCGGTGCGCGGGGAGATGGCGCCGAGCCATTTCGGCGCGAGCCCGTCCTCGGCGAGCATGACGCCGATGCGCGACGGCACGAGCATCGTCGAGTTCAGCGACGTCGTGATGGCCATGATCGCGCCGAAGGTGATGAACCACGACGTGCCGGCCGGCAGGTAGCGCGACGCCACGGCGGCCATCGGCGCGGCGGCGGTGCGAAGCTCTTCGCCGGGCAGGACGCCGAAGGCGACGAAGGACATGAGGAAATAGATGACGGTCGTGGCGAGGATCCCGCGCAGGAAGACGCGCGGGAGGCTGCGCGTCGAGTCGCGCACTTCACCCGCGGTCTGCGCGAGCGATTCGAATCCGGCGTACGCGAAGAAGAGCGGCGGCAGCGCCGCCGCGAATCCGCCGAGGCCGTGGGTGAAGAAGGGCTTGTAATTCTCGACGCGGATGAAGAAGAGGCCCGGCACGACCAGCACCACGATCGAAACGCCGAGGAGCGCGCACATCGCGACCTGGAGCCGGCCGAACCAGCGCACGCCCGCGGCGTGAATCGCGTAGAAGAAGATGAGGCTCGCAAACGCGATCGGCATCACGGTGGTCTTCGGGAGGCGGAACAGCTCCGCGACATATTCACCGAGCGTGTAGGAGAGAAACGCGAGCGCGCCCACGTACGCGATGAGCTTCACCCAGATGCCGACGAACGCGACGCCGTAGCCGCGAAAGGTGCGCGAGAGGTGCGTGTACTCGCCGCCGGGCTGGCCGCCGAGGGGCGTGGAGAGGAAGACGGAGTAGGCGACGGAGGTGGCCAGGATCGCCGGCGCGAGCACGAGGTAGGCGAGGATCACGCTCGGGCCGGTGAGCTCCCAGGCGTAGCTCGTGACTTTGAAAATGCCGGCGCCGATGAGCGTGCCGATCAGGATGGCGTAGGACTCGATGGTGCCGAGGTCGCGGCGAAGATCCTTGAGACTCATGATCGTTTGAGCCCCAGCGCGGCGAGCCACGGCGTTGCGTCGTGGCGGATGCGCGGCGCGGGACTCTTCAACTCCTCCTGCAGCCAATGGCGCGCGCGGCCGAGTTGCGTATTGCGCGTCGCGCTCGAAGTGAGAATCGCGATGTAGGTGCCGAGGAGCATCGCGGCCAGGCCGCCGCTCGCGTAAATGCCGGGCGGCGCCAGGAAGATCAGCAGCGCGGCCATGAGGATGAGCGGAAGCAGAAGCAAGAACGCCGGAGCCTTTGACGGCCAAAGCAAATACAGCAGCGCGCAGGCGACGAGACCAGCCGCGAGCACGATCGGCTCGCCGTTGCCGCGCACGATCTCCTGGATCGCAAAGTAAACGCCGGTGAGGAAGATCGCGAATGACGCCAGGCGCAGATACCACGGCGTGCGCCGCCTCGCGGCATTGGTCTCGATCTTCAGCAGCTCGTGCAGGATCTCCGTGTGATCAAACTCTCCGCCCTTTTCCTTGAGCAAGAACAGCAAGGTCTGATCGAAGGGCGTGCGCGTGCTCTTGCGTTCCAGGCGCGCGAGGAAGTCTTCGATCGGCACTTGCGGCGCGCGGCCGCTCCAGCGGGCTTCGATGACCTCGGGGGCTTCGCTGAGGACAACTTCGCGCACTAGCTGTTCGGCGTCGGGCGGGGGGCGGCGCAATAGGACCTCTCTTACGACGAATAGGACGAAGAGGACCAATGCGACGATCGGGAAGCCGACGATGGCGGCCATGCGGATCGTGTGTCTGGTGAAGTCGTCGTTGATCAGTTCGCGGCGGCCGTCTTCTTCGAAGAGGTGCTGCACGACCCAGTTGTTCCCGACGTCGCGGGCGACGGTGTCGGGCGTGATCTCGTTCACTGGCTTCCAGCCGGGGGGCCAGTAGAGTTGCAGCTGGATTTGCGTGCCCTTCGTGCTCGGCGGCGGCATTTCGTAGAGATAGTCGACGAGATAGCGATGGCGCGGATGGTCGAGGAGCTCTCGCCAGTTGCCGCGCGGAATGCTCCATGCCGGAATGACCGCGTCGCCGAGGCGCGACTCGATCACATAAGTCAGCGATCGCCAGCCTTCCACGCGCGCGTCTTTGTCGCGCACGCTCCAGGTCACGGTGTCGGACGTCTGACGAAAGTGATGCGCGCGATCGAGATCGCTGCTTTCCCGGAGCGGAATCGTGTGATCGGTGTACAGCGTGATCGCGTCGAACGTGGCCTGCCGATTCGTCCGCTCCAACCGTTGCACCGTTGGCGGCACATCGACCTGCACCTGTTCGGTCATGCGCAGCCGTCCGTCGCGATCGATGTCGAAGCGGACGATGATCGCGTTCCATTCGGGCTCGATGGCCAGGAGTGCGACCAACGCGATATTGGGGAGCAATGCGCCTATTATCCATGACGCAGTGAAACGCTTTCTCGCGATCGCCGGCGTGCTTGTGCTCGTGCTGTTGGCGGCGCTGATCCTCACGCTGCGCATCCGCTACGGCGGCGCCACGCAACCGTTTCCCGATCGCACCTCCGCACCGCTCCTCGGCAACGATCGCGTGGAGATCGTCGCGACGCTTCCCGAGCCTCCCGGCAACATCGCGGTCGCCGACGACGGCCGCGTGTTCTTCACCTATCACCCCGAGGCGCGGCCGGAATGGAAAGTCCTCCAACTGGTCGACGGCAAGCCGGTGCCGTATCCGAGTCTCGAGTGGCAGAAAGAATTCGTCACGCCGCTCTCCGTACGCATCGACAAGCAAGGCCGCTTATGGGTGCTCGACCTCGGCTTTCACGGCATGCACCGGCCCCGTCTCATCGCCTTCGATCTGAAAACCGGCGCGCGGGTGTATCAGTGGCGGATCCCGCCTGCGATCGCCGGCTTCGGCTCCTTCGTGCAGGACTTTCAAATCGATCCCGCGGGGCGAATGATCTATCTCGCGGACCTCAGCATCCTCGCCAAGCGTCCCGCGCTCATCGTCTTCGACACGCAGACGCGTGAGTGCCGGCGCGTGCTCGAGAACCATCCGTCGGTGAAGGACGGGCCGTATCGCATCGTGGCGCGCGGCACGCCGATGGAGTTTCTCGGCGGGTTGTACAAGATGCATCCGGCTCTCGATTCGATCGCGCTCGATCGCAACGGCGAGTGGCTGTATTACGGCGCGATGTCGAATGACACGCTCTATCGCGTGCGCACGGATGACCTGCAGCACGTCGAAGCGTTCGGCCGGAAACCGCAGACGGACGGCATCGCCATCGACGATGCGGGCAACGTGTATATGACCGAGGTCGAGCACGGGACCGTTGCGGTACTGCGTCCCGACCGCACGCTGCACACGCTCGTGCGCGACGAGCGATTCCGCTGGCCCGATGGCCTGAGCCTTCATGGCGATTGGCTTTACATGACGGACAGCGCGCTCGCGCACGTGATTCTCAGGAGCCGCGGCACGATCCGGAATCACGCGCCGTACTTTCTCTATCGCGTGCGCATTCACTGATCCGTGACCGACTCTTACATCCCTTACAAACAGATTGCATCGTGTTGATGACCCTCCGCCCGCGTCGAACCGATGATGGACGCACGTGAAGGGAGACATCGGCATGCGACGGTTAGTTTTGATTCTTGGGTGCGTGTTCCTGACGATGAGCGCGGCCGCGCAGCGAGGCCCTGGTGTAGGCCGGGGAAACAACGGCAACAACAACGCGCCGGCGCCGAACGCGGGCGATGCGCTCGCGGGCTTGAGTGCGCAGGACCGCGCCGCGTTCGCCGCGGGGCGCGAGGACTTCACGGAAGTCGAAGACGTCGCGGACGGGCTCGGGCCGGTGTTCAACGATCGCTCGTGCGCGGCGTGTCATACGACGCCCGCGATCGGCGGCGGCAGCCGCCGCACGGTGACGCGCTTCGGACGCCGCGTGAATGGCGTGTTCGATCCGCTCGTGAACCTCGGCGGCTCGCTGATTCAGGAGCGCGCGATCGGTCCGCGCGAGGGATCGACGCATCCGTTCCAGCCCGAGCGCGTGCCGCAGCAGCAGGCGAACGCCGTCGCGCGGCGCAAGACCACGCCGCTCTTCGGCCTCGGTCTCGTCGACGCCACGCCCGACGCGACGTTCACGACGCTCGCCGCGATGCAGGCCGCGCGCAATGACGGCACCGCCGGCCGCGCGCCGCTCGTCGACAACATCCGCGCGGGCATGCAGACCGTCGGCAAGTTCGGGTGGAAGTCGCAGGTGCCGACGCTGCTGCAGTTCGCGGGCGACGCGTACATGAACGAGATGGGCATCACGAACGCGGACTTTCCGAACGAGAATTGCCCGCAGGGCAATTGCGCGGAGCTGGCCTTCAATCCGGCGCCGGGAATCAATGACGACGGCAGCGGCGTCGCGGCGCTGCACGACTTCATGAAGCTCCTCGCGCCTCCGCCGCGCGGCCCGCAGAACGCCGACACCACCGCCGGCGAAACGGTCTTCAATCAGCTCGGCTGCGCGTCGTGTCACGTGGCGACGCTGCAGAGCGGAGCGAATCCGACGGCCGCGCTGAATCGGCAGACCTATCACCCGTACTCCGATTTTCTGCTGCACGACATGGGCACGCTCGGCGACGGCATCGAACAGGGCCCCGCGAACGGCCGCGAAATGCGCACCCCGCCGCTGTGGGGCCTGCGGTTCCTCAACAACTACCTGCACGACGGCCGCGCGAACACGCTCGATCAGGCGATCCTCCAGCACGACGGACAAGCCCGCGCCGCGCGCGACCGGTACGCCGTACTGCCGGCCGATTCGCGGGCGCGGTTGATGGCGTTTTTGAATTCGCTATAGCACCACCCGCACGATCAGCGTGCCGAGGAGCATGTCCGCGGTGAGATCGGAATCGACGAGCGCGCGAATGCGCGCTCGTTGCGGCGCGATGACGGCGCGGAGGACCTCGACGTCATCCACGCCGGCGATGAGTTGGAGAAGGGCGGCCGTCTCGCGAAGAATCTCCGGTGTCGTGCGCGCCTCCGGCGCGCCTTCGGGCGGGGGCGCGCCGGAGGCGCGCACCACACCGGCCACCAGCGCCCCTTTCGTCGGCCACCGCCGATACACCGTCGTCTTCGCGACGCCCGCGCGTTCCGCGACCTCGTCCACATTCAAATCGCGATAGCCCTTCTCGCGCAGCAGCTCCAGCGCGACGGCGAGGATCTCCTCGTCCGCGCCCGCCCGCCGCGGCCGGCCGCGCGGACTCATGGCGTCCTCTCGATCGGCGCGCGGAACATCACGTGCAGTTTGGGATCGGCCAGCGCGGTGATGCGGCCGTTGCATGCGTTTTCGTCCGCCGCAAACGTCTCCAGCTCCGCGTCCGGAATGTTCGTCACGCGGCCATTCTCGATGCGAACGTCGATGCTCTTTTCGCCGGACAGCGTCACCACGATGGCGTTGCCGTCGCGCCGCGCGATGGCACGCGTCAGGCGATCGTCATTCAGCTTGCCGCGGGCCTGTCCGGGCTCGAGCACGATCGCGTACTCGCCCTTCTCCATCATGTCGCCGAGCCGCGGGCGTACGTCGCGGCGCAGCCAGCGCTCGACCTTCAGCTCGAGCCACGACGGATCCTTCGTCGCGAACTGCTGCTCGATGGCATCGAGCGGCACGAGCGCGAGGCCGAGGATCGCGGCGAC
>DATFHJ010000002.1:0-12716 GCA_035248585.1 Thermoanaerobaculia bacterium
CCGAGAAGTCCGCCGAAGCTCCCGCCGCCGCGCACCTCTCCGAACCGCCGCATGCTGACGAAGGAACGATCCTCGTCACCGATTTGCGCGGAGCGTTCGGCGAAGGCGACGCCGCCGCCGTCATCGGCACGATCGAGAAAGCGATGCGCACGCAGGAGCGTGAAGTGGCGCGGCAGGACGGCGAGGTGCGCGAGATCAACGGACACCGCCTCGTATCCGTGTTCCACGGCGAGCGCGGAATCATCCACGCCATCCGCGCCGCGCGCGCGATCAACGAAGAGCTCTCGCCGATCGCGATTGGCGTCGGCATCGCCACCGGCGAATTCGTCAGCGGCTCCGTCACGCTCGACGCTGGTGGAGCGGCGGGCTCTCAGCCCGCCGGACGCGCCACCGTCGGCAACGCGCCCCTCCTGGCGCTGCTCTTCGCCTGGCACGCGCCGAACGGCTTCGCCTACGTCTCGTACGAAACCGCGCAGGCCGCGGGCAACGAAGTGCTCTCCGCCGCGTCGCGCGAAGAGGTGAAGCTCAAGTGGCTGCCGCAGCCGCTGCCCGTCGCGGCGCTGCCGCTCGTCAGCATGACCACCGGCATGATGCGCTCGATCGGAAGCGACAGCGACGCGACGATGCGCATGGACGCGACCGCGCCCGGCGTCACCGCGCCCGGTTCCGCGCAAGCCGACCTGGCCCTCGGCCACGTGTTCGCGAACCGCTATCGCATCGAGTCGATCCTGGGCCGCGGCGGCATGGGTGTCGTCTACAAGGCCGTCGACACGCAGCTCGACGAGACCGTCGCCATCAAGACGCTGCCCGGCGACGTGATGAGCCGCTCGCCGGAAGACCTCGAGCGTTTCAAGCGCGAGATCCGCCTCGCGCGCAAGATCACGCACCGCAACGTGCTGCGCACGTACGACTACGGCGAAGCCGAAGGCGTCTACTTCATCAGCATGGAGTTCGTGCGCGGCTACACGCTCAACGAGCTCCTCGACGAAGCGCCGCAGCGCCAGATGCCCGCGCGCGCCAGCGTCGGCCTCACGCGCCAGATCTGCCGCGGCCTCCAGGCCGCGCACGAACAGGGGATCATCCACCGCGACATCAAGCCGCAGAACGTGCTCATCGACGCGAAGGGCGAAGTGAAGCTCATGGACTTCGGCATCGCCCGGATGGCCGAGGCCGCGGAAGCGACGGCCATGACCCAGCAGGGACTCATCGTCGGCACGCCGCACTACATGAGCCCCGAGCAGGTGCAGGGCAAGCAGCTCGACGCGCGCAGCGACGTGTACGCGATGGGCGTGCTGATGTACGAAATGCTCGTCGGCCGCCGCCCGTTCGAATCGAGCTCCCTCACCGGCGTCCTCACCGCCCACATCACCGAGAAGCCCAAGCCTCCCATCGACGTCCGCCCCGAACTCGGCCGTGAAGTGAACGCGATCGTGATGAAGTGCCTCGCCAAAGACCCGAGGGACCGGTATGCGGATGCGGGGGAGATGCTCTCGCAGCTGGATACGATGCAGTTCCGGAGTGCGGCGGCCTAAGCCGCCGCGTTCCTAGAGTCAGCGCCCGTTGTTGCAGTAATCGGCATCCTCTGCGCAGCGCCCGAAGAACACGACGATCACCGCGTTCGCGAGCTGCGTGATCACGCCATCCGTCGCCGAGAAGCGGAAGCCCGCCGTTCCGACGTAGCCTTTCGGCGGCTGATACGTCAGGGTTCCATTCGGTAGGCGGTACGGCACTTCGCGGATTTGCTTGCCCGCTGCATCGAACAGCGCGCCGGTCTCCGGCAGGGACTCCACCGTGTACGTGAGCGGCCCGGGGCGCTCCGCGGGCGTGACGATGAGCGTGGGCTCGCGGGCCTCGAGTCCCGCGCCGTTCGATTTCTCGTTGACGCGTCCCTGCAACGCCAGCACGCGCAGCCCTTCGCGATGCGCCGCCTTGAGCTCGCCGCTCGCGTCAAACGAGAACGTGCCTTCGCCACCGACCGGCATCTGTTCGAGCGGCGGCATCGGCATCACCGCGCCGCGGATCGGCTCGGCCTCGGATTCGAAATCTTTTTCCGCCAGTTCGCCGTCGCCTTCGCCCGCGGCGAAGAATCGCGTCTCCACTCCATTCTTCGAAGCGCGATGCGTGTGCAGGACGACCTCGGCGCGCGCGATCTTCACCTTCTCCAGCTCGCGTAGATCGAACTCCAGGTGCATGCGCGTGACGCGGCGCTCCTCGACGCGCGCGCTCATGAACTGCGGCACGTCGCGTTCGTCCCCGCGTCCATCGCCGTCGTTGTCGATCACGTTGCCGGCGACGAGCGCACGCAGCGTGATCGGCTTGCCGTCGACGCTGTTCCGGTTGTCCTGCTCGAGCGAGATCCGCGCCTCGCGGTCTCTCGGCGTTTTCACGTGCACGTCGGAAACGAGCGACGCCGGCTCGGTGGGACGCTCGATGACGTTGATGCGATACGTCGCCGAATCGCAGACGTACTTTTCCTTCACGATGCCGCACGCCTCGAACTCGAACCCGTCTTCGCCGGTGTAGCCGCGCGCCGGCGTGTACGAGATCGTGTTCTGCGCGAGCTCGCCGACCTCGCCCTTCTCCGGCTTCGAGAGCAGCGCGAACGTGAGCGAGACGCCTTCCGGCGCGGCGGCGGTCATCGTGAGCGTGGCGGTCGTATCGCGGTACACCTCGGCCACGGTGTCATGCGCGATGACGGTCGTCACGGGCGGCGGGGGAGGCTCGCTTTCCGGATTGATCGTGACGACCGCGACGCCGCTCGCTCCTTCGGAGTCGATGACCGCGAACGTGAAGCGATCGGGCAGCAGTTTGTCCGCGCGATAGACGACGCGCGCCGACGTCACCGGCGGCTGCACCGGATCGCCCGTGCGCGGATCGGTCTCCGCCGGCGGCACGATCTCCTCGGGATCGCTGACCGATCCGTACGCCGGCGGCTCGGTGATCGCGAAGCGGAGATCGCGTCCCTCGGCGTCGGAGCCGCGCAGAATGATCTCCAGCGGTTCGGTGCCGTTCGTGACGACCGTCTGCGGCTGCGCCAGCGGCGGTTGATTCTGCGCGAGCGCGGATGCAGCGACAAAGAGGACAGCAAGGACTCGGCAAAACATCTTTCCACCTCCGTCCACGCATCCGGGAATGGGGCCGGCGGTGGCAGATTTCGGTTTTGACGACTCGCCGATGATACTAGAACAGCATCTCGAGCAGCGCGTGCCGGATGTAGAACTTGCCCAGCGTCAGCGCGTCCTTCTCATCCTCCGCGGCGAACGCGACCTTCTTCACCCGCAGCAGCGGCACTTTCTTGAAGCGGCGGAAGTTCAGCTCGACGTAGACGGGCGTGCCGCGAATCGAGCGCGAGACGTTCGCGGTGCCGGGGGAGATGCCGCGCACGAACTCGTCGACGAGCTTGCGCAACTGCGCGTTCTCCGGAATCGCGTCGGTCGTCCAGACGTCGATCCAGCCGCTCGGGCCGTAGGTGAGGCGGTAGCGCGTCGCGGCGAAGGTGCCGACCGTCCCGGCCACCGGACGTTCCAGCGACGGCGCAAGCGAGCGCTCGAGCGCTCCCGCGGCGCCGGCGATCTTCATCAGCGTCGGCGCGATGTCGCCGACCGGGACGTCGACGTACATCCGCGCCAGCGGATTCATCACCGTCACCCCCGCCGCGCCGTTCCGGGAAAAGCCGTTCAGCCAGAACGTCTCCGCCCGCACGCCCCCGGCGTACACATGCAGATCGACCGTCCCGAACTTGCCGAGGTACGGAAACACCGCGGCCGGGGACGCCTCGAGCTGCAGGTGATACGGCGTGGCAGCGAGCGCGGGGAGGGCAAGGAGAAGAATCGCGAGGAGTCGGAGCACCGCCGCGAAGAGTATCACTTCGGCGGCGTGTCGCCCGCGGTGCCCGGCGTCAGCATCTTGGTCCATCCCAACCATCGCAGCGGCGCGCTGTTCTTGTTCAGGCGCACATGGGCGACGCCTGTCTGAGTCGCGGCCGTCATCGTGACCACGGTCGTCTTCTTGCCCGTCACGAGAAAACCTCCGTTGTCGGCTTTGCGGCGCAGCGAGACCACGTCCTGCCCGTAGCGCGAGTCATCGTTCGCGCCGCCCCAGATCTCCTCCATGGCCGAAGTCGCTTTTCCGCCGCTCCACACCTTCCAGAGGTGAACCGCTCCGGCTTTTTTGCTGCTGACGACCGACTGCGGTGCGCCGATCGCAATCCGGATCTGCTCCCTTGGGCAGAGGGCGTCCGTGCACGACCCCTGCTGCACGGCCAGGGATTGGCCGAAGTGCATTCCTTCGGCGGGGCTGGACGGCGCCAGCCGCTTCTCGAGGTGGCGGTCGCCCGAGTACGCGAACGAGAGGAGATCGACGGTTCCGCTCTCGATTCCGTTGACGGTCGCCGTCGGCGCGCCGATGGCGATCCAGTGAGTGGTCGTGTCTTTTTCGCGAGTGGTGAACGCCAGCAGGCTTCGTCCGAACTCGCCGCCCGTGGTCGATCCGCTGAATGCGTCGATGAGCGCCGGCGCGATCGCCTGTCCACTGTCGTCGTAGTAGGCGCGTTTGTAGACCGACACGCGACCGGATGTCGTATCGGTTCCGGGCGCGCCGACGACGAGCGTGTCGTGTCCGTGATCGAACTCCGTCATCACCGCCAGCGCGGCGCCGAATTGATCGGACGGATCGTCGGACGTGCTCGTGATCTTGATCGCGCGCTCGGGACGGTTGTCCGGCAGAAGGTAGACCGCGGCGCCGCTGCCCATCACCTTTGCCGCCGGAGTAGTCGTGCCCACCGCGGTCGCGACGATGGCTCCGGGCGCGCCGATCGCGATCTCGTCGCCGCTGCGATTGAAGAATCGTCCGGCCGCGAGCGACGCTCCGAACTCGCTCGACGAGGCGCCGAACGTGATGCCGACGTCGGCGGCGTGGATGACGATCTTCTTCGCGACGCCGTGTCCGCCCATCGTTCCGAAGCCGTCGGTGAATCGCTTGGCGGCATTGATCACCCAGATCTCGACGCGCGCCGCGCCGGGCAGTCCGACGATCAGCTCGCGGATCCCATCATTGGAACTGGCCGGCGTGCTCGGGTCGGTCATCGTGTGCGTGTCGCCGGTCGTGAGGACGATCTGGTGCTTCTGTCCCCGCTCGAACGCGATCGTCTCCCGGAACCAGGCCACGTACGTCCTGCCGGCGCCGAGCTCCGAGTTGTCCTGGGCCACGCCTTTGTAAAAATAGATCGCGCCGTCGTTCGAGCCCGGCTCGGCGTACTGCGCGGCGATGGCGATGTCTTCGAAGCCGTCGCCGTCGAAGTCTCCCGCCGCCGCGGCCTCGCCGTACATCACGCCCGCGCTCATCTCGCCGAGGGCGCGGCCGTACACGCGATAGACGCAATTGATGTCGTGCTTGCTGAGCAGGTCAGGACCGGGAGGCCCGTTGTGCGGCGGTTTCGCGCCGGGGTATCCGGTGGCCCACTTGGAGGTGAGGTCGTACGGACTGAGGAGGCGCACGTCTTTCTTGTTCGGACGCCCGCCGTTGAATGGATCGCGGCCGAGGTCGAAGTCGACGCTGACGCCGTTGTCGCTGCGGTCGATGCGCTGAAACTCGTGCGTGAAGCCGAGGGCGTGACCCATTTCATGGGCCAGCGTGCTGCGCGCACCCGAGCGCGTCTTCACGTTCTCGAAGGAAATGCGGATGATCTTTTTCCCCTCGTTCGGATTGCGATACCCCTCGGTCTCGCCGCCGTACCCGAAGTTGAAGATCCCCTCGGAGTAGCGGACTTCCAGTGCGCCGAGCTGGTCGCTCGACGACATCCCGCCCTGATGGATGTTCTGGATCTCCGTCAGCTGGAGCGGCGTCCGGCTCTCGTAGTACGCCATCGTGTCGTGGATGCCGTCCAGGATGTCGGCCGTGGTCTGCGACGCTCCCCATTTGATGACGCCCTTGGGAAACCAGACCTCATCCATGGCCTGGCACGCCCAGGCCATCCGCGACGCCAACACACAAAGCAGGAAAGCCGTCAGTTTTCTGCGCATGGAGAAACAGACGGCGCAGTCGCCAAAACGTTGACGTGGAGCGGCGGGCTTTAGCCCGCCGGCCCCGTTACGGCGGGCTGAAGCCCGCCGCTCCACATGTCAATAGTGCAGCGAGAACTCCACACCCACGAGCCGCGGATCATTCGTCATGCCCGTGAGGTTGTTGAAGTCGATGCCGTTCTGCACGATCACTTCATCGGTCAGATTGCGGCCGAAGAGCGCGAGACCGTACTTGCCGTTCCCGAACGTGTAGCCGACGCGCAGGCCGAGCTCGAAGCTGTCCGCGTGAAACTCTTCCGACTCGTAGAGGAAGAACTGCTTGTCGCCGTGATACGCCCAGTCGAGCGACGTCGTCACCTGTCCGGCGCCGACGAGCTTGCGGTAGTCGATGATGCCGTTGATGATCCACTCCGGCGCGTGCGGGAGGCTGTTGCCGTTCACGAGCGCGAGGCCGCCGGAGATGGGATCGAGCACCGTGCAGCCGCCGCCGCATGGCGCGACGGTGAGATTCGGATCCTTGATCTCGGTGTGGTTGTAGCTGACGCCGAACGTCGCCAGCCACGCCGGCGCCGGCAGCCAGTTGATGTCGGCCTCGAAGCCGTAGCCTTCGGTCTTGTCGATGTTCAGCAGCGTCGCGACGTTGAACTGACCGCCGACCGCCGTCACCTGCTGTCCGTCGACCGTGTAGCGATACACCGCGCCGTTGAAACGCAGCGTGCGCTCGAGCAGCTCCGACTTGAATCCCACTTCCGTCGAGAACAGCTCCTCGGTGTCCGCAACCGAGAGACCGTTCGTCGCCGGATTCGATCCGGCGCTCGTATCGGGCGCGAAGAGGATGCGGCCCTGGATGCTGGGTGCGCGCGAGCCGGTGGCGATGCGGCCGTAGAGGTTCGTGCGATCGCTCAGCTTGAGCGTCGCGCTCACGTCCCAGTTGAAGAAATCGTCGTCCGTCGACGCGCGCACCGGCGCGGTCGTGGGCGTGTTGAGGAACAGCGCCTGGATGCGCTCCGCGGAGAAATCCTTCTCGTCATGCGTGAAGCGCAGACCGGCTTTCAGCTTCCAGCGGTCGTTCATCCTGTAATCGACCGAGCCGAAGGCCGCGTACGAATTCGCGTCCTGCTGCTGCGTGGCGAAGCCTTCCTGCGGGTTGCCGGGCAGGAATGACGTGTAGCTGTACGTCTCGGCTTCCAGTTGTTCGTTGAAGTAGAACGCGCCGACGAGCCACTGCAGCGGGGAGTCGGTGTTCGTCGCGTACCGCAGTTCCTGCGTGAACTGCGTCAGCTCGGGAATCGCGTCCGCCGATTCGGAAGGGAACGGGATGAAGCCCGGTCCCATCGACGGCAGGAACGCCGCGCCGAAGCCGCCGTCGATGTCGCCGCGGCTGTAGCTGTCGAGCGTCTCGTATCCCGTGACGCCGGTGATCGTGCCGCCGGTCACGTCGTAATCCCACTTCAGCGCCGCGCCGTGCGAGGAGATGTCCTGCACGTTCTGGCCGTCGTGGAAGACGACGTCCTGATCGAAGTGCGGGGTGTTGCTGCCTTTGTTGAGGATGTTCGCGCGGAAGATGCGCGCCGTGCCGTCGACGTCCCAGCCGTGGACGTTGGCGAGGACGTCGAGCTGCTGCGTCGGCTCCCACAGGAACTGCAGGCGCCAGGCGTAGTTCTGATATCCGCCGAGCTCTCCGCCGGTGTGCGCGTTGTCGACCCAGTCATCCTGGTTCTGGTAGAGGAACGAGAAGCGCGCCGCGAGCGTCGGCGAAAGCTCGCCGCCGATGCCGCCTTTGAGATCGAGCGTGTTGTACGTGCCGTACGACAGCGTGCCGCCGGCGTCGAAGTCGTGCGACGGCTTCTTCGACTCGAACTTGATCGCGCCCGCGGGCGTGTTGCGCCCGAAGAGCGTGCCCTGCGGTCCGCGCAGGACTTCGACGCGGTCGATGTCCCACACCGGCATGCCCTTCAGGATCGGGTTCTCGAGCACGACTTCGTCGTAGACCATCGAGACCGGCTGCGAGGCGTTGAGATCAAAGTCCGTGTTGCCGAGGCCGCGGATGTAGAAGCGCGGGAACGCGCGGCCGAACGACGACTCGATGAGGAGACTGGGCACGCGTCCGGAGAGCGCCTTCACGTCGGCGCCGCCGGTGGTGACGGTCTCCATGGTCTGATCGCTGACGGCCGTGACGGCGGCGGGGACGTCCTGCACATTCTCTTCGCGCTTCTGCGCGGTGACGGTGATTTCTTCGAGCACCGTCTGTTCTTCCGGTGTCGTTTCGGGCGGTGCCTGCTGCGGATCAGGCGGGGGAGTCTGGGCAAAAACGGGGACTGCCAGGAGCACGACGAGGAGAAGGATCAAGCGCCGGGCGAACGAATCCATTGATTCCTCCGTAATTCATTAGGTCCGGGACCAATTGCCGATGAGCCTACCACGCCGCGGCGCGGTCGCGCGTTACCGGAGTGAGAAAGATCACAGCGCGGGCGCGACGCCCGACCGACCTTGAGGCTTCAATATGGTTAAGCGCACATCCGGCAGTATGTGCAACGAGTCTTGACGCCTCGGTGACTCGCAGGAACCGAAACGCGACGCGTGGTCGAGCGCCTCCGCCCGACACCATACCAACCGATGTCCGTCGCCATGGGTCTGTGGCACCGCTGCGTCCGGGGAGGTCGCGTGAGGGTAATCAGGAGGAAACCAATGACATTGAATCGACACGTACGCAGCGCTCTCGTTTTCTCTCTCGCCGTCATCGTGACGGCGGCCGTACCGGTGCTCGCGCAGGCCAAAGGCCTGCTGTCGCAGGACACGAACGCGGCGGCAGCGCTGCATGATCCGAGGAAGCCCGAAGTGTGCCGCGGTGCCGTGAGTCTCGTGACGGACGTCGGCTTCGAAGGCATTCAGACGACGACGCACAATTGGAGCAGCGCCACGGGCGGCGGCGAATCGCTGCGCTTCGACAAGACGCCCGTGCTGAGCACGAAAGTCGAGCTGCGGGAAGGTTGCCTCAACGCGCATTTCAGCGCCATCGTCGGCAGCGCCCAGACGTACAGCGTTTCGCCGATGACCATGTTCCAGGTGACGCTCACGCCGGCCGGCGGCGGCGCACCGCAGCACATGTACGGCCACTTTGAAACACCGTTCGGCATCTTTGGCCCGTCCGTCATCATCGAGGCGGAGCAGGACTCCGACACCTTCGGCGCGAATTTCTTCCAGCGCATCGGAGAAGGTGAGGGCGAAGTGAAGCCCGGCACCTACATCGTCGACGTGTGGTGGTCGGGCGGCCCGACCGGCGCCGGCGGCGCCATCGGCGCCGCGTTCGTGCTGAAGCTGTACCAGTAAACAGGTTGATTCCCGCGACGACATCGCCCGTCCCGCCGAATCGCGACCCGGCGGGCGTGCGATGTCGTCGCGCTTTTTTTACTCCGGCAACTTCTCCAAATCCCCCGCCACGATCGTGTTCAGTTTCGCCGGGATGAAGTGCTTCCGCATGGCGGCGTTCACTTGCTCCTTGGTCACGGCGCGGAATCGGGCGGGGAATTCGTCGAGGTAGTTGGGGCCGTAGCCGTATTTCTCCGCGGTGACGAGGGATTGGGCGACGCCGCCGTTGGTGCCGAGGGCGACCTGGTAGTTGCCGGCGAAGTAGCTTTTCTGCACGTTCACTTCTTCGTCCGTCACGCCTTCGCGGGCGAATTTTTCGATCTCGTCCCAGGTGGACTTCATCGCCTTGGCCAGGTTTTGCGGGGCGACGTTGACGTTGACGTACCAGACGCCGTCCAGGAGGTCGGTGTTTCCGTAGCGGGAGGCGAGGCTGTAGGAAAGACCTTCGGTGTCGCGCACGCGGCGGCCGATGCGGGACGAGACGGCGCTTTGTCCGAGGGCGGCGTTGCCGATCAGCGCGGCTTCGTAGTCGGGATCGTTGCGGCGCAGGCCACTCGCGGCTCCGATGACGATGTTCATGTTCGCCTTGCCCTTCATCGTCACCGCTTCCCGCGACGGCCGCTCGCCGGCTTCGGTGCGCGCGACCGATGCGTATGAGATGCGCTGGCCTTTCGGAATGCTGCCGAACGCTTTCTCGACCAGCGCGATCGTCTTCGCCGTGTCGATGTCGCCGACGACGGCGAGGATCAGATTCGCTCCGCTGTAGCGCGCCTGATGAAACGCGCGCAGCTCCTCCGCGGTCGCGCCGCCGACGCTCGCCACGAGCTTCTCTTTCCCCGGCGCGTAGTACGGATGGCCTTCGCGATACGCCAGCTGCTGCAGGCGCTCGAACGCGCGCGCGGACGTGTTGTCGGCCGCCTGCAGGTAGGCGTTCTCGAGCTCTTTCTTCGCCTTCGCCAGTTCCTCGGCGGCGAACGCGGGGTTCTTCAATTCGTCCGACACCACGTCCACGAGCAGCGCGAGATCGCGCGACAAGCCGTTGGCGCTGATCGTCGCATCGGTAATGTTGGTGCCGTAGAACCGCGTCGCGCCGACGGCGTCGAGTTGCGCGCCGATCTGTTCTTTCGTGCGCGACTTCGTGCCGCGCGCGAGCATGCGCGCGGTGAGCGCGGCGATCGCGGGCTTGCCGGCGGGCGCGGTCGTGTCGCCGGCGAAGGCCATGCCGCGAATCGCGACCGTCGGCACGGAGTGATTCTCGACGACGTCGAGGATGATGCCGTTCGCGAGGACTTTGCGCGTGGTGCGCTTGGCGAAGGAGCCGGTCGCCGGGCTCGATGGAGCGGCGGGCTTCAGCCCGCCGGTGTCTTTCGGCGGGCTGAAGCCCGCCGCTCCACTGGCGACCATCGAAGGCTGCGGTTTCGCGGGGCCGGGTACGAACCAGCCGACGGTGGCGTGGTCGGGAACGAGGTACGTCGCCGCGACACGCTTCACGTCCGCCGCGGTGACGGCGCGGAGATTGTCGATGTAGGTGAGGAACCACTTCCAGTCCGCCGAGGCTACGGCCTCGCCGAGATTGGAGGTGAAGTTGTATGTGCCGTCGCGGGCGCGAACCACGAACACTTCGATGCGCTGCTGCGCGGCCTTCAACTCTTCCTCCGTCACGCCGTTCGCCGCGAGCTCGGCGAGCGTCGACTTCAACACCTGCTCGACTTCGGCGTGCGTCTTTCCGGGCGCGATGGTGGCGTCGATGAGCATCGGATACGGATCGCGCAGCGCGTAGTTGTTCGCGTTGACGTCGGTGGCGAAGCCCTTGTCGACGAGCGCGCGGTAGAGGCGCGAGTTCACGCCGTCGCCGAGGATGTCGGCGAGGACGTCGGTGGCGATGTAGTCGGGATGCAGCGCGCCGGGACGCACGTAGCCGAGCATCACGATGCCGACCGAGCCGGGGCGCGACACGACGGCCCGGCGCTCGCCTTCCTGCGGCGGCTCGACGGTGATGACCTGCGGGATCGGCTTCTCGCTCTTCTTGAATCCGCCGAACTCGCGGTCGAAGATCGCGAGGGCCTGATCGGTGTCGAAGTCGCCGACGAGAATGGCCTCGGAGTTGTTCGGGTAGAAGAAGTTCTTGTAGTGCTCGCGCAGCTTTTCCGTCGTCACGCCTTCGATGTCGGAGCGATAGCCGATCGTGTCCCAGTGATACGGGTGGGCCTGGATGGCCGCGCCGACGACGGCCTTCGTCAGCGCCTGCCCCGGATCGTTCTCGCCGATCTCGTACTCGTTGCGCACCACCGACATCTCCGACTGCCGCTCGCTGTCGAGAATGAGCGCGCGGCCGAGGCGGTCGGCTTCGATTTTCATGGCCAGCTCGAGCTTGTCGGAGGGCAGCGTGGAGTAGCCGTTCATGCGGTCGTTCCACGTCGTCATGTTCGTCGAGCCGTAGTCGCAGCCCGCTTCGTACAGCACTTCCTGAAACGTCTTGTGCCCTTTCGCGCGGCCGAAGTTCTCCGTCGACTTGTTGAAGATCATGTGCTCGAGCAGGTGCGCCGAGCCGGTGTTGCCCGGCGCTTCGTTGCGCGAGCCGACGTGGTAGACGACCATGAACGTGAAGACCGGGCTGCTGTGATCCGGCATCAGCAGGATGGTCATGTCGTTCGACTTCAGCCGGTACTGATCGATGCCGCGAAACGAGTCGATCTTCTCGACGTTCGGCGGCAGGGCGAAGGCGGCGGAGCAGGCGAGGAGCAGCGTGAGCGCGAGCGTGAGGTGACGCATGGCGGGAGGATACCCGCCCCGTTAGACGGCGTTGTTAACCCTATGCCAACAATCACCAACGCGTCGGATAGCACCCCAGGACCTTCACCAGCTCCGCCATGGCCCGCAGCGTCTGCAGCGCCTGTTCGACTTTCGGATCGCCTTCGCGGCCAATGATGTCGAGGTAGAACGCGTACTCCCACGGCCGCCCTTCGACAGGGCGCGATTCGATCTTCGACAGATCGATGTCGAAAACCGCGAACGCGCCGAGGGCGCGGAAGAGGGAGCCGGGCTTGTTCGGCACGCGGAACATGAGCGAGGTCTTCCAGCGGGTGGAGGACAGACACTCTTGTCTGTCCCGGACAGGCAGGAGTGCCTGTCCTCCACTGGCGAGAAGCAGGAAGCGCGTGAAGTTCTGCGGATGATCTTCGATGCCCGACGCGAGCACGCGGCCGCCGTAGATGGACGCGGCATCGGCGGACGCGATCGCGGCCTCGTCATTTCGACCACGCTCGAGGACGAGACGCGCGGCGCCGGCGGTGTCGTGCACGGCCACCGGCTCGACGGCGGGATGCG
>DATFHJ010000003.1:0-27842 GCA_035248585.1 Thermoanaerobaculia bacterium
ACAACCGCGCGCGCTTTCTCGTCGGCGTCGACGGGCCGAAGCCGGTGCTGGTCGCCTCCGGCTCGCGCGCCTCGCGCCTCACGTCGCTGCTCACCGCGAGCGGCGTCGACGCCGTGGCCGCGGAGCGCCCCGAGTGGTCGCTCGACGCGCTCTCGAATTACTCCGCCGTCGTGCTGGAGAACATTCCCTCGCAGGACATCGGCATGAGCGGCATGCAGACGCTGGCGTCGTGGGTGACGCACGGCGGCGGCGCGCTGATGCTCACCGGCGGCCAGGGCTCGTACGGCGCCGGCGGCTACTTCAAATCGCCGCTCGATCCGCTGCTGCCGGTGTCGATGGAGCTGCGCCGCGAGCATCGCAAGATCAACGTCTCGATCGTCATCGCGCTCGACCGCTCCGGCAGCATGGGCATGGAGGCGAGCGGCGGACGGACGAAGATGGATCTCGCCAACCTGAGCGCGGTGCAGGTGCTCGACCTGCTCTCGCCGCAGGACGAGCTGGGCGTCGTCGCCGTCGACAGCAGCGCCCACATCATCGCCGACCTCGATCCGATCGAAGGGCGCAAGGACCTGCGCAAGAACATCATGAGCGTGCAGTCGGGCGGCGGCGGCATCTTCGTCTTCGAGGCGCTTTCGACCGCGGCGAAGATGCTGCTGACCGCGGGCTCGCCGACGCGGCACATCATCCTGTTCGCCGACGCCGCGGACTCCGAGGAGCCGGGCGCGTACCGCGAGCTCCTCGCGAAGTGCGCCCAGGAGAACATCACCGTCACCGTGATCGGCCTCGGCAAAGACACCGATCAGGACGCCGAGCTTTTGCGCGACATCGCCAGGCGCGGCGGCGGCCGCATCTTCTTCACCGAGGACGCGAACGAACTGCCGCGCCTCTTCGCGCAGGACACGTTCATCGTCGCCCGCAGCGCGTTCGTCGGTGAAGCGACGGCGCAGCGCGCGAGCGGCTCGCTCTTCACGCTGACGGGCCGGCAGTTCTCCGCGATCCCGGCGATCGGCGGATACAACCTCACGTATCTCCGCAATGGCGCGTCCACGGCCGTGTTGACCGAGGATGACTATCATGCGCCGGTCGTCGCGTCGTGGCAGGCGGGGAGCGGCCGCGTGCTCGCGTACACGGGCGAGATCGACGGCAAGTTCACCGGCGCGCTGGCGGCGTGGCCGCAGGTCGGCGACTACTACACGAGCCTCGTGCGCTGGGTCGCCGGCGCGCGGGCGCAGTTGCCGGCCGACATGCTCGTGACGCAACAAGTGGTGAACGGCGTGAACAACATCACGCTGCAGCTCGATCCGGAGCGGCCGTCGACGCGCGTGACGCGCACGCCGCGCGTGACCACGCTCTCCGGAGAACCGCCGGCAGTGACGCAGGCGGACATGACCTGGCGCACGCCGGACGAGCTCGGGATCGAAGTGCCGCTCGACGGCTCGGCGACGTTTCTCTCGACCGTCGATGTGCCGGGCGTGGGCCGCGTGACGCTGCCGCCGGTCGCGCTGCCGTATTCGCCCGAGCTCGCGCCCGCGGCGCCGGGCGAGGGAAGAGCCGCGCTGGAGCGCATCGCTCGCGCGACGGGAGGCAAAGAGCGCATCGACGTCGCCGGCGTGTGGCGCGACCTGCCGGTGCGGCGGCACAGCATCCCGCTGCGGATGTTCCTGCTCCTCGCCGCCGTGCTCGTGTTGCTGGTGGAAGTGCTGGAGCGAAGGATGCGGGTGTTTTCCTTCTCCGCGGAAACTGTGGAGCGGGGGGCTTCAGCCCCCCGAAAGAAACAGATTCGGCGGGCTAAAGCCCGCCGCTCCACGGTTGTTGAGGAGGAGGCACCTGTTCCGCCACCGCCGCCCAAGCCCGCGGAAGACAATCCTCTCGTCGATGCGCTGCAGCAGGCGGGCAAGCGCGCGCGGCGGCGGACCTAGGTGAAGCTGACGGAGAGCTTCGATCCTTCTTCGCGATAGATCGTGTCGACGAAGCGGATCACGTTCGATTTGAGGGCCATGAACAGCGAGGAAACGCGGATGCCGCCGCCGAAGAAGCGGACGCCGCGCAGGAGGTCGCCGTCGGTGACGCCGCTGGCGCAGAGGATGATGTCGTTGCCCGACGCCAGCTCCGCGGTGTCGTAGACCTTGTCGTGATCCTTGAAGCCCATCGACTTGAGGCGCTCTTCCTGCCACTTCTCGAGCGGCGCGAGGCGGCCCTGCATTCTGCCGGCGAGGCAGCGCATGGCCGCGGCGGTGAGCACGCCTTCCGGCGCGCCGCCGATGCCCATGGCCGCGTGCACGCCGGTGCCGCGCACGGCGGCGGCGATGCCGGCGGAGAGGTCGCCGTCGGTGATGAGCTTGATGCGCGCGCCCGCTTCACGGATCTGCGCGATGAGATTGTGATGGCGCTCGCGGTCGAGCACCGTAATGGTCAACTCATTGACGTCCCGCTGAAAGGCGTTGGCCAAGGCGTTGAGATTCTCTTCGACCGACGCCGTGAGACTCACGGCCTCCGCCGCGGTCGGGCCGACGACGATTTTGTCCATGTAGATGTCGGGGGCGTTGAGGAGTCCCCCTTTTTCCGAGGCCGCGATGACGGCGATCGAGTTCGCGGAGCCGGTGGCGCAGAGGTTCGTTCCCTCGAGCGGATCGACGGCGATGTCGACTTCGGGATAAATCTCGCCCTCGGTCCATCCGCGCCCGAGGGGCTCGCCGACGTAGAGCATCGGCGCCTTGTCCCGCTCGCCCTCGCCGATGACCACCGTGCCGCGCATCTTCAGGCGATTCAGCTCTTCACGCATCGCCTCCACGGCCACCTGATCGGAAAACTTGCGGTTGCCGTAGCCCATCGTGCGCGCCGCCGCGATCGCCGCTTTTTCCGCCGCGCGGAGAAATCCGACTTCCAAACTCGATTCCATGACGCTCCGTTCACCCCGGGACTTTTTGCGCGGCACACTGTAGCAGAACGATGGTGTACGCTTGCGTCAAATAACATGCGACACGCCCTGCTCGCTGTTTTCACGCTCGCCGCCCTCGACACCGCCGCCCAAACCAACCTCACGATCATGCAAAACGTGCGGGTGGCGAACACCTACTACATCGACCGCGCGCCGGCCGGAAGCAACGTCGTCTTCGAGCTCACACCGCAATGGTTCGGCACCGTGATTCCGGAAAATGTCGTCGTCGACATCGACGTTCCGGGCGAGATTGTTTCCGTCACCGCGGATGACGAGAGCATCACCTGCGGCAGCGAGCGTCCGGTTCGCTGCGAGCTGGGCGCGCGCGTTGCGAGCTTCTTCACCGCACGCATCAGCGTGAGCACGCTGCAGACCGCCACCGGGACGTTCACGGAGTCGGCGACGATTCACAGCGATCCGGCCGACTCGTACCTCGGCGACAATCACATCGAGTGGAAGATCGAGATCGTCGATCGCCCGGTGCTCTCGATCGGCGGCATCCTTCCGCGGGTGCTCGATCCGGCGACGGCGGCGAGCGGCGGGGCGATGGTAGAGAACAGAGGTTCGGCGGCGCGTCCGGCGACCCTGCGCTTCACGCTGCCGGAGGGCGGCACGTTCACCGGCGCGCGAGTCGCGGACGGAAACGCGAGCTGCGCCGTCGAGCCGGCCGAAGTGCGCTGCACGGCGGAGGAGCTCGGGTTCTACGAATCCTTCCGCGCCGAGGTCAGCTTCGTCACGGCGGACGATCTCGATGGCGGCGAAGTCGCACTGCGCGCGAGCGCGCTGGACGCCGTCGCCGAGCTGCGGTCGCTGCTCCGCGCGCACCTTCGCGTCACCAACACGAATGACGAAGGTCCGGGCTCGCTGCGTCAAACGCTGCTCGACGCGGCGCCGCGCTGCATTGCATTGCCGTGCATCGTCGAGTTTCACATCGCCGCGCCGGTTCCGGAAAACGGCCGGTTCACGATCCGGCCGGCGACGCCGCTGCCGGACGTGCGCGGATCGGTGCGCATCGCCGGCGCGACGGACGGCCCCGCGATCGAGATCCACGGCTCGCTGCTCGATCAAGGGCACGGCTTCGTGTTTCGCAACGCGTGCGACGTGGGCGTGAGCGATCTCACGATCAACGGATTTCCGCGCCACGCCATCGAGATCGATCAGGACGATCCTCACGAGCGTTGCACGCTCTGGCCGGCCACGACCGGCGCCGTCATCGCCCGCAACGTGCTCACCAGCAACGAGCGCGGCGTGGTCGTCTCCTCGGGTGACCGCATCGAGATCACCGCGAATCTCATCAGCGACAACCGCCGCGCCGGCATCTTCATCGGCCGCGGCGAGTACGCGTCCATTGCCAACAACCGGATCCTCCGCAACGGTGCGAGCGGGATGTTCCTGCATCTCGACGACTCGCTCATCGGCGGCGCCGGCGTCACCGACAACGTCGTCGCGTTCAACGGCGAGTGGGGGATCTGCCGCACGCGCGCGACCGGAAAGATCGAGCTGCGGCGCAATTCGATTTACGGCAACGTCTCGCAGGGGATCGACGCCGGTCTCGACAACGTGACGCCGAACCGCCCGCACGACGGCGGCGGCCTGCCGAACAAGCCGGTGCTGCTCTCCGCGACGTACGATCCCGTCAGCGACACGACGCTCATTCGCGGCCGGCTCGACAGCGACGTCGATGCGAACGGCCTCGTCACCACGTCGTTCACCATCGAGGTGTATGAGAGCGCGAGCCTCAGCGTGTGGGGCTATCCGCAGGGCGAGCAGGTGCTGGCGACGAAGTTCCTGCAAGTGGGACACGCCGACTTTGAAGTCACGGTCTCGCGCGACCTGCGCGGCAAGTTCATCACCGCTACGAACACGCGCGTGAACGGTCTTCCGCCGTTCTCAGCCGAACAGTCACAGGTCAGCCACGCCTTCGCCGATACCTCCGAATTCAGTGATGCGATAATATCTAAATAACCCATGACCCGATCCCGGTTGTCCCTCGTTCTCGCTCTGCTCGTTCTCGCCGCCGCCACCGCCTCCGCGCAAACGAATCTCACTGTCCTGATGTACGGGCGGACGGACGGCATCTCGGTCCTCGATCGCGCGCCGGTGGGCTCCACCGTGTATTTCGACGCGCGTCCGCAGTGGGCGGGGAACACGATTCCGGAGGACGTGGCCGTCGAGATCAGCGTGCCCGGCACCGTGCTTTCGATTACTCCCGACGACGCCGGCATCACCTGCACTGCCGGCGCGCCGATCCGCTGCCGAATCAGTGCACGTACCGCGCGCTTCAGCGGAACGATCAGCGTCGCTACCGTGCAGCGATCCGCCGGGACGTTCAAGATCTCGGCGAGCATCACGAGCTCGACGCCCGATTCGCCGACGGTGGACAACCGGCACGAACAGCAGTTCCGCGTCCTCGATCGCCCGCAACTGGAGCCGCACGGCTGGGTCGTTCCGTACCGGATGGATCCGGGGAAAGCCGCGTCGGGAACGGTCTACGTCGACAACACCGGCGCCGCGGCCTCGACGGCGACGTTGACGCTCACGCTACCCGAGGGGGGAACGTTCACGGGTGCGAAGTCGCTCGTGGGGGATGTGACCTGCGAGGTCGAATCAGCAAAAGTGATTTGCACGGCAAAGAACGTCGGCTTCTATCAGGAGTTCGGCGTGGAAGTCAGCTTCCTGACGCTCGAAGATTTGAACGGCGGCCGGCTCACGCTGCGCGCGGTCGCGGAAGGAACGAACGCGCCGCTCGAGCTGCAGGCGGTCATCCGCACGCACATCCTCGTCACGAACACGGACGACGCGGGATCGGGCTCGCTGCGCCAGGCGCTGCAGGACGCGCAGGCGCGCTGCGCGGAGTTCCCATGCGTTCTCGACTTCCGCGTTGCGGGTGTGATCCGGCCGCGCACGCCGCTGCCCGAGGTTCGAGGCCGCATCGACATCGACGGAAACAAGACGACCGAGATCGACGGCTCGCTGCTGGAAGCGGGCAGCAACGGCTTCGTCGTGCGCACCTCGTGCGACGTCGCGGTGCGCAATCTCACCATGACCGGGTTCCCGCGCCACGCGGTCGAGATCGCGCTCGATCATTCGCGCGATTTTTGTCCCTCGACGATGCCCGGCAACCGTTTGACCATCACCAACAATGTCTTCCGTGAGAACGAGCGCGGCATCGTCACGTCCGTGGCGAATGACATCGAGATCGTGGACAACGTGATCGACGGCAACCGCCGCGCCGGAGTCTTCCTCGGCCACGGGGGCTATGCGACCGTCACGAGAAACCGCATCACGAACAACGGTGCCAGCGGCATGTTCGTGAACACCGGCGGCGCGGACATCGACGACAACGTCATCGCCTTCAACGGCGAGTGGGGCGTCGCGCGCACGCAGGCGCCCGAGATCGCGCTGCGCCGCAACTCCATCTACGGCAACACGTCGCAGGGCATCGACGTCAACCTCGACAACGAGACGCCGAATCGCGCCGATGACTCGTTCGGCGCGCCGAACAAGCCCGTGCTGTTCTCCGCGGCGTACGACGCCGCGAGCGACAAGACCATCGTGCGCGGACATCTCGACAGCGGTCCGTGGAACCACAGCTATCCGTCGTCGTTCACGATCGAGGTGTACGCGAGCTCGAGCCTGAGCGCGTGGGGCTTCCCGCAAGGCGAGAAGCTCGTCGGCAGCACGAATACGGGCCCGCGCTCCGACTTCGAGCTCGCGATCGCGGGCGATCAGCGCGGCAAGTTCCTCACCGCGACGAACACGCGCGCGCACATCATCGGATTCGGCCGCGTGCCGATCGAGCAGACGCATGGCGGCGGCGGGCCGGCGGACACGTCGGAGTTCAGCAACGCGATCGAGGTGCATTGATGCGAATTGCGGGACTGTTGTGCGCGCTGTTCCTCGCGGCGAATGCGTCCGCGGTGAGCCTCAACGTCGGCGTGTTCACGTACCGGAACGACCGGCAGGTGTTCGGCATCGTGCCCGCCGGCTCCGACGTGCGGTTCAACGTCTATCCCAATTGGACGGGCGGCGTGCCGCACGACGTCGAGGTGGAGATCGACGTCCCCGGCACGATCGTCGCGATCGATCATTTCAGCGAGATCGAGTGCCAGAACCGGCGTCCGGTCTCCTGCCGCATCAACCCGACGACGGACGGCTACAACGGCCTGATCTCGATCACCACGCACCTCGAGAATCCCGGCGAGTACCGCTACGGCGCGAAGATCCGCAGCGCGGATTCCGATCCGTTTCCGAACGATAACGAAGTGAGCTCCAAGCTGGAGGTCGTGGAACACCCGGTGTTTTCCGTCGATGCCAGCGGCCCCTCCCGCATCGATCCCGCGAAGCCCGGCAAGGTCGGCGCGTCGCTCTTCAACAGCGGCAGCTTCGCCGAGCGCGCGGTGCTCACGCTGACGCTGCCGGAAGGTGGAACGTTCACCGGTGCGCATGCGAGCGGCCCGGCCGTGTGCGAGGTCGAGGTGGATCGTGTCGTTTGCACGGCCTCGCTCGATTTTCAGGAAAGCTTCTTCGTCCTCGCGGACGTGATCGCGCCGGGACGGCTCGATGGCGGGACGATGAAAGTGCGCGCGACGGCAGCAGGCCTGACTCACGAAACCAGCACGCGCCTCGTGCGGCACCTGCTCGTGACGAACGCGAGCGACGAAGGCGCGGGCTCGCTGCGCCAGGCCTTGCTCGACGCGCGCGATCTCTGCGACGCAGAGCTGTGCACGGTCGACTTTCGCGTCGCGACGCCGGATCCGTTGGTGACGATCCGTCCCGCGACGCCGCTCCCCGAGGTTCGGGGATTCGTGAAAGTCGACGGCGCGACGCAGACGGAATTCGGAGGCGACACGAATCCCGACGGGCCGGAGATCGAGATCAACGGCTCGCTGCTCGAGCAAGGAGACGGCCTCGTGCTGCGCTCGTCGTGCGATATCTGGGTGCTCGATCTCGCGATCAACGATTTTCCGCGGCACGCGATCGAGTTGATCCCCGACAACCGCCTCGCGCAATGCCCGTCCTACGCGCCGAATTCGCCGCGCGTCCTGCGCAATCAGCTCCGCGGCAACGAGCGCGGCGTGGTGATGTCCGGCCGCGACATCCTCTATATCGAGGACAATCTCATCACCGGCAATCGCCGCGCCGGCATTTTCCTCGGCGACGGCTACTACGCCAGCATCCGCAGGAACCGCATCACCCACAATGGCGCGAGCGGAGTCTTTCTCAACGTCGGCAAAGGCGCGGAAGCCTCGGGCGCGGGCGTCGACGTCGAGGAAAACGTCATCGCGCACAACGGCGAGTGGGGCGTCGCGCGCACGCCGGCCGGCTTCATCAGCCTCACCGCGAACTCGATCTTCGACAACCAGTCGCAGGGCATCGACATCGGTCTCGACAACGAGACGCCGAACCGCGCCAGCGATGGGAACACGACGCCGAACAAGCCGGAGCTGCTCTCCGCGACCTACGATCCCGCCGCCAACGCGACCGTCGTCCGCGGGCGCCTCGACAGCGTGATGCGCACGGGAATCTACATCGACGTCTACGCGAGCGCGGGCCTCAGCCGCTGGGGTTTCCCGGAAGGGGAGACGCCCGTGGCCACGAAGCAACTGCTCAACAGCCGCGCCGACTTCGAGATCGTCGTGCCCAGCGACCTGCGCGGCAAGTACATCACCGCGACGAACACGCGCGCGCAGATCGTCGGCTGGGCGAAGCCGCCGCAGGAGCAGTCGCACCAGTCATCCGTGCCGCGCGATACGTCGGAGTTCAGTAACGCGGTTGTCGTGCGGTAACGCCGTGTAGTGCGCGCCTCCGGCGCGCCTTTGGGGGACGTGGGGGCGTGCCGGAGGCGCGCGCTACACGACAGCGCGCACGATCCTCGCCGCGATCGCGGCGATGCTTCCTTCGGGATCGCACGCCGGATCGTACGAAGCGATCACGAGCCCCGCGATCGGGAACGGTGCTTTCTCGATCACACGCAGCACATCGTCGGCCGAGAGCCCGCCGCCGACGGCGAAGTGATTGGCGCGGCCGAATTGCGGGTCGATGACGTCGAGGTCGACGTGCACGAGGAGGCGGTCGGCGTCGATGCCGTCAAAGTCGGGCGTCATCCGCACGCCGTCCGCGACGAGCGCCTCGCGCTCGCCGGGACTGTAGTCGCGCGAGCCGACCTGAATCGTGCGCGACGGCGGCACGGGCGTGAATCCCGGAATCGTTTTCGCAAGATTGTGAAAACTGCGGCCGGTGAGAATCGAAAGGCACATGCCGTCGAGAAAGCCGCTGTCGCTCGTGTCCGGCGTGTTGTAGTCGCCGTGCGCATCGAACCAGAGCACCGCGAGCCGCTCCGTGCCGAGGCCCGCGGCGGCGCCGATCGCGGAGCCGCAGTTGCCGGAGAGCACGACCGGAAAGTCATTCGCCTCGCGCACGCGCGTCGCTAGCGCGCGATTCAGTTCGAATGCGGTCGTGATCTCTCTGGGGAACGTGCCTGCGGGCGCGATCTCCTCGGCGTCGACGCCCAATTCCTGGGCAAGACGGAAAGGGCCCGCGCCCATGCGCAGGCCCTTGTGTCCGGAGTCGTAGGGAACAGTGAAGTAGCGCGTCACTTCTTTGCTGCTGCAGCGGCCTCGGTCAGCTCCCGCTCCTGCTGCGCCGACATCGGCGGGTTGTAGGCGGGGATGCCGGTGACGGTGTGGCCGATGATGAGGTTGTGGATGTCGTGCGTACCCTCATACGTGTACACCGACTCGAGATTCATCATGTGGCGGATGACCGGGTACTCGTCGGAGACGCCGTTCGCGCCGAGGAGGTCGCGGGCGATGCGCGCGCACTGCAGGGCGATGTTGCAGTTGTTCATCTTGGCCATCGAGACGTGATGCGGCTTCAGGACGCCGCGCTCCTTCATCCGTCCGGCCTGCAACGCGAGCAGCTGTCCCTTTGTGATCTCGGTGATCATCCAGGCCAGCTTGTTCTGCACGAGCTGGTGCGATGCGATGGGCTGGCCGCCGAACTGGATCCGCGACTTCGCGTACTCGTTCGCGGTGTGGAACACACCCATCGCCGCGCCTAACACGCCCCAGGCGATGCCGTAGCGCGCCTGCGTCAGGCAGCCGAGCGGATACTTGAGGCCGTCCGTCTCCGGCAGCACGTTCTCGAGCGGGATGCGGCAGTCTTCGAAGAACAGCTGCGACGTCACCGACGCGCGCAGCGAGAACTTGCCCATGTGGTACGCCGTCGTGAAGCCGGGCGTTCCCTTCTCGACGAGAAACCCTCGAATCGTCCCCTCGGCCTTCGCCCAGACGACGGCCACGTCGGCGATGCTGCCGTTCGTGATCCACGCCTTCGCGCCGTTGAGCACCCACGAGTCGCCGTCCTTGCGGGCGTGCGTGCGCATGCCGCCGGGATTCGAGCCGAAGTCGGGCTCGGTCAGGCCGAAGCAGCCGATCGCCTCGCCCGCGGCGAGCTTCGGAATCCAGTAATCGCGCTGCTCTTTCGAGCCGTACGTGTAGATCGGATACATGACCAGTCCCGACTGCACGGACGCGAACGAGCGCAGACCCGAGTCGCCGCGCTCGAGCTCCTGCATGATCAGGCCGTAGGCCACGTGGCCGAGGCCGGGGAGGTCGTATTCCTTGATCGTCGCGCCGAACAGACCCATCTCCGCCATCTTCGGCACGAGGTGGTGGGGAAACTTCTCCTCGCGATTCGCATGCTCGATGATCGGAAGCACTTCCTCATCGACGAAATCGCGCACGGTCTGGCGCACCATCAGCTCTTCTTCGGTGAAGAGCGAATCGATATCGAGGTAATCAACGCCGGGAAAATTGGGCACGGGACGGCTCCTTCAGTGAACTTCGGTGGCCGGATGATACCGCGTTCACGCGACCGCGGTCGCCGCGGCCGGAGGCGATGCCGGCTTCTTCCGCAGGATCGCCGCCGAGATGGCCGCCACGACGATTCCGACGGGAAGCGGCTCGATGAGCGTGAAGGCGACGTTGAGCAGCGGGTTGTCGTAGATCTTCCTGTAATCGCGGATTTCCTTCGCCGCCGCGAGGACCTTCGCTTCCGGCTCGCCCTTCGCGCGCATGCTCACGGCGGTCTTGTCGGCCATGACGTCCCAGAAGTCGGGCGCGAAGCCGAAGTAGATGATCTCCCACGTCACGACGTAGAACGCCGAGGAGATGAGGACGATGAGCAAGCCGACCTTGAACGCCTTGCCGAATGTGACCGTGCCGCCGGCGTTCTCGCGATAGCTGCGGATGCCGAAGAAGACCAGGAGGAACGACAGTACGATCGCCGTGTAGCCGACGACCATGCTGGATTCCACGCTGATCTTGCCGCTGTGGCAGAGCGGCAGCGTGATCGACATGAACGCCGAGGCGATGAGGCCGGAAAGGATTCCAAACGTGAGGACGATTTTCTTCATGGGATTCATTTTCTCCTTGGGCCGGCAAGCTAGCGTCCAGGGCCGCGTTCTGTCGTCATACTCTCGGGTGATTTTCGCGGGTCACCCTTTCGTTGACCCGCTTTTGCGCGCGATAAAGAGCAGATGTGGATGGGGATAGCCGAAGTCGACGCGCTTGGAACTCACATCCCGAAAACCGAGGCGCGTCAGCCGCGCGGCGAACGCCTCGCGGGATTCGTAGTCGAACGCGTTGGCCATGGTGATGCGGAGGAGCCTCATCGAGATCCATTCCTGGGCGCGGTTCCATCGGTTCTTGATCGACGACGGGTCCTGCTCCTTGATCAGCAGCGTGCCGCCCGGGGCGAGGCGCTCGTGGAGGCGCGAGAGCAGCGCATCCCAGGACGCCATCGGGATGGCGTAGAGCACGTCCATCATCGCCACGACGTCGAATTGGCCGCGAACGGTCTCGTCATAACCAACGATCAACTGCACACCCTCGACGGGTCCCATCTTTCGCAGGTCGGGCTCGACGGCCACGACCCGGGGCAAGCCGGCGAGGCGGGAGAAGACTCCGTGACCGGCGCCGACCTCGAGGAGCGAGCGGGCATCGGGCGGAACGAAGCGCAGCACGCGCAGGAACGGGCAGGTGAGGAAGCGGATGAGGATGTGCAGCCGCGCGGCGGGTGCGCGGTGGTGATAGGTTTGGTAAAGAGTGACGAGGGCCCGGATCAGTCGCAAGCAGTGGAAGACTATGACAAGTCTCGCCGCGATCGCTCTGCCGGTGGTGGGGGCGGCGATCCTGCTCGCGAACCTGCAGCGGCTGCCGTTCGCGGCGGAGCTGATCGCGACGCCGCGGTCGTTCGCGCGCGAATGGTGGGCGGTGCCGCTGTTCTTCGCGCTGTACGTGCTCTTCGCGATGCTCCTCCTGCCGGTCGGGTTGCTCTCGGCCGCGGCGGCGCTGGCGTGGGGCTGGAAGGCGGGCGGCGCGATCGAGCTGATCGCGTGCACGGTCGCGGCAATGGTCCCGTTCGAGCTCGCGCGCGGAACATTCGCATCGCGCGTCGAACAGTACCTGCGCCGCCGCGGCATCGACGCGCTCTCCGAACGGCGCGATTTCTTCCCGCTGCTTCTCCTGCGCATCCTCCCGGCCGTGCCGTACGTCGCGCTCAACTACCTCGCGGGACTGGCGCGCTTCCGCCGGCGCGACTACCTCGCCGCGACGTTCTTCGGCTCGATCCCGAGCGTGTTTCTCTTCCAGTGGTTCATCCATACGGCAGGCGAGGGGCAGCCGTTAAAGGTGATCGGCGCGTGCGCGGCGGTCGCTGCGGTCGCGATCATCGTGCGGCGGCTGTCCAGAGGTCGAGCAACTCCACCGCCAGCCGGCGGCGATCGCCGCTCCGCATCGACGGCACCTCCGCCGGGATGAACGTCCGCTGCGCGTCGAAGCGGATGAGCGGCGCGCCCGCGGGAACGGCAACCGTGACCTCCGTGCTGTCGGGCCGCTTCACCTGCGCCTGCGCTGCAATCTGACCGTTCACGGAAATCGCGATGACGTTCGCCTCGAGCGGCGCCGCGGGCGGCAGCGCGAGTCGCAGCGTCAGCGCGCGCGGCGGACCGGGCGGCAGCTGCAGTTCCGCGCCGCTGTCGAGCCAGCGCCACTCCCGTCCATCCTGTTCCCGCTCCGTCGCGGAGATGCCGCGCACGATGCGGAAGCGGCGCTGCGGCGGCAACGGAATGATCGACGCGACGCGGTAGTGGTTGCGCGTCATCTTCGTGTACGCGTCGCTCTCGCTCCAGCGAAACACGCGCGCGCCGGGCTGCGCGCTCGCGCCGTCGGTGTAGAGAAAGAGCGGCACGTCGGGACGGTTCCAGAATTTCGCGAGCCCGTCGTCGATGCGGTGCGGATCGTGATCGCCGAGAAAGTACTGCGCGTGCGGCCAGAGCGGCAGCTCGTAGAGCGCGATGGCCTTCGGAAAAGCGCTGCGCGCGTAGGCGGCCGCTTGCACCGGCGGCGAAGTGATGGTGCGGCGCTGCCAGAGCAGCGGACCGACGTAGGAGAGAAATGCGATCAGCGCCGCGACCGGGACTGCCCACGCGAAGCGGCCCCTCGCGCCGGCGCCGGCGAAAAATGCGGTGGCCAGCGTGAATGGAATCGCATAGCGCACGCCGTCCGCCGGATCCATCGCATAAAGCGCGAATGCGATATACACCACCGCGCCGGCGATGAGCGGAATCAACGTGGAGCGGCGGGCTTTCAGCCCGCCATATGCCGCGAGCGCGAGCACCGCCAGCGCGGCGATCTCCGTCCCCCACGGCCGCCCGATGAAGCGGAACGCGATGCGAACCGGCGTCCAGCCGGTGCGCGACTCGGCGGCATCGTGCGCAATGAGATACGCGCCCTGTCCGGTCTCGAAGTCGATCAGCTCGGGAATGCCGCCGAGCGTCAGCACCAGCGGTGTGAGCCACGCCAGACAGACGAGCGTGAACACCGCGAGCGCGCGCCACCACCGCCGCATCACGACCGCGACGAGAAACATCGGCACGACGAAGATCGCGAACTGCACGCGCCAGCCGATCGTGAGCGCGGCGAACAACGCGAAGAGGGTCGCCCGGCCGCCCGGTCGCCCAGTCGCCCGGTCGCCGGGCCGGGAGACCGGGAAACCGGGAGACCGGGAGACCCCGAAATACAACGCCGCCGCGAGCAAGGCCACCGCCCCGGGATCGGAAAGCGGCAGCGTCGAATGAATCAGCATCGACGGCGACCAGTAGAAGAGCAGCGCGCCGATCACGCCGGTCCTCTCGTCGCCGGCGAGCTCGCGAAAGGCCAGTGCCAGCAGCACGAAGCCGATCGTCGACGCGATCACGTTCAGCGTCACCAGCGCGGCGAAATCGCTCGGCAGAAGAAGACGAAAGAGTTTCCCGGCGAAGATGAACAGCGGATAGCCGGGCGGCGGCGGATGGTGCATGGCCGGGTCGTAGTAACGCAGCGCCTGGAAAAAGAGGGGCTCGTCGAACTCCCACGGGCTCCTCGGCAGGGCGAAGATCATCACGGCGACGTGCGCCGCGAGCGCGATCAGGATTGGGCGGGATTTCAAGCGGCCGTCACTATAATGCGCCGCCCCGAATGCGCTACCTCCAAGCCCTGCGATTTCTTCATCGCACGTACCGCGGCTATCCGTTCGGGCATCGCCTCCACGTCTTCATCCGCTTCCTCACCTGTCCCTTTCTCCGCACGCTCGGCGATCTTCCGCAGTTCGGAAGCGTCCTGGAGATCGGCGCGGGACACGGCATCTACTCGTACTTTGCCGCGCATCGGGGACACCGCGTCTTCGCCGTCGAGCCCGACCTGCGCAAGTCCATCCATCCCGAGCATGCCCCCGGCGTGCAGTGGATCGCCGGCTATGACGAATGCATCCGCGGAGTCTTCGACGCCGCCGTGATCTACGACGCGACGTACCGGATGCCGGTCGCGTATCGCACGGAGGTCTACCGGCGCGCGTTCGAGCGCCTCGCGCCGGGCGGGACGTTTCTTCTGAAGGACATGGATCCGCGGCGCTCGTGGAAGATGGCCTTCGCGCGGCTGCAGGAGTGGCTGTCGGATCGCTTCCTCAAGATCAGCATCGGCAGCGGCTTCATCTATCAGACGCGCGCCGAGGTCGAAGCCACGCTGCGTGCGATCGGCTTCGAAGACATCCGCGCGCGGGCGATCGATCGCGGCTATCCGCACCCGCACCTCATCTATACCGCGCGAAAGCCGCGTATCATGGACGCCATCGCTCCATGATCCGTCGTACCGTCTCGTTGGTCATTCCGATGTTCAACGAAGAGTTGAATATCGAGCACGCCGTCGGCGCCGCCGTCGAGGCGCTGACGAAGTATTCGGACGACTACGAGATCCTCGTCGTCGACGACGCCTCGACCGACGACTCGCCGGCGATCGTCGCGCGCCTCGCGGAAGAAAATCCGCGCCTCCGCGTGCTGCGTCACGAGAAAAACCGCAAGCTCGGCGGCACGCTGCGCACCGGCTTCGCCGCCGCGACGAAGGACCTCGTTCTCTACATGGACGCGGATCTCCCGTTCGATCCCGACATCCTCGGCCGCGCGATCCGCGCGCTCGAAGTCACCGGTGCCGACGTCATCGCCGGCTATCGCCACGACCGGACGATGGAAGGCTTCCGGCGGACGGTCTACTCGTACGTCTACAACACCCTCATCGGCGTGCTCTTCGGCTGGCCGCACCGCGACATCAACTTCTCGTTCAAGCTGCTGAAGCGCAACGTGCTGCAGGCCATCGAGCTGAAGTCGGAAGGATCGCTGATCGACGCGGAGCTGATCGTCAAGGCGAAGAACCGCGGTTTCGCCATCCAGCAGATCGGCATCGACTACTTCCCGCGCATCCGCGGCACGTCGCATCTCTCGTCGCCGATGGTGATCCTGAAGATCCTGCGCGAGCTGGTGAAGCTCTATCCCGAGATGCGCAAGCGCGAGCCGCGCGCCCCGCAGAATGAGCCGGCAGCTGATAGTCACGGCGGATGACGCCGGCCTGCATCGCGGGATGAACGACGGCGTGCTGCGCGCGCATCGCGACGGCATCGTCACCGCGTGCAGCATCGTCGCGAACGGCGCCGCGTTCGAGGACGCCGTCGAACGCCTGCGCGACACGCCCACGCTCGAAGCCGGCGTGCATCTGGCGCTGGTGGAAGAGAAGCCGCTGACGGCGATGCGCTTCCCGCGCAAGTACACGTCGTTCGTTCCGCTCTACCTCGCGCGCCGCATCCCGATCGATGCCATCGAGCGCGAGTTGCGCGCGCAGATCGAAAAAGTGCTCGCCACCGGACTGCGCGTCACGCATCTCAACGGACACCAGCATCTCCACCTGCTGCCGCGCGTCTTCGCCGTCGTCGCGCGCCTCGCGCGCGAATACGGGATCGGCTACGTGCGGATCGTCGATGAGAAGTCGCCCCGACTCGCCATCAAGGCGCTCAGCTACCTCGGTGTGGAGCGGCGGGCTTTAGCCCGCCGGGATCGTTTCGGCGGGCTAAAGCCCGCCGCTCCACAGACCAACGACCGCACGATCGGCGTCTCGGTCGCCGGGCATCTGCGCGACGTCGTGCCGCTGCTGGATGAAGTCGAGGGCGTGACCGAGCTCGTGACCCATCCCGGCGTCGCCGTGCGCGGCTACGATCACTGGAGCTACGAGTGGGACGACGAAACGCGCGCGCTCTGCGATCCGCGTTTGCGCGCGGAGCTCGCGAAGCGGGGGATCGCGCTCACCTCACCAGGACGGCTCGCTCTGTGAGAAATAGCTCACCGGGAACGGTCATGAACTCATGATACGGTCCGTCTCAATGAATACGTCCAAACGAATCGCAGTCGTTCCCGGCGACGGGATCGGCCCGGAAGTGATCGACCAGGGCATGCGCGTCCTGGAGCGCGTCAACGAGGCGCGCGGACTCGAGCTCTCGTTCACGCACTTCAACTGGAGCGCCGACGAGTATCTCCGCACCGGCGTCTCCATGCCTCCCGGCGCGATGGAAGACATTCGCGATCACTACGCCGCGGTGTACCTCGGCGCGTTCGGCGATCCGCGCGTTCCCGACATGAAGCACGCCGCCGACATCCTGCTCGGCATGCGCTTTCAACTCGACCTCTACGTCAACTACCGCCCGGTCAAGCTCCTCGACGAGCGGCTCTCTCCGCTGAAAGACAAAGGTGTCGACGAGATCGACTTCGTGATCTTCCGCGAGAACACGGAGGGCGCGTACGTCGGCATGGGCGGCGCGTTCAAGAAGGGGACCTCGGAAGAGATCGCGGTGCAGGAGGACGTGTCGACGCGCAAGGGCGTCGAGCGCATCACGCGCTACGCATTCGAATTCGCGAGGCGAACGGGCCGCAAGTCGGTCTGCATGTCGGACAAGAACAACGTCATGCGCTTCGGCGGCGATCTCTGGCTGCGGACGTTCGAAGAGGTGGCGACGGACTACCCGGACATCGTGCACTTCCACATGTTCGTCGACGCGCTGACGATGCAGATGGTGCGCGCGCCGGAGATGTTCGACGTGGTGGTGACGAACAACATGTTCGGCGACATCGTCACGGACCTCGGCGCCGCATTGCAGGGCGGCCTCGGCGTCGCGGCGTCGGGCAACATTCATCCCGGCCGCGTTTCGCTCTTCGAGCCGATCCACGGCAGCGCGCCGAAATACGCCGGCCACGACATCGCCAATCCCATCGGCGCCATCCTCACCGCCTCGATGATGCTCGAGTACCTCGGCCACACCGACGAGGCGCAACTGATCGAGCGCGCCGTCACCGCCGCCATCCGCGACGGCGAGACGACGAAAGACCTCGGCGGATCGCTCGGAACGAAGGCGGCCGGGCAGGCGGTACTGGAGCGGCTGGAGGTCTGAGTGGAGGACAGGCACTTCTGCCTGTCCTCCACCAGGAGCGTTACCAGTTGATCGTGACGAACCCGAGCGCGCGGCGGCCGAGGATGTCGCCGCCGAAGGCTTCGTAGTGCTCGTCGTCGAAGACGTTGCTGACGTCGGCGCCGACGCCGATCAGGGGAGTGATGCGGTAGCTCGCCGCGAGGTTCACGACGTCATACTGCGGGACGGTGCCGACGAACACGCCGGCGGCCCACGGGAACTCGTCGACCCAGCGGTACGAGACCTTCGCGTCGAACTTCGCGCCGCGCCAGGCCAGGCCGAGGTTGTACTTCGTTTCCGGCGCGTTCGGCAGCAACTGATCGCCGATGGCCTGCGACTTCACGTCGAAATCAAAGTACGAATAGTTCGCGTCGACCACCCAGTTGTTCGAGATGTAGTAGTTGACGGCGAATTCCGCGCCCTGCGAGTCGACCTCGCCGGCGTTCGCGTACGAGAACACCACCGCCGGGCGGCCGCCCACCGTGGTCAGGCCGAAGCGATTGTTTCCGAGCGCGGCGGTCAGGAATGAATTCAGACCCGCCTGCACCGGCGCCGGCAGAGTGGTGGGGATCACGTACGGCGCAAAGGCGCTGTTCACGCCCGGCAGAAGATCGGTCACGAAGTCTTCCATGTGGCTCTTGTAGAGATCGAGCGTCAGGTAGACCTTGCCGCCGTAGATGCCGGCATATCCGACCTCGTGGCTGCGCACCTTCTCGACCGAAAGCGCGCTGTTGCCGCGCGCGAGAATCGGCATCGGAGTGGCGCAGACGGCGGCGGCGCAGCCGAAGCCGAGTTGCGCGAGCACGGGCGCCAGCGGCGCGCTCGCGGGGTTCTGCAGCGCGGCGCCGGCGAGGTTCACCGGTGCGGCCGCGGGAACGGTGAGGAACAGCTCCGAGTAGTTCGGGCGCTGGAAGGCGCGGTTGTAGCCGTAGCGGAACGTGTGCGAGCCGATGTTGTAGACCAGCGCGCCCTTCGGCGAGAACTGCGCGTCGAACAGCGTCGAGTCGTCCCAACGTCCGGCGACGACGAGCTTGAGGTTGTTACCGATGTTGAAGTCGAACTGGCCGAACGCGCTCTTCAGCTCCTCGGAGTGCGGCTCGTTCATCAGCGTCTGCACGCCTGCGTCATTCGCCGTGTCGACGTCCTGATCGTTGTAGGCGACGCCGAGGATCATGCGGGTCTTGTCGTTGAAAAACGCCCAATCCGTCTGCACGTCGGCGTGGAGGTTGTGCGAGTCCTCGAACAGCGGGGCGCCCGACGAGAGCGCGATCTGGTTCTCTGCCTTCCGCGCGTCGTAGTACGCACCGATGTTCCAGTGCGGCATGTTGTAGTTCGTGCGAACCCACGGGCGCTCGACGTCCGTCACCTGCACGCGGCCGATGCCGGTCTGGAACACCGGGCCTTCGAGCGTGGCGTAGCCGCCTTCGACGGTGAACACGTTCGAGCTCGCGAAGTGCTTGTCGAGACGGAGTCCGCCGAACTTGATGTCGTTTTCGGTGAGCGGCAGCGCGAGCGCCTCGCGGCGCAGTCCCGCGTATTCCTGCGTGACGTTGCGCGAGCGCGCCCAGTCATCGCTCTGCTGATAGCCGCCGACGAGACGGTAATACCACTCGCCGCCGAGGGCGCCGGCCTGGCGCAGATCGGCGCGGCGCGTGCTGAGATCGCCGCCGGAGAGCATCAGCCGGCCGCCGGGCGTGTCGCGCGGCGACTTGGTGGTCATGTTGAGCACGCCGCTGAACGCGTTCGCGCCGTACAGCGCGGAGCCGGGTCCGCGCACCAGCTCGACGCTCTGCATTTCGTCGAGCGGGAACGAGACCGCGCCCCATTCCTGCGAGCCGAGGAACGCGATTGCGGGATCGCGGCCGTCGATGAGCGTCAGGATGCGGCGGTTGAGCGAGCTGTTGAAGCCGCGCGCGTTGAAGTTCGTGTCATAGAGACCGCTCTGCGTGAAGTCGACTCCGACCGCGCTCTCCACGATGCGCGGCGCCTGGCCCGACGGCGCAACGGCCGCGATGTCTTCCTGCGGAATGACCGTGACCGCGGCCGGCGCTTCCATCACGCGCTCGGTGCGGCGCGAGGCCGAGTAGACGGTGATCGTCTCGGCGATGGAGAGATTCCAGTCGACCTGCTTGTCGACTTTCGCCGTCCCGCCGCTGGCGACGACGACATTGTTCTCCGTCGCCACCTGCTCGCCGGCGACGAACTGCACGGTGTAGGTGCCGGGCGGCACCGACAATGAGAACGAGCCGTTCGGCTCGGTGAGCGTGCCCTGCGAGGCCTCGATCGCGTTCACGATCACGCCGCCGATGCCCGTGCCGTCCGCGCGGGTGATGCGGCCGCTGATCGTTCCATGCGCCGCGAAAATCGGTACTGCAACGACGAAAAGCAGGATGCCGAGAGACAAAACTCGGACAGACCGGGGAAAGCCCATGACGCAATCCTCCTCGAACCAAGTGAAATGATGCTGAGAGACCGATGTGCGAGGAAGGTTACTACGACTGACCCGCAACCCAAAGAATGATCATTACAAACGTCAAAATCGTCAGGATCAGAAGCGTTACTTTGATCCACGACCAGGGCGCGGTGCCGCTCACTTTGCCGGTCACGCCGTTGACGAGGAAGCGATACGGCGTGCCTTTGTAGTCGTACGCGGCGATCCAGACCGGCAGCAGCGCGTTCTTGTAGGCGACCGCGGAAAAGTTCGTGTTCACGTTCAGGTTGCGATGCGTGTCGCCCGGCACTTCGCGCGCGCAGGCGCTGTGGATCTCGCCGCGCATCCGGTCCTTCGCCGTCTCCAGTGCTTCCGGCAGATCGATGGCGTTTTCTTCCGCGAGGAAGCCGGAGAGATACGACGGGTCGTACTTGGTGAGATTCGCGGTCGGATACGGCTCGATGTCGCGGCAGAGCGACGAGTCGAGTCCGCGCGACGCCGGCACCGGCAGGTCATCGAAGAACAGCTCGAGCGATCCCGACGCCGGCTCCCACCGCACGCGCTGCTCCCGCCGCCGGTTCTGACCGCTGCCGACTTCGACGTAGTAGTAAAAGCCCGCTTCCGCCGTCCACCATGAATTTGTCGCCGCGTCGAACGTCCAGAACGGGATGTACGCGCCGTGCATCGTGTTGAGGCGCGACGACGATTTCAGATCGTTCGGACGCAGCCACAAGCCGTGCATCCACTTCCGGAACGACTGCAGCGCCGCGTCGCGGGGGATGCTGAACGGCAGCAGTCCCTCGGGGCGGACGAACTTGTTGTCCGGCGGCGCCTCGACGACCGCGGTGGTGCCGCAGAACGCGCACGCGCTGGCGGAGACGAGCGGATCGAGCGTCGTGTGCGCGCCGCAGCGCTTGCAGACGATGACCTTCCGTTCCGCGCCCCAGCCCAGATCGCGGGGCGCGCGCAGCGCGGCATCGACCGGGCGTGCCTCGATCGACTCGCTGCTGCGCGCGACCTCTTTCGTGAATCCGCAGTACTCGCACTTCAGGCGCGTGACGCCGGGATCCCAGCGCAGATCGGCGCCGCACCCTTCGCAGGGGAACTTGCGGACCTTCGCTTGGACGCTTTCGCCAGTCATTCGTCAATTGTGGAGCGGCGGGCTTTAGCCCGCCGTCCGGTCCGGCGGGCTAAAGCCCGCCGCTCCACGCTCATTTCGCGGGCGGGGGCGGAGGCGGCGGAGGCGGCGTTCCGCCACCCACTCCAAGCTCCGCGTACGAATCGACCGAGGCCCAGCCCGATGCGCCGGGACGCCACGCCTGCGTCGACGCGGCGACCTGTCCGCTCTGGATCATCGCTTTGAGCGCGTCATCCGTGTACGGGCCGTAGGTCTTGCCGTCGATCGCGAGCGACCAGCGCGGAGCGTTCGACGCTCCGCCCGGAGGCGGGGGAGGTGCGGCCGATCCGGAAGGTGGAGGAGGCGCGGCGTTGAACGCGCCGCCCATCCCTTGAGCCATACTTTGGCCAATGGCCACGCCCGCGCCGAGGCCAACGCCCGCGCCGGCGAGGCCGCCGGGATTCGCCGCGGCGACTTTGATCGACTCCGCGGTCTGCATCTGCGCGTACTGGCCGAGCCGGTCGCCGAACACGCCGAGCTTCGTGCGCTGATCGATCGCGGCCTCGACTTCTTCCGGCAGCGAGATGTTGTCGATGTTGAAGCGCGAGAGCTCGAGGCCGAAGGCCGCGAACGCGGGACCGAGGTCCTTCTGCGCGAGCTGCGCGAGCTCGCGATAGCTCGACGCGAGATCGAGCGCGGCGATCTTCGACTCCGCGACGATGTCGGAGAACTGGCTGATGATCGTGGAGCGCAGCTGGCCGAGGATGTCCTCGGTGGTGGTGAGGCCCTGCGTGCCGACGACGGTCTTGAAGAACTCCTTCGGATCGGCAATCCGCAGCGCGTACGTGCCGAAGGCGCGGATCCGGATCATTCCGAACTCCGCGTCGCGCATCATCACCGGGTTCGACGTGCCCCACTTGAGGTCGGTGAAGACGCGGGTGTTGAAGAAGTAGACCTCGGCTTTGAACGGCGACTGGAAGCCGTACTTCCAGCCGCGCAGCGTCGTCAGGATCGGCAGATTCTGCGTCGACAGCTCGTAGCGGCCGGGCTTGAACAGATCGGCGACTTCGCCTTCATTGATGAAGATCGCCGCCTGGTTCTCGCGCACCGTGAGCTGCGCGCCCATCTTGATTTCCTGGTTGTAAACCGGGAAGCGATAGACCAGCGTGTTGTCCGAGTCATCGAGCCACTCGATGATCTCGATGAATTGCGATCCGATTTGGTTCTTCAGGTTGTCGAGAAAGCCCATGGTCCCGTGACCCTCCTGTCCGTTTGCTCCGTTGCCGGGATGCTCTTGATGCAGCGAGCAGCCCAGGAACCCAGCAAGCGAGACACGGGAGTGTATCGCGGTTGGATGGGTATACGGAGAGAGGGGGCGGGGGTTTCGGGACTCGCGCTACACTCTCTCCATGCAGACGACGCTTGATCTGCCTGAGGAACTTCTGGAAGCTGCGCAGCAGCGCGCGGAAGAGCAGGGGAAGACTGTCGACGCTGTTGTGGAGGAGGCTCTTGCCGCAGCGCTCCCCCCGCGCCCAAAAGCAAAGGGGGGGTACAAATTTAATTGGAAGCCCCATGAGGGTGGCGTCGTCCTGCCGGGCGTCGACATCGCCAACCGTGACTCTCTGTACGACATCATGGATGGCATCACGGATCGCAAGCGTTGATCGCTGTTGATACGAACGTTCTCGTCTATGCGAATCGCGACGAGCTTCCGTTGCACCGGGCCGCAGTCTCGGCGCTCCGTCGTCTTGCAGAAGGATCTGATCCCTGGGGCATCCCAGTTTTTTGTATTGGAGAGTATCTACGCGTTGTTTCGCACTCCAATCTCTTCAAGCCTCCCACGCAAATGACCAGCGCGCTGGAATCGATTCACATCCTGTTCGAAAGCCCTTCCGCGCGATTGCTCACGCCGGGACCGGAATTTGTGAAACTGCTCCGCGAACAATTGTCAGCATCCGGAGCGACGGGGAATCTCGTCTTCGATGCGCAGATCGCCGCCGTCTGTCTCGAACATGGAGTGAGCGCATTGCTGACCGAGGATCGCGATTTCAGACGCTTCCCCGGCATTCGAATACAACCGATCACGACGTTTTGAAAATGGGGAAGCCTCCCTCCCTCCCTGCGGTTCTGCCGTCCCGAATGATGAGAAAGCCTCTCCTCTTCCTCCTCCTCTTCGCCCTCCCCGCGCTCGCCGACGAGGGCATGTGGATGCCCCAGCAGATGCCCCAGCTCGCGGGCGACCTGCAGAAGCTCGGCTTCAAGCTCGATCCGGCGAAGCTCTCCAGTCTCACCGGCGATCCGCTCGGCGCGGTGATTTCCCTCGGCGGGTCGTGCACAGCGTCGTTCGTATCTCCGGATGGGCTCATCGTCACGAATCACCACTGCGCGTTCGGCTCCATTCAGCACAACTCCACGCCGCAGCGCGATCTCATCGCCAACGGATTTCTCGCGCGCACCCGGGAGGAGGAGCTGCCCGCGGCGCCGGGCACGAAGGTGTGGGTGACGACGAACATCGAGGACGTCACGGGGCGGATGAAGGTCGACGCGGACGACGATGTCGAGCGCGCGAATTTGCTCGACCGCCGCGAGAAAGAGCTGATCGCCGAATGCGAAAAGCCGGGCGTGCGCTGCAGCGTCGCCTCGTTCTTCGAAGGCGCGCAGTACCTCCGCACCACGCGCATGGAGCTGACCGACATCCGTCTCGTCTACGCGCCGTCGGAACAGATCGGCGACTTCGGCGGCGAGATCGACAACTTCGAATGGCCGCGCCACACCGGCGATTTCGCGTTTCTCCGCGCATACGCGAACGGCAAGCCGTACAAGCCCGCGCATTGGCTGAAGGTCGCGACGAGCGGCATCAGCGACGGCGATCCGGTGATGGTCCTCGGCTATCCCGGCCGCACGTTCCGCTACAAGACCGCGGACGAGGTGCGCAACTACCAGGAGTTCGTCTATCCCAAGAGCATCCGCTATTACGGCGAGGTCGTTCGGCTGCTCGAAGAAGCGGGCAAGAACGATCGCGACGCGCAGATCAAGAACGCCTCGCGCATCGAAGGCTACGCGAACGCGCTGAAGAACTACGAGAGCGTCAGCGCGGGATTCGCGAAGGACAAAATCCTCGAGCAGCGTCTCGCGCGCGAGAGCCGCCTGGACCGCGCCAGCCGCAGTCACGACACCACGCTCGCGGACATCGCCGCGCTCAACGCGGCGAAGCTGCGGACGCGCGAGCGCGACCTGATCCTCGACTTTCTCATCACCCGCAGCCCGCAGCTGTTCGGGCAGGCCTACAACATCGCCCGCGTCGCGACGGAGCGTCCGAAGAAGGACATCGAACGCCGCGCGAAGTATCAGCAGCGCGAATGGCCGAGCCTCCTGCAGTCGTCGGCGCGCGTCCAGCGCACGCTCGAGCTGCGCAGCGATCGTGCGATCTTCCGCTTCCTGCTCGAGGACGCGGCGAAGCTGCCCGCGGAGCAGCGCATCAAGCCGATCGACGACGCAGTCGCTGCAGCCGGCGGAATTGATCCACTACTGGACAAACTCTACGGCACGACGAAGATCGGCTCGCACGAAGAGCGGGCGAAGATGCTGAGCGAATCTACCGCGCAGCTCAAAGCGCGCGGCGACGCGATGATTGATTTCGCGCTCGCGCTCCTGCCGGTGCTCGACGCGCGCGAAGAGCGCGAGCTCGCCTGGAGCGGCGCCATGTCGCGCCTCCGCCCGCGCTACTTCGAGCTGCTCCGTAATCTCAGCGGCAACACTCCGCTCTATCCCGACGCCAACTCTACGCTGCGCATCACGTTCGGCCGCGTCGCCGGATATCGTCCCAAAGACGCGACCTGGTACGCGCCGCAGACCACGCTCAGCGGCGTCGTCGAAAAGGAAAAGGGGGAGGAGCCGTTCGCCAGTCCGAAGGCGCTCCTCGCCGCCGCGAAGGAGCCCGGCACCGCGTACCAGGATCCCGAGCTGAAAGACGTGCCGGTGAACTTCCTGTCGACGTGCGACACCACCGGCGGCAACTCCGGCTCCCCGACCCTGAACGCGAACGGCGAGCTCGTCGGCCTCCTGTTCGACGGCAACTACGAGTCGATCGACGCCGACTTTCTCTTTCACGAAGCGGACACGCGCTCGATTCACGTCGACATCAAGTACGTGCTCTGGATCATGGACGCCGTCGATCACGCGAAAGAGTTGATGAAAGAGCTGGGCGTTCGATAAGCTACGCCCTCTTCGAACCCACCAAGGAGCACTCATGTCCGGCCACAGTAAATGGAGCACGATCAAGCACAAGAAGGGTGCTGCCGACGCGAAGCGCGGCAAGATCTTCACGCGCATCCTGAAGGAAATGACGGTTGCCGCGCGCCTCGGCGGCGGCGATCCGAACGGCAATCCCCGGCTGCGCGCGGCTGTCGCCGAGGCGAAGGCCAACAACATGCCGAAAGACAACATTGAGCGCGCCATCAAACGCGGCACGGGCGAGCTCGAAGGCGCGACCTACGAAGAAATCACGTACGAGGGTTACGGTCCGGGCGGCGTCGCCATCATCGTCGAGGCGCTGACCGACAACACCAACCGCACCACCCCCGAGATCCGCCACATGTTCGAGAAACATGGTGGCAACCTCGGCACCCCGGGCTCGGTCAAGTTCCAGTTCGAGAAGAAGGGCTACTTCGCCGTCGAGAAGAGCGCCGCCGATGAAGACAAGCTGATGGAGGTCGCGCTCGAAGCCGGCGCTGACGACCTGCAGAGCGACGACCCCGAGGCCTTCGAGATCTACACCGCGCCCGACAGTTTCGAAAGCGTGCGCCAGGCGCTCGAGACCAACAAGATCGCCACCATCGAAGCGAAGCTCGGACTGATTCCGTCGACCTACGTCTCCGGCCTCGACGAAGCGAAGGCGAGGCAGATCATGCGCCTCCTCGAATCGCTCGACGATCACGACGACACGCAGAACGTCTTTTCGAACTTCGACATCCCGGCCGAGATGATGGAAACGGCGTAACGTGGCTTACGACCACACCTTCGCCGTCGCCGGCGGAGGTCCGGCGGGCTGCTCCGCCGCGATCCGCCTCGCGCAGCTCGGCCACTCCGTCGTGCTCTTCGAGCGCGACACCTTCCCGCGGTTTCACATCGGCGAGTCGCTGCTCTCCACCGCGAACGATTTCTTCTCCGTCCTCGGCATCGCCGAGACGATGGAGCAGTCGTCGTTTCCCGAGAAATGGGGAGCGCGGCTGATCACGCATGACGGCCAGGCCGGCCGCACCGTCAACTTCGCCGACGTCACCGAAGTCCGCCGCCCGCAGACGTATCAGGTCTCGCGCGCCGAGTTCGATCACATTCTGATGAAGCGCGCGCGCGAGCTCGGCGTTGACGTTCGCGAGGGGACGAAGATCACGGCGTGCGACTTCGAGTCTGAGGCCGCGGTGCTGGATTACGCGAATGACGCCGGCAAAGGCCGCGTGCGCGTGCAGGCGATGGTCGACGCGACGGGCCGCAACGGACTGATTGCGCGCAAATTCAAACTCCGCACCGACGAGCCGCTCCTCGCGAACATCGCGATCTTTTCGCATTACCGCAATGTCTCGCGCCTTCCCGACGGCTGTCCGAACGACATCCGCATCGTGGCCCGCAACGACTCCGGCTGGTTCTGGCTCATCCCCATCTCCGCGGAGCTGATGAGCGTCGGTGTCGTCTTGCCGCAGAACCTCTACAAACAGCTGCCGCCCGGCACGCCGGACGAGCAGCTGGCGCGTGCGCTGGCGGACACGCCGGCCGTCGCGGAGCTGATGCGCGATGCGGAGCAGGCCTGGCCCGTGCGCGTCGAGAAAGACTTCTCGTACAGCGCGTCGACGTACGCCGGCGACCGCTGGATTCTCGCCGGCGACGCGGGCTCGTTCCTCGATCCCGTCTTCTCCACCGGCGTCTCGATCGCGATGGAGTCCGGCATCGAGGCGGCGGAGGAACTGGATCGCGCGCTGAAGGCGAATCGCTTTTCCGCGCGCCAGTTCGCGGCGTTCTCCCGCCGGCAGCAGAAGCGCTTCCAGACCTTCCGCCGCTTCGTCATCGGCTTCTACACGCCGCAGTTCCGCGATCTCTTCTTCAAGCCGAATCCGCCGGCGCTGCTCTTTCAGTCGATCGTCACGATGCTCGCCGGCCGCTGGAACGCGAGCCTTCGAACGCGATTCCTCAACCGCGTCTTCTTCGCCATCGTCGCGCTGCAGAAGCGATTCGGCCTCGCGCCGCACTTGTTCCGCCGCGATGAAGGCGCGGGATATCCCGGTTAATCCCGCCGCCCGATCCACCACATCGCGCCCGAGAACGCGAGCACGATCAGGAACACGACGATTCCTTCGGCCGGCTGCCGCGCGGTGCTGCCCGCCCACGCGTACAGGATCGCCGGCACCGCCGAGCCGATCGCGGACAGCGCGGTCATGCGCAGCCAGCCGATGCGCGACGCGCCGGCGAGAATCGCCGTCGTCTCCGCGAGGATCGGCACCGGCCGCGTGGCGATCAACGCAAGCGTGCCCCAGCGA
>DATFHJ010000004.1:0-31777 GCA_035248585.1 Thermoanaerobaculia bacterium
CTAAAGCCCGCCGCTCCATCAGCCGCCGGGACGGCGGCCTTCGTCACCACCGCCTCCTCCTTCCACTCCGGCACCGCCACCCGCATCGCCGGCGCGAGCCACGTCGCCACCGGCAGCAGCAGCGCGCCGGCGAGCGTCAGCGACCAGACGAAATGGCGCGCGGCGGCGGAGCGCGTGCGCAGCAGCGCGGCGATCGCCGCGCCGAGAACGAGAATCACCGTCAGTTTCAAAACGAAGAGAATCATTTGCGTCCCCTCCTCGCGTCGTCGATCAATTTACGTAGACGGCGCAGCTCTTCATCGGTTGGTGGCGTTTCGCGTACGCCGAGCATGGCCGCGACCGCGGACTCGATCGAGTTGCTGAAAAACGTGTTCAAGAGATGCTGCACCGCCGACTTCCGGACGTGCTCCGGATCGCCGGTCGGCAGATAGACGTAGCGCGGCCCGTCCCATTCGTGGCGGACGTAGCCCTTCTCCTCGAGCAGCCGCAGCATCCCCCGCACGGCGGAATAGCTCGGGGGATCGGGCAGCTCGTCGAGCACTTCGTTGGCGGTGGCGCGCCCGCGGCGGTGAACGACGTCCATGATCTGCCGCTCCCGCCGTCCGAGCTCGCCGAGGTCCGGTCGATGCTTGTGTGCTGACATGATGCTAATACACTAGCACCATGCCAGCGCAGTGGCAAGCGAGCTAATGCGGACTGACGATCGTCACGTGCTGCGTGGCGTTGTTCGTCACCGCGACGTAGGCCCACAGCCGGCGCAGAGAGGGCGTGGTGATCTCGATGCGTACGCTCTCGTTGCCGGCGAGCTCGGGGATCCCGCCGAGGGCGTCGAGCTCGAAGCCTTCGGGCTGTACGGGAAAGTCGGGCGAGCCGAGGCTCGGGGTCTCGAAGCCGCCGATCGCATGCGGCATCGGCTGCAGTTGCGCGGGCGTCTCGAAGAGCAGCGCGCCGGTGGCCGAATAAAAGCGGACGGTGGCGGGGCCGCAGCAGGTGAGGCCCTGCGGCAGCGCGAAGACGCGCAGCGTCTGGCGGAAGCGCGCTTGCAGCGGCACGTCGACGAGCTGGATCTTCAGCTTGAAATCGTGCGAGCGGACGACCGGAATCTCCGCGCCCCAGTCGTCGCCCTGCTTCGTCAGATCGCGCACGCGCATCGAGAACGCCAGCGCGTCCGCAACCTCGCGGCGCACGTGCAGGATCCAGTTCGGCGGCGGCGGACTGATGCCGAAGAACGTCGGTACCGGCGTGTACGTGCCGGCGTGAATCTGCGAGAGGTCGCCGCAGAGGATCGGGCAGAGGTCGACGTAATGCATGTAGTCGGCGGGCGCGCGGAGCGTGATCGCGTTGCCGTTGTAGACGTGGTGCTCGATCTTCCAGCGCGAGCCGAACGCGCCGGAGATCACGCTGTTCGTGAGCGACGGCAGGAGGATCGTTTCGTATTCGATCGGCGAGACGTACTGAAAACCGCCCGGGCGTTTCCACTCGTCGCTGCCGACCCGCACGATCACGTCGACGAGGCCGATCACACCCGGCGCGCCGGCGGTGCCCGATGCCGGCGGCACCATCGCGCGCAACCCGCCCTGGATTGCCTCGACCCGCGGCGACTCGATCCCGCCGAACAATACCTTCGCTCCGGCGCAGCTCGCGACGGGGCAGGGGATTCCCACGATCAATCCTCCCGACGTGCCGCCCATCGACGGCGAGACCAGGCCGGCGAGCCGCAGCGCGGGATTCTCCGCCACCGTGAAGGCGATCGGATTTTTGAGCAGCGGCTTCACGCCGTCCGGCTCCGCAAGGCGCGTCTCCACGCGGTACTCGCCCGGCGGCAGCCCGGGCAGCGAAATCGTTGACGGGAACGGCGACACCACCGCCAGGCAGACGTTCATCCGGATGCGATACGTGGCGATGATCGTGTCGCGCTCCGGCATGTACACGCGCTCGAGCTCCGGCACACACGAGTCGGCCCACGAGGAGTTGATCGTGATCGTCACCGGCTCGCCCGCCTTCGGCGCGGCGGGCTGAATCGCGATCTGTGCGGCGGCCGGGAAGGCGAGGAGAAGCAGAAAGGGCACGAAAGAGAGCTTGGGCATAGGGTCAAATAACCTTTGGGAGCGCGGAGCATACACGATCTCCGCACGCCATTTGCACTTCCTTCCGCCGCTCCTTACAGATTTCGATTACAATTTCGCCGCTCTCTTTAGGCGCACTCTTTTTTCGTCAACTTTTATGTGGAGGTTTTGGATGCGGCTGTTCTTTCTCCCGCTGCTCCTGGTGCTCCTCGTCGCTTCGCCGGTTCTCGCCGAAGAGTTCGACGACTGCGATGCGAACTTCATCGCCTTCATCGGCTCCAGCGCCTACCAGTTCTCGCCCAATCACGCCGGCGAGCTCGGTACGGTGCGGCTGTTCTCGATCCTTTCCTACCAGCGCGCCGCGCACGAGCAGCGCTTCGGCTTCGCGCTCTGGCAGCTGCGCATCGACCGCGTCGACGACGGGGCGCGCGTGATGAGCACCGGCGGGCGCGCGTTCCTCGGCCGCGACGGCGCCGCGGTGGCGGAGTTTTACTGGGACGGCCGCGACGATTTTGGCCAGCTCGTTCCTGCCGGCAAGTATCGCTATACGTTCGTGGCGCGCTATGCGGGAGACCGTGGAGCGCCGGGCTTCAGCCCGGCGAACCGTTCCGGCGGGCTGAAGCCCGCCGCTCCACCCGATTCGTACGACGGAGCATTCGAGGGCGAGGAAGCGCTCGCATCGAGCGACGAGGTGATCGTCAACTACGACCTGCCGGTGACGGAGTCGCGGAACCTTCGCCTCACCGCCCACGCGACGAACTGCCAGGTGCAGCAGCACGCGCCGATGGAGGCCGGCTTCGCCTACTCCTTCTATTACGGCTCGACGCACGCGCATTCGAACTGGTCGGACGGCGGGCAGCCGACGAACAACTGCGCCTCCGGCAACGCGTACGGCAGCGGCACGTTCGCGCCCGCCGACGTCTTCAACTACGCGCGCAACACCGCGCTCCTCGACTTCTGGGTCGTCAACGAGCACAACCACCTCATCAACGACGCCTCGGCGAACAACGACGCGCCGGTCACGGAGGCGAAAGTCCGCCAGCGCTATCAGAGCGGACTCGCCGCCGCGAACGCGGCTACCGTCAGCGGCTCCTTCGTCGCGATGTACGGCATGGAGTGGGGCGTCTCCACGAACGACGACCAGGGCCACGTGACGTTCATCGAAACGCCGAAGCTCTTCGGCTGGGAAACCTGCTCGACGTGCAACGGTCCGAATCCCGAATGCACGCCCGGCACGAACTGCTACTTCGACGTCTTCACTCCGAAACGTTTCGGATATCTCGCCGCGTACGCGGCCTCGGTCGCGAATCCGTCGTCGGCCGGCGCGCTCGGCATCTTCAACCACCCGGACACGGGTAACTTCGACAACTTCGCGTTCAACGCCAACGCCGACAACGCCATGCAGGGCATCGCCGTGCGCAGCGGACTGGCGTTCGCGAACGCGACCGACTGCGGCACGGTGAACGTCGGCTCGACGGATTACACGGGCCGATGGAAAGAGGCGTTGAACAAAGGCTTCCACCTCGCGCCCGCGGCCGATCACGACTCGCACTGCAACAACTACGGCGTCGCGCTGCCGACGCGCACGGTCTACCTCGCGCCGTCGCTGACGAAGGCGAACCTCCTCGCGGCGCAGCGCGCGCGGCACTTTTATGCGACCGAGGATCCGAACGTGCAGCTCGTGTTTAGAACGAGTGATGGATCGCACATCATGGGCGACATCTTCAACGCCGCCGGCGGCGCGACGCTGGTCGCGAATCTGTACGATCCCGACGGCGAGTCGTTCACGACCATCGAGCTGTGGCGCGGACAGATCGGCGGCGGCGTCCCGGCCTCGCCGTACGCGACGTGGTCGAACGTCGCGTCGGCGACGAAGGTCGAGACGCTGACGTCCGGCAGCTACTACTACTTCGTGCACGCCGTGCAGGCCGACGGACACGACGTCTGGTCCGCGCCGATGTGGATCACGTATCAGGCCGGCGGCGGCGACACGACTCCGCCCACGACCTCGATCACCTCTCCCGCGAGTGGTGCGACCGTCTCGGGCGCCCTCACGGTTTCTGCGACCGCGAGCGACAACGTCGGCGTGACGAGGGTCGAGTTCCTCCTCGACGGCGCGTTGCAGTCGACCGACATGAGCTCGCCGTATGCGTGGAGCTGGAACACCGCCAGCGCCGCGAACGGCGTGCACGTCCTCGTGTCGAAGGCGTACGACGCCGCGAACAACTTCGGCACGTCCCTGAGCGTCAGCGTGACGGTGAACAACGCCGTCGCCGGCGGCGCCGATGTCTCGGGATGGAGCGTCACCCAGGCGAATGCGGCGGGGACGTACACGATTCCGGCCGGCACGGTCATTCCGGCCGAGGGGTACTTGATCATCGGCCGGGACGCCACGAAGAGCGCGTTCGAGACCTTCTGGGTGCGCACGCTTGGCAGCAACGTCGTCTATCTCAATTCCGCCGGACTGATGCCGGTGATCAACGGCGATGAGAACTTCACGCTCAAGAACGCCGCGGCCGTCACGGTCGACGGCCCGTCGCCCTCGCAGCCCGCCGGCGGACTGAAATCCGTTCAGCGCGTCGACCCCTGTGGAACATCGTGGAACACTCTCGCCGACACGTCCGGCAATCCCGGCAGCGGCGCCGGCACCGGCTGCGGCGGCGGCGTGAAGCTGAACGAACACTCCGACGCCGGCGGCACCGGCAACTTCGTCTACGAATTCCTCGAGCTGCACAACGACTCGTCCACGCCCGGCACGCCGATCAACATCGGCGGCTACACGCTCACGCAGGCGAATGCGACGCTGAACTACACGATCCCGACCGGGACGATCATTCCGTCGAAGGGCTACGTGATCGTTGGCCGCAACGCGACGAAGGCGCAGTTCGAGGCCTTCTGGGGCGTGACCCTCGGCAGCAGCGTGGTCTACCTCAACGCCGCCGACACCATGCCCCAGATCAACGGCAGCGAAACGTACACGCTGAAGAACGGCGCGACCACGATCGACGGCGCGACCGTGGCGATGGGCAGCACCGGCGGCGAGAGCCTCAAGCGGACGAGCGGCTGCAGCGCGCCCGGTACGTCCTCGAGCTGGACGCGCACCGCGTCGTCCACCGGCAACCCCGGCAGCGGCGGACCTTCGACGTGCAACAAGGGCGTGTTCATCAACGAGTTCTCCGACGCCCTCGGGACGGGCAACTTCATCTACGAGTTCGTCGAGTTGTACAACGACAAATAGATGACGAGCGCTACAATGGGCACCGGTCCAATCGATCGGTGCCCATGCGACGAGCTCTCTTCGCGCTGTGCTTCCTCTTTTCGTGCGCCGCGTTCGCGCGCGATCGAGCCGTCCTCATCTATCCCCGCGAGCGTGCCTTGTTCCGCCGCGTCTTCTACACGCCGCACCAGACCATGTTGCGGCGGCGGCTGGCGAAGACGTACGACGTCGCGGTGCACAAGCAGATCGCGACCGACGACCAGCTCTTCGCCATCGACGTCGACGGCGCGAAGCTGCTCGTGATCTCCGGCCACGGCGACGCGTTCTCGATCTCGATGAACGGCCGCAAGGCGCGCACGCTCGACGCCGCCGACGCGATGCGACTCGAAGCGTTCTTCTCGCGTCTCGACCCCTTCGCCACGATCGTCCTCCAGAGCTGCGACACCGGCCACGGCTTCGCCTACCTCGTGAAGGAAGCCGCCGGCCCGACGCGCCGCGTCATCGCCGCGAACGGCGAGATTCCATGGAACGGCATGCGCATCACCTCGGTGGAGCCGTTCGACGTGACGATCCGCTGCCGCGACGGCGCGCGCGATTGGGATTGCACGCTGCGGTTGCGATGACCCTCGGCTCCCCGGTTTCCCAGTTGCCCGGTTTCCCGGCCGGGTGACCGGGCGACTGGGTGACCGGGCAACCGATACAATCCACACCAATGCTCTTCAAAAAATCCCGCTTCGGCCCGCGGCTCGTCGCCGCCGCGCGTGAAGGCGCGCGCTACCGCGACGTGCACGTCTTCATCGGCGGCACGGGAGCGGTCGGCGGCGCTGCGGCGCTGCAGATGGTGGCGATGTTCGAAGAGATGATGACGATCGCGCCGCCGGCGTCGCCCGACGACGTGCCGGTGCTGATCGTCACGGGCCGCAGCGACGATGAAGTGCACACGTTCGAGTCGCGCCTCAAGCGCTTCACGCGCTCGCGCTGGGGCGCCGGCACCACGCCGCGGCACTTCGAGCACGGCTTCCTCACGCCGGGCGGCGTGTACGTCGCGGTCTCGAAGTTCGACCTGAAGCCGGTGCCGGGACTGGAGATCGTCACCGACGCCGCGATCGACTCGCGCGCGAGCGCCGTCGACGAGTTTCTCAAGCTCGCGAACGTCAGCAATCCCGAACAGCTCGTCGAGTACGTCCGCGCGACGCGTCCCGTCACGTCCTTCCTCGAAGACCGCAAAGTACGCCTGCGCGATTACGGCGACAAGCCGTTCCGCTCGGTGCTGCTCGGCTTTCCGCTGCCGACGATTCTTTCGTACCACACGGGCGGGCTGGACATCGTCTCCAACGCGCTCGGCCTCGGTCCCGAGTTCACGGCGCGTGTGAAGGATGAATTCGAGAACGCGTTCGCCGACGATCTCGTCGCGGTCCGCGAGACCTGGGGCGCGCGTGTGCTCGTCGCGCACACGACCGGCGTCGGCGGCATGTACGACGAGACTCCGGACGGACACACGACGCCGCGACTCGGCTTCGCCCACGCCGCGCGGGACGAGTTTCTCCGCAAGAAACACGTCGAAGCCGAGCACCTGATGCTGAAGTACGCGCAGCGCGGCATCCTGATGCTCGTCACCGCCGCCGCGATCGGGATCGACGAAGTGCGCCTTCGCCAGCCGATCCCGCTGCACAAAGACATCGTGAAAGCGCTGCGCGACGCGAAGCACGAGATCTTCCGCGGGGCGCGCGAAGGGAAGCAAAGCGTGCGGCTGTTCAAAGCCGTGACGCAGCGTCTCGACAGCACCTCGAAGAAAGAGCTGCACCTCAAGCTCGGCGAGGAGCTGCATCCCGAGTACGCGATCCGCAGCGGCGAGAACGGATTCTTCAGCGTCGCGAACGCCGACGCGCTCTATCGCGTGATGAAAGTGGCGTCGGTGAGCGAGCTCGGACACGTCCTCGCGACGGTCGGCCTCCTCGGCGACGATCCGAACGTGCCGTGGTTCGAGGACAGCATCTGCTACTACACCGAGACCGCGAACTCGAATCAGGTCGTCGATTTTCTCTATCAGCCGGTGCTGCTGAACGCGCAGCTGAGCGGGATCGATCCGATGGCGCTGCAGGACCTCGGCTCGGCGAAACATCAGGCCGAGCTGCACACGCTGGCGCTGCTCATCGCCCTGCATCGCCTCCGCACGCTCGACATCGACGCGCTCGAAGAGTATCCGCGCGAGTCGTTCGATCCGAAGCTCTTCTTTCTCGAAAACTCGCGTAAGCTCACGTTCCGCGACATCGAGCTGTGGGATACCGACCAGCTCGCGCGCGACCTGCACACGCTCGTCGCGGCCGACAAGCCGGGCCAGCTCCTGCCGCTCAAGCCGATGCGCGACCCCGGCCAGTTCGGCGCGCGCGACGAAGCGCATCTCGCGGTGCTGAAGGTCGTCCTCGACGCCGTGTTCACCGTCACGTCGTTAGGCTCGCCGATCGTCGTCGACGACCAGGTCGTGCGCAGCGGCTACTGGATCGCGCCGTTCGGAAAAGTCATCACGAACGACGACTCGCTGGCGCGCATGTTCTCCGACTCGTACGCCGAGGCGAAACCGGATTGCACGCTGGATGAATACCGCGCCTTTCAAATGAGCGTGAACGGCTTCATCGACCTCCGCCCGATCGGCATCGTCTCCAGCGCGAAGATCGCCGGCGACCTCGCCCCCGGCGCCGTCACGATCCATGGCGACGCCGCGTCCTTTGCTGGGCGTCTGACCACGCTGGAGCCCTACTCCTTCTTCGCCACCTGCGGCCTCATCGCCGTCGTCCACCGCCTCCGCGCCCTCGGCCAGCTCCTCTCCCAGGCCCGCACCGACCTCGGCACGATGCAGGACTGGCTCTGGACCATCCACCGTGACGACCGCGGCCACACCTACGTCATCCCCGGCGTCGTCGAAGCCCTGCGCATGATCTCCGAGGCGCAGGAGAAGACGACCGGGACGGAGTGGCTGGATGGGATTTGGGGGTACGAGCGAAGGTTACCGAAGGTGAGGGTCCACGAAATCGTCGAGGCCGTGGAACGCCGGCGTCCCGCCGGCTGATCAGTGGAGCGGCGGGCTTCAGCCCGCCGTCGTTTTCGGCAGGCTGAAGCCTGCCGCTCCACGCTTCCGCATCTGCCAAAGCAAATGACTCAAATACCCCCGCCGCCACTCGCCCGTCGTGACGATCAGCAGTTTCGTGATCTTCAGCTCCAGCGGATCGGTGTAGAGCAGGATCAGCATCTCCCGGATGAAGCTCGTGGAGAGCGTGATGTCGTTGTCGGTGCCGACGCCGAGGCGCAGGCCTTTCTTTTCCCACCAGGAAAACGGATGGTCGGCGTAGTCGGCGAGCGCGCCGGTCAAGCGTTTGTTGGATGACGGCAGCGACACGAGCGTGAGGCGCTTGTCGATCATGCGATTCAGCACGTCGTGCTGGTACGTCTCGACCTCGCTCGCGTGATGGAACTTCGTCTTCGTCGCCAGCGTCGCTTCATCCTCCGTCAGCGGCGTGCCATGCAGGAGCTTGTCGCGGATCGCTTCGCGGCCGCTGGTGTCCATGTCCATCAGTTCCGCGAACTCGGTCGCCGTCGGCTGGATCGGCCGGCCCTCGCGGTTCGCGCGCAACGCGCGCTGGAGCATGCTGTGAAAGTAATAGTTGGGATTGATGCCGAGGGACAGGCCGTGCTCGATCGCGTCGACGCGCCAGATGTTCATCGCATTGTCGACGGCCTGGATCCCATGGCGCAGCGTGTCCCACGTCTCGCCGTGATGGCTGCGCGTGCGGAAGCCGTACGCCTGCAGCTTGCGGATGCCGACGCGAAACTCCTGGAAATGCGCCTTGCGATAAAAGCCGCGCTCATTGCCGACCGTGTCGATCTCCGTCACGACGTCGCGCAGTTCCGGATGCCGCTTGAGCAGCTCGACGATCTGGCGCACCTGATCGTCGAAGCTCTCGCGCTTCGAGGCGTAGCGCGTCGCGTCGTAAAAGCCCGGCTCCTTCCGAAAGCTCGGCGAGAGCACGAACTGAAACGCCGGAACCTCCGATTGAAACGCGCGGAAGCCTTCGTACAAACCGAGCACCGCGTCTTCCGCGCTCACCGCTTCGAGGCCCGGAATCTGCTCGGACGGATCGGTCGTGTCGCGGAACATCGTGAACTTCAGTCGCAGCGCGCCGACGTTGGACGTGCGATAGAGCCGGCTGGCCATGTGATACGCGGCGTCGCGATGCGCCTCGCGGCTCGTCAGGATCAGCTTCGGCAGGTAGAGGATCTTCAGGTAGCGGTCGAAGCGGTCGTCGTCGCCGAGGCGGAGGAGGCGCTCGACGTCGGCGGCGTTGCGGATCGGAAGCGCGTCCGCGCCGTACACCTGCGTGATCTTTTGCTGATAAAGAGGATCGTCGAGCAGCGGCGCGAGGCGCGGATAGACGAAGTCGGCGTGCAGCGAGCCTGTGAGATGGATGTGCTCGTCGCGGAACGGAATCGGGAACGCGCGGAAAAAGGCCGCGAACGCCTGCGAGAACGAATGCGCGAGCAGCGTTTCGATCGGCACGGCCTTCACGCGGAAGCGCCCGAGGAGCGAGTGGAAGTCGCGGATCGCGTGGGCGAGCTCGGCATCGGAGTCGAGCTGCGGCGACTGTTCCGCGAGCGCGAGCGTGTCCTCCAGCGACAGCCCGTTGGTCTCGCTGATCAGGTGCGTCAGGAAGCGCGTGATCCGCGCGATCAGGTCCATGAGGCGGACATGCTATAACCTGCCTCTCCGGACAGGCAGGATTGCCTGTCCTCCACTGGCACGGCCTCTGTAATCCATCGCGGAATCTCCCGCGCATTCCCCTTTATGCCGAGGAGCGATATGACACACTTGCGGAATTCCATGATTCTTGCAGCGGCGATCGCGATCGCCGCCTGCACCACCACCACGAAGAATGATGTGACCATGCCGACTGCAACTGAATCCACGCCCGCCCCCGTCGCCGAAACGACTCAACCGTCCCCGCCCGCGCCGGCCGAAACGAATCCGCTGCTCGCATCGTGGAGCGGACCGTACGGCGGCGTCCCGCCGTTCGACCAGGTCAAAGTCGAGCACTTCAAGCCCGCGCTCGAAGCGGCGATGGCCGAGAACCTCGCCGAGGTCGACCGCATCGCCGCCGATCCCGCGGCGCCGACGTTCGAGAACACCATCGCCGCGCTGGAGAAGACCGGCCGCACGCTCGACCGCGTCGGCGCGGCGTTCGGCGTTTGGAGCTCGACCATGAGCGATGACGCCTTCCAGCCCGTCGAGCTGGAGATGGCGCCGAAGCTCGCCGAGTTTTCGGACAAGATCACGCAGAACGAGGCGCTGTTCCGGCGCATCGAGACCGTCTACAACTCGCCGGACAAGGCGCGGCTCACGCCCGAGCAGCAGCGGCTGGCGTGGCTGTACTACACGAACTTCGTCCGCGCCGGCGCGAAGCTCGACGCCGATGCGAAGAAGCGCGTCGCGGCGATCAATCAGCAGCTCGCCGAGCTCTACACGAAGTTCGGGCAGAACGTGCTCGCCGACGAGAAGGACCGCTACGTCACGCTCGACAGCGAAGCCGATCTCGCCGGGCTCCCGCAGTCGGTGCGCAACGGCGCCGCCGCGGCCGCGAAGTCGAAGAACCTCGAAGGCAAGTGGGTGATCTCGAACACGCGCTCGGCCATCGAGCCGTTCCTCACGTACTCCGACCGCCGCGATCTGCGCGAGAAGGCGTGGCGGATGTTCGTCAATCGCGGCGACAACGGCGACGCCCACGACAACAACGCCCTCATCACCGACATCCTCCGGCTCCGCGCCGAGCGCGCGAAGCTCCTCGGCTACAAGACGCACGCGCACTGGCGCCTCGAGAACACGATGGCCAAGACCCCCGAGCGCGCGCTCGAGCTGATGGAGGCCGTGTGGCCGCCGGCCGTGGCGCGCGTGCGCGAGGAAGTGCGCGACATGCAGGCCGTCGCCGACAAGGAAAAAGCGAACATCAGGATCGAGCCGTGGGATTACCGCTATTACGCGGAGAAAGTCCGCAAGGCGAAATACGACCTCGATCAGAACGAAGTGAAGCAGTACCTGCAGCTCGACAAGCTGCGCGACGCGATTCACTGGGTCGCCGGCGAGCTGTTCAACTTCAACTTCACGCCCGTCGACGTGCCGGTCTATCACCCCGACGTGAAAGTGTGGGAAGTGACGGACAAGACCAGCGGCAAGCACATCGGCCTCTGGTACTTCGATCCGTACGCGCGCGCCGGCAAGCAATCGGGCGCGTGGATGAATGCGTATCGCAGCCAGCAGCGCTTCGACACCGACATCACGACGATCGTCTCGAACAACTCGAACTTCGTGAAAGGCGCGCCGGGCGAGCCGCTGCTGATCTCGTGGGAGGACGCCACGACGATGTTCCACGAGTTCGGCCACGCGCTGCACGGGCTGTCGTCGAACGTGAACTATCCGTCGCTTTCCGGCACGGCCGTGTTCCGCGACTACGTCGAGTTCCCGTCGCAACTGCTCGAGCACTGGCTGTCGACGCCGGAAGTGCTGCAGCGCTTCGCCGTCAACGTGAAGGGCGAGCCGATTCCGCAGAAGCTCGTCGATCGCATCAAGAAGGCGGCGACGTTCAATGAAGGCTTCCGAACCGTCGAATACCTGTCGAGCGCGATCGTCGACATGCGCCTGCATCTCGCCGGCGATACGCCGATCGATCCCGATGCGTTCGAGAAGCAGACGCTCGCCGAGCTGGGGATGCCGAAAGAGATCGTGATGCGCCACCGCACGCCGCAGTTCCTGCACGTGTTTGCGGGCGACGGCTACTCCGCCGGCTACTACAGCTATCTCTGGTCGGACGTGCTCACCGCCGACGCCGCGGAGGCGTTCGACGAAGCGCCGAACGGCTTCTACGATGCGAACGTCGCGCAGCAGCTGCGCCGGAACATCTTCTCGGTCGGCAACACGCTCGATCCGGCCGAAGGCTTCCGCGCCTTCCGCGGACGCGACCCGGAGATCGACGCGCTGATGCGCAAGCGCGGGTTCCCGGTTCCTCCGCGCGAGCGCATGAAGAAGCAGTGACCCGTTGCTGTGATCTCGACGGCGCGGCCCGTTTCACGGGCCGCGCCTCGTTTTACGCGCGCGCCCGGCCGTCGTATCCCGCGGACGCGATCGCGTTCGTGCGCGGCGACGCCACGCGCATTCTCGACGTCGGCTCCGGCACCGGCATCTCCACGCGCCTCCTCGGCTGCACCGGCGTCGACCCGAATCTCGAAATGCTCCTCGCCGCGTCGGGCCCGCGCGTCCTCGCCCGCGCCGAGTCTCTCCCGTTCCGCGACCGCCGCGCCGATCTCGTCGCGTCCTTCAACGCCTTCCACTGGTTCCAACCCGACGCCTTCTTCGCCGAAGCCCATCGCGTCCTGACGACGCACGGCCGCCTCGCCCTCGCGTGGAACGACTGGGATCACGCCGATCCCTTCACCCACTCGTTTTTTCTGCTGATGCGAAGCCGCGCCGGCAATTACCCGCCCGAAGATCGCGACGCCGAAGTCGCTCCGCTCTACCGCTCCGCGCTCTTCCCCGACATCGAGCGCCGCGATTTTCCCAACACGCACATCCTCGACTGGCAGCTCCTGCAAATGCGCCTGCAGAGCATGAGCTACATCCCCGCCGAAGGCGCGGAGTGGGAGACGCTCGCGCGCGAACTGCGCGCGTTGTACGAGCGGTATTCGGATGGGGAGGGGCGGGTGGTGCACCGTTATGTGACGGCGGTGTTCGTCGCGCGCCCGGAACGCCGGCGTCCCGCCGGCTGATCAGGCGGCGTCCCCGCCGCCTGGGCGCCGGGACGGCGCCGCGCCAGCCGGCGAGGACGCCGGCGTTCCGATGGCCAGCTGGCGCGGATTCGCGAGGTAGTCCAGCGCACGCTGCTGTTCGGAAAGCATCACTTGAAAATACTCCTGATTTATGGGACAACGCATCCCGCTTCGCATCGATATCTAACGTGTCCTCACAACCACCGACCATTCTCATCGTCGACGACGATGAGCCGACGCAGAAGCTGCTCGAGGTTTTGATGCGGCGCTACGGCTTTGCGACCGACACGGTCGCCGACGGCGCCGCGGCGATCGACCGATTGCGCGAGCGCAGTTACGCGTGCGTCATCCTCGATCTGATGATGCCGGAGGTCGGCGGGCGGGACGTGCTCGACTTCCTCGCCGAGACGAATCGCCCGGCGAAAGTGGTCGTCTGCACGGCCGCGGTGCCGACGCGCGAAGGGGATTTCGATCCCACTTACGTGCGCGCGATCGTGCGCAAGCCGTTCGACATCGAACAGCTCGCGGCGACGGTCGCGGCACTCGTCGAATAGCTACGCGACGCGCACGTACTCGTAGTCGACCGGCAGGTTGTTGATGCCGCGATCGGGCGGCGCGATCCAGGCCGCGATCTTGCCCGGCTCCAGCACCGGCTGCATCACCGAGGCAACGAACGCCTGATCCTCCGGCGTCGGAATCCAATTCGGCATCCCGGCGGCGAAGGCCTCGGGGGTGATGCGATTGCCGGCCGGATCGGTCGGCACGTTCGCCCACGCGCCGACCGTGCGGCGGAAGCGAGGGCTCGGCAGGCGCAGCTCGAACTCGAGGCCGGCCTTCTTGATGATGTTGTTCCAGCGCTTCACGCCGTTCTCGCAGTCGCGCACGTACGCGCTGCGCGTGATCTCGTTCATCGCGTTGCGCATCGACACCGTCTGCGGCCCGTCCGGCGTCTCGAGCGCGTACTCGCCCGCCGCGACGTGATCGTCGTACAACGATTCGTCGGGACGGCCTTTCAGTCCGTTCGCGAAGTAGCTCGCGGCATTCGACGAAATCTCGGAGCCGAACAGATCGAGCGCGGAGCTGAACCAGAAGTTCATGTACTTCTGAATCGTCTGCAGATCGATCGCGCCGGCGGCGCGCACTTTCAGCGGATCGTCGCTCTTCAACTCGTTCATCACTTCGGTCGAGCGCCGCACGATGCGTCCGATGCCCGTGTCGCCGACGAACATGTGATGCGCTTCCTCGGTGAGCATGAACTGGCACGTGCGCGCCAGCGGATCGAAGCCGCTCTCCGCGAGCGCCTTCAGCTGGAACTTGCCGTCGCGGTCCGTAAAGTACGCGAACATGTAGAACGAGAGCCAGTCGTTGATCGGCTCGTTGAACGTCGACAGGATGCGCGGCTTGTCGGCGTCGCCCGCGTGGCGCTCCAGCAGTCCTTCCGCTTCCTCGCGGCCGTCGCGTCCGAAGTAGGCGTGGAGCAGATAGACCATCGCCCAGAGATGGCGGCCTTCTTCGACATTCACCTGGAAGAGATTGCGGAGATCGTAAAGCGACGGCGCGCTGTTGCCGAGCGCGCGCTGCTGCTCGACGGACGCCGGCTCGGTGTCGCCTTGCGTGACGATGAGTCGGCGCAGCGTCGAGCGATGCTCGCCCGGCACGACCTGCCACGCCGGCTGGCCGATGTTGTCGCCAAAGCCGATCGTCCGATCCTTATCGTGATCGGCGAGGAAGATGCCCCAGCGATACTCCGGCATCCGCACCATCCCGAACGTCGCCCAGCCCTCGCGATCGACCGACGTCGCGGTGCGCAGGTAAACCTCGTTGTTCTGAAAGACCGCCGGACCGAGGTCCTTCCACCAGTCGAGAAACCGCGGCTGCCAATGCTCGAGCGCGCGCTGGAGCGTCTTGTTGGTGGAGAGCTCGACGTTGTTCGGAATCTTCTCGTCGTAATTGATGGATGCCATGTTGTTGTCCTCGATTCTGTGGAGCGGCGGGCTTCAGCCCGCCGTCATGTCCCGCGGGCTGAAGCCCGCCGCTCCACTCAGACTCGCTCCCATGTGAACTTCGGCTTGCTGCCGCTGCCGAACAGCTTCAGCGCGCCCTGCTCGCCGACGGCGTTGGGGCGGATGAAGATCCAGTTCTGCCACGCCGACAGGCGGCCGAAGATTTTCGTGGCCATCGTTTCGTTTCCGCCGAAGCGGAGGCTTGCTTCCATTCCGGTGAGCGCGTCGGGCGAAAGACTCGCGCGCTCCTCGATCGCGAGCCGCAGCTCGTCGTCCCAATCCAGCTCGTCCGGCGCGAACGTGACGAGGCCGCGGTCCATCGCTTCCTCAGCGTCGAACTGCGTTTCGAGCGGAACGTCGGTGGCCCGTCCTTCGATGCGCGACTGGCCGTTCACCATCGCGTACGGCCCGAAGTTCATCGCGCTCAGCGCGACGCGCGGCCCGTCTTCCGCCGCCAGCATGTAGGAGCGATCGGCCGCGAGGGCGAGCTCGAAGAGCGTGCCCGCGAAGCAGGATTCGCGATCGATGACCGCGTACATGCTGCGCGACGACACGTCGAGCCGGGCGAACGTGCGGCGAATGAAGCCGATCGTCTCGCGCACGAGCCACTGATCCTTCTTCTCGTGGAGCATGCGATCGATCTGCAGGACGTTCTCGATCTCGCCGCGCGTCTTCAGCACCCAGATCCCGCCTTCGCGCACGTTCGTGCGGAGATGCAGGATGGCATCGTCGAGCTCGCGCGCCATCAGCAGCGGCCACGCCTCATCGCCGGCTGCCGGGCCGTGGACCGTGATCGTGACCACACGATCCTCGATGACGACGTCGACGTGCTTGTAGTGAATGCCTTTCTCGTCGATCGTCCGCTCCAGCGGCGTCAGCGCGACGCCTTTCGCATCCTTCGGACGGTCCGTCTGCGCTGCGAGGGCCAGCGCGCGCTCTTTCACGCGCTCCGCGAACAGGCGCGGCGGCACGACGTCGTCGACGAGCCCCCACGTTTTCGCTTTCGCTCCGCCGATGCCCTCGGCGGTCGTGCAGAACACATCCGCGAGATCGCGGCGCACTTTGCGTTTGTCCACGAGGCGCGTGAGTCCGCCCGTTCCGGGCAACACCGCGAGCAGCGGGACCTCGGGGAAGCTGACCGTCGACGAGCGATCGTCGACGAGCACGAGCTCGTCGCACGCGAGCGCGAGCTCGTAGCCGCCGCCCGCCGCGGTGCCGTTGATCGCCGCAAGGAACTTGAGGCCCGAGTGCTCGCTCGAGTCCTCGATGCCGTTGCGCGTTTCGTTCGTGAACTTGCAGAAGTTCACCTTCGTCGCGTGCGTCGACTTGCCGAGCATGTAGATGTTCGCGCCGGCGCAGAACATCCTCTCCTTGCCGCTGGCGAGGACGACGGCGCCGACTTCGGGATGCTCGAAGCGGATGCGGTCGAGCGCGTCGCGCAACTCGATGTCCACGCCGAGGTCGTACGAGTTCAGCTTCAGCTTGTAGCCGTCGTCGATGCCGCGGTCTTCGTTGACGTCGAGCGTCAGCGTGGCGACGGGGCCGTCGAACGAAAGACGCCAGTGTTGATAGCTGCCGGGCTCACGGTCGAATGTGATCATGGTGCAGAAGTCCTCAAGCCAAAGTCCGGCATTATAATTCCGACTGCTTCTTCAACGCTCATGCCGGTCGTGTCCACAGTCCGATCGGCGCGCTCGTACAGCGGCGTCCGCTCCTCGAGAATCCGCCGGAGATCTTCCATCGCCTGCGCGGAGCCTGCCATCGGTCTTCGATCTCCTTGTGCAATGACGCGCGCCATGTGCTCTTCGGGTGTCGTGCGCACCCAGACCGTGAAGCAGTGCCGGAGCAGCAGTTCATACGTCGCGGCCTCGGAGACAATGCCGCCGCCGGCGGCGACGACGAATTTCGGGTGCGTGTCGAGCAGATCCTGCAGCGCCTGCAATTCATAACGCCGGTAGACCTGCTGTCCGTACATGTCGATCAGCGTGCCGAGGGACGTTCCGGAAAGACGCTCGATCTCGCGATCGAGCTCGAAAAACGGGACATTTCGGGCCTTTGCGAGCGCGGCGCCGAGCGTCGATTTGCCCGCGCCGCGGAGTCCGATGAGCGCGATGCGATCGGCGCGCGACGCGCTCTTCTTCGCCAGCGTGTCGTACGCCTCTCGCAGTTGCGCGGGCGAGAGTCGCGCGACGAACTCGTTGAGGAGCGACAGCTCGGCCGACGGCGCTTCGTCGGCGACGAGCTTGCCGAGCGGAACGCCGAGCGCGGCCGCGAGCTGGCGAAGAATTCCGATCGAGACATTGCCTTTGCCCGTCTCGATCTGCGTGACGTAGCGCTCGGAAATGCCGGCGTGATCGGCAAGCAGTTTCCGGCTCATCCCGCGCCGCGCGCGCTCGCCGCGGAGGCGCTCGCCGAAGCCGCGGAAGAAGTCGTCGTCCTGGCTCACGGTACGGAATTATAGTTCCGCGATACACTGAATGCTCATCCGTATGGAAAAAATCGTTCACATCACGCTCGACGTGAGCGGGATGCCGGTGCCGGATGAGGATCCGGTCGTCCTGCGCGTCGGCGACGGCGTCTCCTGGACCGCGCCGTTTTCGTTCACGATCGCGATTCCCGATTTTCCGGAGCTTCACGGGACGGAGACCGTCGTCCTCTACGACGCCGGCACGTACAAGTACTCGATCACGGCGAACGGCCGGACGAACGATCCGGAGATCGTGGTGCTGTCGGACGTGCTGGAAATGCTGTCCGGCACCGAGGATGGCAACGACTGGTGAGCACGCCCGCGCGGGATGCCGAGGAGCTGATCCGGCGGCTCGAAGGACCGCGGATCTGGAACTATCGACTCGAGCTCGCGGGAGTCCTGCTGCTCGCCGCGCTCGTGCTCGCGCGGCTGTATGTCCCCATGCAGTCGAAGCCCAGAGGTGAAGTCGAGCTGCCGCTGCGCGTCCCGGCCGCCATGGCTCCGATTGCGGCGGGCACGCGGGTCACGCTCGTCGTCACGGACAAAGACAAAACGCCGGTGATCGTGGCGGCGCGGGTCGTATGGCACGATCCGCCGGCGGTCGTCGTCGCCCTGCGGCGCGAGGACGCGCTGCGCGTCGCGCAGTTGATGCCGGCCGAAGTCACGTTGCTGCTGGAGCCGCGATGACGAGCATCTTCTCCGCGATCTCCGGCCAGTTCGGCCGCGCGTTCATGATCGCGGCGCTGCTGCCCGCGGCGCTGTTCGTCCTCGCGCTGCAGCGTTTCGTCTTCCCCCAATGGCAGCTTGCCGTCCTCGCCGCCGCTGCCGTGGCCGTCGCCGGCCTGCTGCACGTCCTCAACGCACCGATCGTTCGCCTGTACGAAGGCTATCCCTGGATGAACGGCCCTCTCGGCAAGTGGAGCATCGCCCGGCACCGGCGGAGACTGCAGGAGGCGGTCGACGGCCGCCTGGCCGCGCGCGAGGCGCGCGTGGCCCTGCGTGCGATCGATCCCGCTCTCGCCGAGCGATTGCAGTCCGTGCAGAACGCGATGGCCGCGCGAGCCTTCAATGACTATCCGCTGCCCGGCTCCGTCCTGCCGACGCGTCTCGGCAACGTGATCCGTTCGTTCGAAAACTATCCGCGCCGGCAGTACGGCATCTGGGCCGTCACGCTCTTCCCCCGCTTCGTCGCCAGGATTCCGAGAGAATTCGCGGCGGTGATCGACGACGCGAAGACGATGCTCGACGTGCTCCTGCACCTCTCCTTTCTCTCGCTCGTCTTCTCGCTGATCGTGTGTGCGGCCTGCCCGTTCACCGCTGAGGCAATTACCTGCATCGCCGCCGGTCTCGCCCTGAGCGCGATCTTCTACGCCGCCTCGATCGGACGTGCCGGCGAATGGGGCCAGCTCGTGCGCGCCTCCTTCGATCTCTATCGCTGGGACGTCCTCCGCGACCTTGGCTTCACGAGCAAGCCGGCGTCGATGTTCGAAGAGCGCGCGCTCTGGAACGAGATCTCGCGTCAGCTCGCCTTCGGCGACACCCTCGCCGGAGCCGACCTCCGCTACGACCTCTGAGCCACGGCGTTCCGGTCAGGAGGCCCGCTCCCACTCCGCCACGCCGCCGCGGACGATCACGAACAGCGGATGGGCGGGCGGCCTGCGCAAGCGCGCCACCGTCTCGTACCACCGCGGATTGCGCCGCTGCAGCTTCGCTTTCAGATGCTCCCACTCCAGGCGCAGTTGTCCATCGGTGACATGCATCGAAATCTTCGCCGGACGCGCGGTGATGCGCGTGCGATCGAAGGCGTAGCCGCGCTGGTCCGCTTCCTTCGCCACCTCGTGCAGGTAGGCCGCGATCGCCCCGCACGGATTGCGTTGCTCGCGAAAACGCAGCAGTTGCGGGTGATGCTGATAGCCGCGCGTGCGGCCGCCGAGCACCGCCTGCGCGAGCAGCGCCTCGCGCCAGAGCGCGACGAGGCCGGGAGGATCGAGGTAACGCGGGTGGATCGACCAGAGCCGCATCAGACCCCGGCCAGCAGCCGCGGGATCTGCTTCCGCTCGATGTTCTCGCCGAGGCCGAGCTCGAAGTCTTCGCGGACCGTCGAGGGATCGACGTACGTGCCGAACATCATGTCCCAGATGCGGAACGCGCCGGCGAGGTTCTTCCCGCGATGCAGGTTCGCCGCGTGATGGATGCGGTGATAGTCGGGTGTGACGAGCAGCCAGTTGAGCGGGCCGAAGCTCAGCTTCCAGTTCGTGTGCTCCACGAACTGGATGAACGCGCCGATCGAATAGCCGATCCCGGCCTCGACCGGGCTGAGGTGAAACAGCGTCACCGGGATCAGCACCTGGGGGATGTTGTTCAGCAGCGAGTGGAAAAAGCTCGTGCGGAAGCCGGCGAACCAGTACATCTCCTCGATCGAGTGGTGCCACGCGTGCGTGCGCCACATGGTCATGAACGTGTGCTGCGAGCGGTGGATCCAATAGATGATGAAGTCGACGAGGAGGATCGCCAACGCGATGCGCACCGCGCTCGGCAGCGCCTGCAGCGCCTCGACCGGCGGCGAGGAGACCCCGCCGACCCCGTCACGGATGATGATCGTGACGACGCGGTTGATGGCCAGGGCGAAGGCGAAGGAGAACAGGTCGAGCTTCAGGTCCTTCCAGCGATCGACCGGCCAGCCCGGACGCAGCCGCTCTCCGAAGCTGAACAGCACGATCAGCAGGACCAAACTCACGATCTGGTAATCGTCAGCCTCGAAGCGCATTGGACCGGGACGATTGTAAGGCAGACCGGAACCTTTCCCCATCTGCGGCGTTCATATGACCGAAAGACGAAATCAGTCATCGGGTCACATGAGGTGCTTATGAGAGCAATCGCCATCCGGGAAGACGTCCGCGACCTGATCCTCGACGCCTCCGAGCGGCTCCTCAGCCGCTTCGGCTACGCGAAGATGACGATGGACGATCTCGCGCGCGAGGTCGGCATCGGGAAGGGCACGCTCTACCTGCACTTTCCCAGCAAAGAAGAAGTCGTCCTCTCGCGGCTCGACCGGCTGATCGATCGGCTCACCGAGGAGCTGAGCGCGATCGCCGCCTCGGACCGCGATCCGGCCGAGAAGCTGCGCGAGATGCTGATCACGCGCGTCCTCTTCCGCTTCGACGCCGCGCGCGCCTACGCGGAGAGCATCGACGAGATGCTGGCCGCGATCCGTCCCGGCCTGCTCGCCCGGCGCGAGCGCCACTTCGCCCGCGAAGCGGGCGTGTTCGCGCAGTTGCTCGACGACGCGAAGCGCGCGGGCGTCTTCGTCTTCCGCGACGCCGGGAACACCGCGCAGTCGCTCCTCCTCGCCACCAACTCGCTCCTTCCCTCCAGCCTCACGGTCAAGCAGCTCGGGCACCGCGGCAGCGTGGAGGCGAAGGTCTCGAACATCGCCGCTCTTCTCATCAACGGTCTACGGAGGAAATCATGATTCGACGTCTGCTCATCATCCTTTTGCTTGCAACGAACGCCTTCGCCATCACCAAAGAAGAACGCCGGCAGCTCGGCGAGACCCTGCCGTATCTGCTGGAGACGATGTACGTGCTGCCGGAGAAAGGGAACGAGCTCGCGGCGCAGGTGCGTGCGTCGTTCGCGAAGGGCGCGTACGACGGCGCCGCGACCCCGGCCGCGCTCGCCGAGGCGATCACGCGCGATCTGAGCGCCGCGAACGACCGGCATCTCAGCGTGCGCTATCGCGAAGAAAACGCGGCGGCGCCGCTCCTCACGGTCGAGGCCTGGAAGGCACGCATGTCTGCGACCCAGCCGGCGATGCGGCGCGCGATCGCCGATCCGGCGGCGATCCGCCGCGGGAACTTCGGCGTCCTCGCCGCGGAAGTGCTCGAAGGGAACGTCGGCTATCTGAAGATCTCGCAATTCATGCCCGCCGAGGCCATGCGCGAGACGGCCGATCACGCGATGGCGTTCCTCGCGAACACCGACGCGATGATCGTCGACGTGCGCGACTGCCGCGGCGGCAGCGCGGACGGCGTCAGCTATCTCGCCAGCTACTTTTTCGGCCCCGAGCGCCGCGTGCTGATGAACCGCTACAACCGCCCGTCGAACAGCAAGATGGACAGCACGACCGTCGACGTGACCGGCGCGCGCCGTCCCGACACGCCGCTATACATCCTCACGAACGGCAAGTCCGCGTCCGCGTGTGAGTCCTTCGCCTTCACGCTCCAGCAGTGGGGCCGCGCGAAAACGGTCGGCGAGAAGACCGCCGGCGCCGGCTACAACAACATGATCGTCGACGTCGGCCTCGGCCTCAGTTTCTCCATCTCCGTCGGCACCGCCACGCATCCGAAAACGAACAAGCAGTTCGAAGCCGTCGGCGTCGTGCCGGACATCAGTGTCGCGTCGGATCAGGCCAAGGACGCCGCGCGGAGGGAGGCACTGAGATAATGTGGGGCGATGTCAGTCGACACTGAGCCACACCTCAAGCCGGTGCAGTGGGGAAAAGTCATCGACCACACCCGCTGCATCGGCTGTCACGCCTGCTCGACGGCGTGCAAGTCCGAGAACGATGTGCCGGTGGGCGTGAACCGCACGTACGTCAAGTACGTCGACGTCGGGCGCTTTCCGGCGGCGCGGCGCGCGTTTCAGGTCACGCGCTGCAATCAATGCGATCACCCGCCGTGCGTCGAGGCCTGTCCGACGTCGGCGATGTTCCGGCGCAAGGACGGCATCGTCGATTTCGACAAATCGATCTGTATCGGCTGCAAAGCCTGCATCGCCGCGTGCCCGTACGACGCGATCTTCATCAATCCCGTCGATCACTCGGCGGAAAAGTGCAACTTCTGCGCGCATCGGTTGGAGACGGGACTCGAGCCGGCGTGCGTCGTCGTCTGCCCGACGGAAGCGATTCTGATCGGCGATCTGCGCGATCCGTCTTCAAAGGTCTCGCAGTACGTGAACCGCGACGTCGTCGCCGTACGCAGGCCGGAAAAGGAAACGCATCCGAAGCTTTTCTACAAAGGCGCGCACCAGGCCACGCTCGATCCGCTCGCGGCGAAGCGGCCCGACGGCGGCATCTTCGTCTGGAGCGAGCAGGGACCCGAAGACGCGCACAACGTGACGTCGGGACATCCCGGCGTGGCGAACAACACCGCGGCGGCGATGCTGGCGTACGACGTCCCGCATCGCGCGCCTTGGGGCGCGCCGGTCGCGGCGTACGTCTGGACGAAAGCGATCGCCGCCGGCACGTACCTCGTCGCGGCGGCGTTGCTGCTGTTTGGTCGCTTGAACGTCGCCGACGCGATGTGGACCTGGACCGCGCCGCTGATCTCCGCGATCTTTCTCGCCATCACGTTCGTGCTGCTCATCGGAGACCTCGAGCATCCGATGCGCTTCTATCTCATCCTCCTGCGCCCGCAGTGGCGCAGCTGGCTCGTGCGCGGCGGCGTGATCCTCGGCGTCTTCAGCGCCGTCCTCGGCATTCACTTCCTGTGGCACGGACCGCCGCGCGGCTTCGCCGTCTTCGGCGCGCTCGTCGCCATTGCCGCCGGCACGTACACCGCGTGGCTTTTCGCGCAGGCGAAGGCGCGCGATCTCTGGCAAAGCCCGCTGCTCGCGCCGCAGCATTTCGTGGCCATGATCCTCGCCGGCGCCGCGGCATTGCGGATCTTCGGTGCCCCCACGACGTCGATCATGATCGCCGCCACGGTCATTCATCTCGTGCTTATCGCCGCCGAGGTGCTCATGCCGCATCCGACGGCTCACGCAAGGCTCGCGGCGTGGGAGATGGTGCGCGGGCGCTACAAGAACGACTTCGTTCTCGCGGTGGTGATGCAGCTGCTCGCGCTCATTGGCGGGCTCGGCCCGTGGAGCGCGATGATGGCGCTCGTGGGACTGTTCCGATACGAAGTCGCGCACGTGGGAGCCGCACAGTCGGTGCCGCTCGCCTGAGGAGAGATCGCATGTCATCGTCCAGCAACCGATATCCCGGCCCGAGCGGCACACACCTCGTGTCGTTCCCGCCGCGCGAGCGCTGGGACGATTGGACGGAGCTCGATTCGCGGGCGTGGCCGAAGCGCGTCGAGCGCCGCTACATGCTCGTGCCGACGACCTGCTTCAACTGCGAGTCGGCGTGCGGACTCCTCGCGTACATCGACCGCGACACGATGGAAGTGCGCAAGTTCGAAGGCAATCCCGAGCATCCCGGCTCGCGCGGACGCAACTGCGCGAAGGGGCCGGCGACGCTGAACCAGGTCCACGATCCCGACCGCATCCTCTATCCGATGAAGCGCAGCGGCGCGCGCGGCGAGAACAAGTGGACGCAAGTGACGTGGAACGAGGCCCTCGACGACATCGCCGCGCGAATCCGGCGCGCGCTCACCGAGGGACGGCCGAATGAGGTGATGTACCACGTCGGGCGGCCGGGCGAGGACGGATACACGGAGCGCGTGCTCGCGGCGTGGGGCGTCGACGGGCACAACTCGCACACGAACATCTGCTCGTCGAGCGCGCGCACGGGCTATCAGTTATGGATGGGCTACGACCGCCCGAGCCCCGACCACGCGAACGCGGACGTGATCCTGCTCATCAGCGCGCACCTCGAGTCGGGCCACTACTTCAACCCGCATGCGCAGCGCGTGATGGAAGGGAAACAGCGCGGCGCGAAGCTGATCGTCTTCGACGTCCGCCTGTCCAACACCGCCACTCACGCCGACCACTGGCTCGCCCCCTGGCCCGGCACCGAGCCCGCGATCCTGCTCGCGATCGCGAACTACATGATCGCGAACGGCAAGTACGACCGGGAGTTCGTGGAGCGGTGGTGGAATTGGGAGGAGTTGTCCGCGACCTTCGAAGAATTCGAACAAAAACTCCGCACCCTCTACGCCGACTACACCTTCGAATTCGCCGCGCGCGAATCGGGCGTCGACGCGGCGACGATCGCAACCATCGCCGAGATCATCTCCAACGCCGGAACGCGACTCAGCGCCCACACGTGGCGCAGCGCGACCGCGGGCAATCTCGGCGGATGGCAGGTGGCGCGCTGTCTCTTCCTCCTCAACGCGCTCACCGGCTCCGTCGGCACCGAGGGCGGCACGTTTCCGAACGGCTGGAACAAATACGTCCCGCGTCCGATCTATCTCCCGCCGCATCCGCCCAAATGGAACGACCTCACCTGGCCGGACGAGTTTCCGCTCGCCACGAACGAGCTTTCGTTTCTCCTCCCGCACCTGCTCGAAGACGGCCGCGGCAAGCTCGAGGTCTACTTCAGCCGCGTGTACAACCCGGTCTGGACGAATCCCGACGGCTTCAGCTGGATCCACGCGCTCACCGATGAAGCGAAGGTCGGCCTGCATGTCGCGCTCACGCCGACGTGGAGCGAGACCGCGTATTTCGCCGACTACATCCTGCCGGTCGGCGTCGGTTCCGAGCGCCACGATCTCCATTCTTATGAAACGCACGACGCGCTCTGGATCGGCTTCCGCCAGCCGGTCATGCGCGCCGCAAAAGAACGCCTCGGCCAACCCGTCGCCGACACGCGCGACGCGAATCCCGGCGAGGTGTGGGAAGAGAACGAATTCTGGATCGAGCTTTCCTGGCGCATCGATCCCGACGGTTCCCTCGGCATCCGCAAGTACTTTGAATCGAAGAGCAATCCCGGCGCGAAGCTGGGCATCGACGAGTACTACAGCTACATCTTCGAGAACTCCGTGCCGGGACTGAAAGAGAAAGCCGCGGCCGAGGGCATGACGCCGCTCGAGTGGATGCGCCGCACGGCCGTGTTCGAAGTGCAGCGAAAAATCGGTGCAGTGTACGAACAGCCCGTGCCTGAATCGGAGCTCGTCGACGTCGCGATCAATGAGCATGGACGTGCGTACGCGCGCTCGCCGAAGCCCGATGCGAAGAACGTCGTGCCGACGCCGACGCCGGACGGCGATGCCGAAGGACGAAGAGCCGTCGGCGTGCAAATCGACGGCGAGATCAAGAAAGGATTCCCGACGCCGAGCGGCAAGCTCGAGTTCTATTCGCCGACGCTCGCGAGCTGGGGCTGGGGCGAGCTCGCGCTTCCGGGATACGTCCGCAGCCACGTGCATCGCGAGAATCTCGAAGCCGGCGAGATGCCGCTCATCCCGACGTTCCGCCTGCCGGTGCAGATTCACACGCGCAGCGCGAACGCGAAGTGGCTCGACGAGATCGCGCACACGAATCCGCTTTGGATCCATCCAACCGACGCGGCTCGCGTCGGCGTGACGAACGGCCAGCTCGTGCGCGTCGAGACGCGCATCGGCCACTTCGTCGTGAAGGCGTGGGTGACGGAGGGCATTCGCCCCGGCGTCGTCGCCTGCAGCCATCACATGGGCCGCTGGAAGACGTCGGACGATGGCCAGCGCCAGCTGATGGCGACGGTGAAGCTCGAGCGCAGCGGCTCGAAGTGGACGCTGCAGCGCGAGCGCGGCGTCGAGCCGTACGCGTCGCGCGACGACGACACGAGCCGCATCTGGTGGACGGACGCCGGCGTGCATCAGAACCTCACGTTCCCGGTGCAGCCCGATCCGATCTCGGGGATGCACTGCTGGCATCAGGCCGTGCGCGTGCGGAAGGCGGAGGAGGGCGACAAGTACGGCGACATCTCCGTCGACGCCGAGAAGTCGCGCGCGGTGTATCGCGAGTGGCTGGAGAAAACGCGGCCGGCGTCGACGCACTCGCCGGACGGACTGCGCCGCCCGTACTGGCTGCTGCGTCCGTTGAAACCGTCCCGCGAGGTGTATCGGCTTCCGTGAATCGTTTCGCGTGGACCGACCTCGTTGCCGGCCTCACGGTCGCTCTCGTCGGCCTTCCGCAGTGTCTCGCGTACGCGCTGATGTCGGGACTGCCGCCCGCGTACGGCTTGTCGACAGCGGCCATCGCCGGACTCGTGGCCGCGCTGATCGGCCGCAGCGCGCACGTCGTCACCGGGCCGACGAACACGACCGGTCTCCTGATTCTCGCCGCGCTCCTGCCATTCCTCGACGCGCGCGGCGTGTTGCGCCCGGACGCGATTCGCGTACTGGCCACGCTGACGCTGCTCACGGGCGCGATCCGCATCGTGATGGCGCTGACCGGCGGCGCGCATCTGATCCGGCTCATCCCCGAGTCGGTGCTCACCGGCTTCACCGCCGGCGCCGCGTTTCTGATCGGGTTCATGCAGCTCGACGAAGCCCTCGGCGTTCCCGCCACGCGCGCCACCGGCTTTCTCTCGCAGCTCAGCGCGATCATTCCGGAGTGGCACAACGTGCAGTGGCCCGCGATCGTGACCGCCGTCGCCACGGCGGCCATCGTCGCCTTCGGACGCCGCGTCTCGCCGCGCGTGCCCTTCGCGCTCGTGGCCGTGCTCGCGGCGACGGCTGCCGCGTGGCTGCTGCATCTCGATCGCAGCCGCGGTCTCCCTCTCGTGCGCGATCGCCACGCGGTCACAAGCGGCTGGCCGCCGCTGTACGGGCCGCTGCTCGACGCGGATCTTTTGCAGTCGCTCTTCATCCCCGCTTCCGCGATCGTGCTCCTCGGCACGTTGGAGCTGGCCGTCACCGCGCGCGCCGGCGGCGAGCGCCCCGACCTGCGCCGGGAGATTCTCGGACAGGGTTGGGCGAACGTCGTCGGTGCCTTCGGCGCCACCTCTCCGGCGTCCGCGAGTCTCGGCCGCTCCGCTCTGTTGCGCCTCACCGGCGCGCAGACGCGCATCGCTCCGATCTTCGCCGCGGTCCTGTCGGGCGTGCTGCTGCTCGCCGGCGGCAGCGCCGCGGGATGGATTCCGCAGGCCAGCCTCGCCGGCGTGCTCTTCGTCGTGGCCGTGCGCATGATCGATTGGCGCGGCATGCGCCGTCTCTGGAATGCGTCGCATGAGACGAAGGTCTTGCTGATCGAGACCATCGCCGCGACGCTGCTGCTGCCGCTCCATTGGGCGATCCTCCTCGGCACCGGCACTGCGCTCGTCATTCACATCGCGAACACCTCCGCTCCGCGTCTGCGCCTGCTGCGCCCCGGACAACTCGGCCTCGTTCCGGTGACGGCGGACGAGCAGCCGGAGATCGTGATCGTGCAGGTGAGCGGCAATCTCCACTACGCCGCGGTCGCGCCGTTCGAGGAGGAGGTCGAGCGCATCGTCCCCGAGTCCGCGCGCTTCGTCGTGCTCGACCTCGCGCACGCGCACGAGATCCGTTTCGCCGCGCTCCGCGCCTTCGAACGCCTCGCCGAGGAAGTGCCCGAGCTCTGGCTCGCCGGAGTGGATGCCGACGCCGCGCGCCTGCTCGAACGCTCGCGCAGCACGCTGCGCTGGCAGCCGGAAGACGCCGCGCCGGGCGTGAGCGTCGCGCGCGTGCTGGAGACGATTCGTTCGATTTGACGAACGATTGCGCGTCCGCAGAATGAGCGCATGCCTGTCGATGACGATGCCGTGCGCGACGTGCTGCGCTTCTATCCGCAGATCTATCTCGCCTGCCACGTCGACCACGTGCGTGCGGCGTCGACCGAATGGCAGCTCTCCGCGCACGACTCGTCGATCCTCGCGCATCTCGACCGCGGCATCCCCACGAGTCCGCGCTCACTCGCGCAACACCTCGGCGTGCAGCCGTCGACGCTGTCCGCCGCGATCGCGCGCCTCGAGTCGCTCGGCTACCTGGCCAGCACGCCGTCCGCCGACGACAAGCGCCGCCGCGAGCTGACGCTCACGGAGCGCGGCGCCGAGGCCATGGCCTCGACGTCCGTGCTCGACCGCGAGCGCGTGCACGCGCTGCTGCAGTCGCTCGACCCGAAAGAACGCGCCGCCGCCGTGCACGGCCTGTCCCTGCTCGCGCGCGCCGCGCGCGCCCTACGCAAAGCGGAGGAATCATGAAAGTCCTACTCGTCGTCCTAAGTCTTTTCGTCCTAGTCGTCGTCCTAGTCGTCCTAATCGGAGCGTCCCTTCCCAAGCGCCACGAAGCCTCGCGCTCGACGTTGGTGAGCGCTCCCTCCGCCGACGTCTATCGCGCCCTCACCGACTTTGCCTCCGCACCGAAATGGCGCCCCGACGTGAAGCGCGTCGAGCTTCTCGACGCCACGCACTTTCGCGAGCACGGCGAGCATGGCGCCGTCACGTACGAGATCAAGCAACAGACGCCGAACGAATTGCTCATCACCGAGATCGCCGACCGCGACCTCGGCTACTCCGGCTCGTGGACGTACGCGCTCGTTCCCGAAGGCAACGCCACGCGGCTCACGATCACCGAGCGCGGCGAGGTGTCCAACGTAATCTTTCGATTCATGTCGCGCTTCGTGTTCGGACACACCGCGACGCTGGACAAGTACCTCGCGGCGCTCTCCGCCCGCTTCACGACCTGAACGAAGGATCGCTGCGCTCGAGCTTGCGCAGCAGCGCCGGCCAGGCCAGTGCCCCGCCGAGGCCGCGCGTCACTTGCTTCGCCTGCGCGGTGGCGCCGGCGATGATGCGCGAATTGATCGGGATCAGGTTCGCGCCGCCGGCCGTCTGCGCGCGGATCTGAATCTTGCACGCCGCCTGGAAGAGGTACATGAACAGGAACGCGTCGGGGATGTTGTCGGCGACGGTGAGGAGGCCGTGATTGCGCAGCATCAGGAAATTCTTGTCGCCGAGGTCGCGCACGAGCCGCGGCCGCTCGTCTTCATTCAGCGCCACGCCTTCGTAGTCGTGATAGGCGAGTGAGGCGAGCACGAAAATCGACTGCTGCGAGATCGGCAGTACTCCGTCCGGCTGTGCCGAAACGGCGATGCCGTCGAGGCTGTGCACGTGCAGCACGCACTTCGCGTCCTCGCGCGCGGAGTGAATCGCGCTGTGAATGTTGAAGCCCGCGGGATTGACCTCGTACTGGCTGTGCTCGACCTTCTTTCCGTCAAGATCGATCTTCACGAGACTCGACGCCGTGATCTCGTCGAACAGCATCCCGTACGGGTTGATGAGGAAGTGATGATCCGGCCCCGGCACGCGCGCGGAGATGTGCGTGAAGATCAGGTCATCCCAGCCGAACATCGCCACCAGCCGGTAACAGGCCGCGAGATCGACGCGCAGTTGCGCTTCCGAATTTGCCATCTGAAAACGCTATCACGGACGCACAATGGAGCTCGTGAAAGGCTTGGACCTGCAGGACGCGCTCGCGCGCGATGTGCTCAATGCGCTGAGCGCGAACATCGCCGTGCTCGACGCGCAGGGGACGATCGTCGCGGTGAACGACGCCTGGATCCGCTTCGCGCGCGCGAACGACGCGAAGGACGAAGGATGCTACGTCGGCTCCGATTACCTGGCGATTTGCGAGGAGGCGTTGCAGCAGACGGACGACGATGAACTGCAGCAAACGGTGGGTGGTCTCCGGGCGATGCTGGAGGGAGCGAGCAGGCAGTTCTCGATCGAGTATCCGTGTCACTCGCCGGCCGAGCAGCGCTGGTTTCACCTGCGCGCGACGCGGCTGCAGGATGCGGCGCGGCCCGGCATCGTCGTCGCGCACGAAGACATCACGCAGCGCAAGCGCGCGGAGCAGATTCTCGCCGCCACCGAGCGCGAGCTGCGCAGCGCGAAGGAAGAGATGGAGCGCGCCGGCCGCGAGCTCGTCCTGGCGCTCGAGCGCGAGCGCGAGCTCTCGCGCGTCGACGGCGTGACCGGCGCGATCAATCGCCGTCACTTCTTCGAGTTGGCCGAGCACGAGCTCTCCGTCACCGCGCGCTATCGCCGGCCGCTGTCGCTGATGCTCTTCGACATCGACCATTTCAAGCAGGCCAACGACACCCGCGGCCATCACGCCGGCGACGAGCTGCTCAAGCGCGCCGCGCGCGTCGTGCAGGAGCACCTCCGCATCTCCGACATCTTCGCGCGCTACGGCGGCGACGAGTTCGTGGTGCTGCTGCCGCACGCGACGTCGTCCGAGGCCGCGGTGGTCGCGGAGCGGATGCGCACGGCCATCGCCGACGAGAGCGCGATGACGATCAGTATCGGCATTGCCGGCTTCCGCCACGGCGACACGCTCGACGCCTTGATCCACCGCGCCGACGAAGCGCTGTATCGCGCGAAGAACGAAGGCCGCAACCGATTCGCGATCGCTTAGTTCATGTGCGCAGCAATGCCGCCGCGTTCGTCCGCGCCGCGCGCCGCGCCGGACTGAGGATCCCGAGCACCGACGCGCAAAGCAGGAGCGCCGCCACCGCGGCGTAGGTGGTTGCATCGAAGGGTGCCACTCCGAAGAGAAGCGCGCGCAAGGTCTCGCTCAGCGCGAACGCGATGACGACGCCCGCCGCGATTCCGGCGACGACGAGCCGCGCGCCTTCGCGCAGGATCATCGAGAGCAAATCGTGATGGGATGCCCCGATCGCCGCACGGATGCTCAGTTCGGCCGTACGCCGCGCGACGGATGCCGCGGCCACCGCGTACAGTCCGGCCGTCGCCACGACGAGCGCCAGCGCCGAGAACGCCCCCAGAACCGCGAACGTGAATCGCTCGCGCGCCGTGGCGGAGCGAAGGAGATCGGACATGAGCAGCACGCTGTGCACCGGTTCCGTCGGATCGACGCGGCGGGCCGCCTCTCGAATGGCACCGAACAGCGAACGCGGATCGATCTGTTTCGACGCGCGGATCACGACGTTGACGCGGTTGTAGGGAACTTGCGCGTGCGGCAGGCGGATCTCGGGCTCCGCATCGTCGCGCAACGACTCCGAGCGGGCGTCACGCATGACCCCCACCACCTCGTACGGATACGGACCCCGCGCCAGGTAGTCGATGATGATTCGTTTTCCGACTGCGCGCTCGTTCGGCCAAAGCTGCCGTGCCAGCGTCTCATTGAGGATGGCCACCGGCGTCGCGTTCTGGTCATCACGCTCCGTGAACGGGCGTCCCGTCAGCAGCGGTGTTCCGGTCGTCGCAAAGTAGCCGGGGGAGATCATCTGCAAACGCACCTTGCGGCCGCCCCCCTTCGGAGGAGTCTCGCCTTCCCGCCAATACGGGCGCGTCGGTCCGAAGTTCATGTCGTTGAGGGGGAGCCCGGTGGTGAGCGCGACGTTTTCCACCCCCGGAATCGCGCGCAGTTGCGGAACGAGCCGGGCGAAGTACGCCACCCGATCGGCTCCGTCCGGGAAGCGGTTGGGGTCGAGCAGCACGCGCGTCACGATCAGCCCGTCCGTGCTCAGCCCGACGTCCGCGCGCATGAGATTCGCGAACGTGCGCAGCATCAGCCCCGCGCCGACGAGGAGGACC
>DATFHJ010000005.1:0-6910 GCA_035248585.1 Thermoanaerobaculia bacterium
CCCGACGGACGCCTGATCGCGTACACCTCCGACGAGACGGGGCAGAGCGAGGTCTTCGTGCAGCCCTTTCCGCCGACGGGTGCGAAATGGCAGGTGTCGGCGGCCGGAGGGGATCAGGCGCAATGGCGCGGCGACGGCGGCGAGATTTTCTATCTGGGACCGGACGGCAGAATCAATGCGGTTGCCGTGAAGCGCGATCCTGAGTTTGCGAGCGGCGATCCGCAGCCGCTCTTCCTGAGCGAGCTGACGCCGACCACGGTGACCGGCGATCGCAATCAGTACCTCGTCACGCGCGATGGGCAGCGGCTCCTCCTCATCGAGCCCGCCGCGGCGCACCGCGGCCCGCGCATGAATGTCGTTACGAACTGGCGGTAGAAGGCGATTCAGTTCCACGTCTCCCCGCACTCGGCGCACTTGTGCCGGTCGGAGATCAACAGCATCACGCCCGCCGCAAGCGCGCCGAAGAACCCGGCCTCGGTCGCGCCGATGGCGATGCCCACGCCGAGGAAGAGCGCGGCCATGGTGGCGAAGAGGAGCACGCGGGAGTTGCGGACGATTTCGATCGAGCCGCAGGCGGGGCAGGCGTCGTCGGCGCGGTCGCGCTCTTCGTCCGCTTCGCCGATCTCTTCGAGCGTCTCGCACGATGAGTCGAGGACGGCGCCGGCGCGCAACGCGTCGGTCTGATTCACGCGCAGTTTCACGCCGCGGATTGCGCTTTCGGCAATCGCCGACTCGATCCCCGCCGCGTCGAGCGCGTGTTGCGCGACCATGGCGTCGGAGAGGAACCAGTAGCTGGCGATCGTGACGAGAGACTCGGACACGGACGAAAACTACAGCCGCCGCGCGAGCAGGATTCCCAACAGCACGCCCGCGCCCGCGGCGAGGAGCGGGGCGCGGTTGAGATTCATCGTCAACGACAGGCTCTCCGGCTTCGCCTGATCGTCGAATCGCCCGTGCGCGCCGTGATCGCCGGGGAGCGGCTCCCAGAGGTTGTGCGGGCGGTTCGGGGGCTCGGGCTCGTTCGTCTGTTGCGCGTCGTAGCCGTTCTTCGCGAGGTAGCGGTCGCCGAGGGCGGGGAAGAAGGCGTTGCCGATGATCACTTCGCTCGTGCGGAAGGAGACGTTGAGCTCGCGGCGGTCGTGATAGGCGGCCCACACGATCGCATCCGCCGCGACTTCGGGCTGGAAGATCGGCGGCACCGGCTGCGCGCGGTTCGGGAGCTTGCTCAGCACCCAATCGAACTGCGGCGTGTTGATCGCCGGCAGGTTCACCATCGTCAGGCCGACCTTGCTGCCGTCGTGAATCAGCTCCGCCTGCAGCGAGTCGTTGAATCCCTGGATGGCGTGCTTCGCGCCGCAATACGCGGCTTGCAGCGGGATGCCGCGATAGGCGAGCGCGGATCCGACCTGCACGATCTTGCCGCGGTTGCGCGGGAGCATCCGCCGCAGCGCCGCCATCGTGCCGTGCACGACGCCGTGATATGTGACGTCGGTAACGCGGTGCAGCTCCTCCGAAGTCAGCTCGCGGATCGGCGCGAACACGGAGGCCATGGCGTTGTTGATCCAGATGTCGATCGGGCCGAACGCGTCTTCCGTCGCCTGCGCCGCGGCTTCGACTTCGTCGTGCTTCGCCACATCCGCGCGCGCAATGATCGCCTCGCCGCCTAACTCTTCGACCTCGGCTTTCGCCGCTTCGAGGCCGTCCATGCCGCGGGCGATGAGGCCGATCTTCGCGCGGCGCCGCGCGAACTCGCGCACGACCGCGCGGCCCACGCCGGCCGACGCGCCGGTGACGACGACGACATCCCGTTTCATACGCGAATCGCACTGCACGTGCGGCGCCTGAACGCAAGAAACGTCAAGACACGCGGCGATTGCCGCCGGTATCCTCGGCGCATGAAATCGAAAGACATCCGATGGGGCGCCGCGCTCGGCGGGATGGTCGTCGCGCAGATCGCCCAGCTCGCCGCCGCGTTCGCATGGGTCGCCCTCTACAGCTATCTCGTGCATCCGGGAGAGACGCCGGCCTTCTACCAGCGCTACGCGCAGATGGCGGGCCCGTGGGTGTCGCTGCTGGCGGGGACGCCGATCTTCTACTTCGTTTGCCGCTGGATCGCCTCGCGCGTCCGCATCTCCCAGGCCTGGCCGACCGCGATGGCCCTCTTCGGCCTGTTCGTGCTCGTCGACTTCGCTCTCATCCTCTCGATGACCCCTTCTCCCCGCATCCTCGGCTTCACGGCCGCCAGCTATCTCCTGAAGTTCGTGGCGTGCCATCTCGGAGCCCGAAGTGTCCACCGGACCGAGGTTGCGGTGCCGGCGTGACGGGGGATTGGGAGACGCTGCTCCCGCTGCTGGTCCACATTCAGGCGCACCTGGAAGACGACCTCGGTCTCGATGCGCTCGGCCGGAAGGCGGGGCTCTCGCCGTTCTACCTCCAGCGCCTCTTCAAGGCGGCGATCGGGGAGACGCCGAAGGCGTACACCTCGCGCCTCCGGCTGGAACGCGCCGCCTTTCGCCTGCTCGTGCACGACTCGACCGTGCTCGACATCGCACTGGAGTGCGGGTTCCAGAGCCACGAGACCTTTCTCCGCGCCTTTCGCCGGCGCTTCGGCAAAGTGCCGAGCGACTATCGGGAGTGGGTGCGCGGTCAGGTCGGCGCGCGGGAGGAGTCGGCCGGGGAGGACTGCTCCGAGGCGACGCCGGCATTCGAGATCTCGGCGACGAAGGTCATTCCGCTGCGGCCCGCGCACCTGGCGTTCCGCCGGCACGTCGGTCCGTACGAGTCGGTCCCGGAAAGCCTCTTCGACGAGCTGGAGGAGTGGGCGAGCCGGCACCGCGTCCCCGGTCCTCGGGTGTGGATGGGGATCGGGCATGACGCGCCCGGGACGACTCCGCCCGAACGGCTGCGCTTCGACGCCGTGCTGGTGGTGCCGGAGCCGTTCGCTCCGGAGGGAGAGATCGCCTATCAGCGCTTCTCCGGCGGTCCCTTCGCCGTGACCACCCATGCCGGACCGTACGAGACGCTGCCGGCGGCCTACGCCGCGATCTTCCCGCGGCTCCTGGCGCTCCGCGGCTACCAGTTGGTCGGTCTGCCGGCGGTCGAGATCTATCACACCACCCGAGTGAACGTGCGGTATCGGCTGAACCACACGGATCTCTGCCTGCCCGTGATCGCGGGATGAGCTACGACTTTCCCACCGACACGTCGTCGTGCACGACGTCCTGGACGTACAACATTTTGGTCAGCACGAGCACGGCCGCGAGCAGCGGCTCGGCGATGAGCATGCCGATGACGCCGAAGACGAGGCCCATCGACGAGACCGAGACGATCGTCAGCACGGGCGGGATGTCGAGGCGCTTGCGGAGGATCAGCGGCGTGATGACGTGCCCTTCGAGCTGCTGCACGATCGTGTAGAGCGCGATGACGCCGATCGCTTTCTGCGGCGAGTCGACGAGCGCCACCCCGACGGCCGGCACGGCGCTGACGATCGGGCCGAAGAAGGGGATGATCTCCAGCGCGCCGGCTAGCAGGCCGAGCGCGCCCGCCGCTTTCACGCGCAGGAGCGCGAGCCCGAGGCCCGTGATGGCGCCGATGGCGACCATCGCCAGGAGGCGCGCAATGAGCCATTGCCGCAGCGTGTCGGCGAGCGTCGCCAGGACGGTGTCGGCGCGCGGGCGTGCGCGATGGGGGATGAGATGCACGATGCCTTTGCGATAGATATCGGGCTCGATGGCGATGTACATCGCCATGAACAGCACGAGCACCAGACCGCCGACGGCGCCGATGACCGAGGAGAAGATGGGGAAGAGCATGCGCGTCATCCCGCGCAGCTCTTTCGAGATCAGCGGCGCGAGATGAAATCGCTGGTCGATGGACTTGAAGACTTTCGGCAGCTCGCGCGTGATGTCGTCGGTCTGATTGCGGATCGACGGCCAGACCAGCATGGCGATGAGCGCGAAGATCAGGATGCCGCCGAGCAGCGTCGCCGGCGCGCCGATGCTGCGGCGCACGCGGTGCCGTTCGAGCCAGTCCGCGGCTTTCGCGAGCGCGAGGCCGAGGAGGATGGCCAGGAACGCGACGAAGAAAATCGCGTGCGCGATCCAGAGAAAGCGAAGCGCAATCAGGACGGCGAAGACGATCGCGGCGGTGCGGAGCGCGGTGCGCGCGGAGATGTCCACGCGAAGGGGGCGCAGCAGTTGTCGTGCCTTGTGTGGGTTGCCCGGTCACCCGGGCAACCAAAATCACTGCCTCCGCGTAAACACCCCATCCACCGCCAGATACATGCTCGCCAGCCGCTCCTTCACCAGCGGGTCGGCGTTGGCGAGCTGGGTCATGACCTCGTCGCGTTGGGCGGCGTAGCTGGCGATGGCGTTTTTCGTGCGCGGCTCTTCGGCGAAGGACTCGGACTGCGCGAGGGCGGCGCAGCCGTCGAAGAACTCGCGCGCGCCGGCGGTGGCGTTGGCGTAGTTGTTTCGCTGCGCTTCCATCGCCGCCACGCCGAGGCGGCGCTCGAGGTTCGCCAGGCGCAGCTCGAATTGTGTCGCGTTCAGGGTGCGGCTGAGATTCCGCGCCTGGATCGCCGGCGGCGCGTAGCCGACGAAAAACGCCACGGCCAGCAGCAGGACCAGCACGATCAGGAACTTCAGCGACATGCGCGAGCGCGGGCGCTCGGCCGGTGGCGGGGTGGGCGGCGGCGGGGGCGTGACTGCGGGTTGCATGGCTGTCAATGTACCGTTTCCGGGAAGAAATCTTTCATTAACCTTCGGCCGCTATCTTCATCCGCGTGAAGATCGGTCAGTACGAATTGCTCTCGAAGCTGGGCGCCGGCGGGATGGGCCAGGTCTGGCGCGCGGTCGATCCGCGGCTGGCGCGCGAGGTAGCGATCAAGATCCTGCCGGAGAAGACCGCCGCCGACCCGGAGTTCCGGGCGCGCTTCCTGCGCGAGGCCCGCGTGGCGGCGCGGCTCAACCATCCGCACATCGCCACGATCTACTCCGTCGAGGAGCAGAGCGGGCAGATGTTCCTGGTCATGGAGCTCGTCGACGGCGTGCCGCTCACCGATCGCATCGAGGACGGGTCGCTCAGCGAAGCGCAGACGATCGAGATCATGCAGCAGGTCGCGTCGGCGATCGCCGCGGCGCACGCCGCCGGTATCGTGCATCGCGACCTCAAGCCCGACAACATCATGCTCTCCTCACGCGGCGTGAAGGTGCTCGACTTCGGGATCGCGCGCGAGATCGCGCCGTTCGCCGAGGCGCGCATGACGCAGGCCGGCATGGTCCTCGGCACTCCCGCCTACATGTCCCCGGAGCAGGCGCAGGGTCGCCTGGTGCAGGCGCAAAGCGACGTGTTCTCCCTCGGCGTGGTCCTCTACGAAATGCTCTCGGGACGCCTGCCGTTCGGCGGCGGCGTCGAGACGGTGATGGAAGTGCTGATCCAGCTGATCTCCTGCCCGCACGCGCCGCTCACGCGCGTGACGCCGGCGCTCGCGGCGATCGTCGATCGCTGCCTGCAGAAGCAGCCGTCCGCGCGCTATCAGAACGCCGGCGAGCTCGCGATGGCGCTGGCGAATAGGAACGTGCGTCCGGCATCGGGTCCGCGCGCGCTCGTCGCCGACGACGATCCTCTCTCGCGCCGGATTTTCCGCGCGGTGCTTGAGGAGATGGGCTACCAGGTCGACGAGGCCGTCGACGGCGCGGAGGCGGTGCGGCAGCTGAAGGCGAACCGCTATGCGGCGATGATCACCGATCTCCTCATGCCGCGGCTCGACGGCTGGGAAGTGCTGGACTTCGTGCGCGCGGCCTCTTCGAAACGGCCGGGGCGCGTGTTCGTGACGTCGACGATCCGCAACCTGAAGCTGAGCCAGGTCGATCAGTCGGTCGTCGACGGCATCGTGGCCAAGCCGGTCCGTCCGGACGAATTGCGCGATTTCCTTACTGCCGCCACGCTGTGAACTTGAGATAATCGCGGCGTGGCACCGGTCGATCCGCGGCCGCGAATCCTCGTTCTCGACGACGACAGTATGTCCCGCCGGCTCCTCGAGGCGGCCCTGACGGCGGAGGGTTTGGCGGTCGAAACATTCGGGACCTTCGCGCACGCCAGCGCGGCGGCGCTGCGCCAGCCCTACGATCTCTATCTGCTCGACATCGTCCTCCCGGACGGCGACGGCCTCGATCTCTGCAAGCAGACGCGCCAGCGCTCGCAGAGCCCGATCATCATGCTGACGGTGAAGGGCGATCTCAGCGACGTCGTGAAAGGACTCGAGCTCGGCGCCGACGACTACATCGTCAAGCCGTTCCGGATGCCTGAAGTCGTGGCCCGCGTGCGCGCGCAACTGCGCCGGACGCAGGAGCGCAGCGCGGCGCGCGACACGGCCGTGCGCGTCGGCGAGATCGTGCTCGATCGCGAGCTGCGCGACGCGGTCGTGGGCGGCGTGCCGGCGAGCCTGAGTCCGCGCGAGTTCGAGATCCTCGATTGCCTCGCGCAGAACGTCGGGCGGAGCGTGTCGCGGGAGACGCTGATCGATCGGGTGTGGGGCGAGCGCGATGATCTCTCGGAAAAGATCCTCGCCGTCTACGTGCGCCGCCTGCGCATCAAGATCGAGCGCGATCCCGACAACCCGCGGTACCTGCACACGGTGCGGGGGTTTGGTTACCGGCTCGGGCCCGCGCCGGCCTGATACTCCACTTCCAGCATCGCCGTCAGCTCCGGCAGCTCCGACTCCAGCGTCGCGAACAGCAGCTGCGCGTGGTCGACGCCGCCATTGCGGCCGTGCTTTTCGATCGCGTCGCAGATCGCGGCGAGGCGCAGCGCGCCGATGTTCGCGCAGCCGCTCTTGAACGCATGCGCCGCGCGCCACGTCGCCACCGGATCGCGCGCGGCGATCGCGTCGCGCAGCGCGTCCATGCGC
>DATFHJ010000006.1:0-7501 GCA_035248585.1 Thermoanaerobaculia bacterium
GGTCCGTGCCGAGGACCTTGCTGCGCGTCGCCGTGCGGCTCGCGGTCGGCGTGCACTGGCCGTTCTTCGTCGCCTGCGCGGCGTAGTCGCAATCGCCGACGAGCTGCGCGACTCGCACGGTGGAACCGGGGACCCATGTGAGCGTCACTGCGAAGAGGAGCTCGGTGAGCATGCCGAATCAGACTGCAACGGAGGGGTTCCGTTTACTTTCCGACAATACGCCCGTTGACCCCCCGCCCCCAACCGTTTTACCGTGATCCGCACTTACGGATGAACGTCCGAGCTCGGTGGCTGATCGTCGCGCTTGCGCTGTTCGGGGCGGGATACGCGGCCGCGCTGCCGGCGGACCGCTCTGTCAACCAGTACGTCCATCGCGCGTGGACCGTGGAGCAGGGGCTGCCGCACGGGACGGTGCGCGGGGTGGTGCAGACGCGCGACGGGTACCTTTGGCTCGCCACGTACGAAGGGCTCGTCCGTTTCAACGGCGAGGAGTTCCGGGTCTTCGATCAGACCACCTCGCGGGAAATGCTCAGCATCGCCATCCGCATGATCGCGCGCGCGGATGACGGCACGCTCTGGCTCGGCACGAACGCGGGCCTGATGCGCTATCGCGGCGCGCGCTTCGAGACCATCGCCATCCCCGGCGGCGCCGACAGCATCGGCGGGCTGGCCATCGACTCCGAGGGTGCGGTGTGGGCCGGAACCGCGCGCGGAAAGATGGTGCGCGTCCGCGGAGATCGCGCCGAAGAAGTGAGCCTCGGGTTGCCCGTCACGCCGATCACCGCGCTCGCCGCGTCGGCCGACGCGATCTGGATCGGCACCTCGACCGGCTTGAATCGCTTGCGGCGCGGTGCGAAAACGGCGGAGCGCATCGAAGGACTGGCCAGCAATCGCATCTTCACGCTCATCCCCGACGGCCCGGACGCGATCCTCGCCGGCACCGCGACGGGACTGGAGCGGATTGCCGGCAATCGCATCGAGCCGATCGCCGGACTGCCCGCCGATCAGATCACGGCGCTGCATCGCGATCGCGACGGCAACCTCTGGGTCGGCACCTACAGCCACGGCGTCTTTCGCGTCAGCGGCAATGGCATCGCCGCTTACGGAATCAACGATGGCCTCTTGAATCCGACCGTGCGCGCGATCGCCGAGGATGACGAAGGCAATCTCTGGATCGGATCGAATGGCGGACTCGAACAGTTGCGCGCCGGCGCGTTCGTCAGCTGGGATCGAAAGCACGGACTCGAAGACGACTTCGTGCGCACCATCTTCGAAGACCGCGACGGCGTTCGCTGGGCCGGCTCCGCGGACGGCTTGTATCGCGCGGACAACGGCACGTGGCACAAAGACGCCGGCGCGCCGGCCGGCATCCTGGCGATGGAACAGAGCCGCGACGGCACGCGCTGGCTCGGCACCGCGAATGGCCTCTATCGCGGCTCGCAACTCCTCACCATCGCCGACGGTCTCTCGAACAACGGCATTCGCGACATCTATCAGGATCGCGCCGGCGATGTCTGGGTGGCGACCGACTTCAGCGTCACGCGTATTCATCGCGACGGCCGCATCGAAAGTTTCGCCAGGCGTCCCGGCATCGGCACCGGCTACGCGCTCTCGATCGCCCAGTCCGGCGACGGCCGGCTCTGGTTTGCGACGGGAGTCGGCCTCGCGGAATTCGACGGCGCGAAATTCACGCTGCACGCGGCGCCGAAAGAGCTGCCGTCGAACCGCCTCTTCGGCGTCGAAGCCGATGCCGACGATCCCGGCACGGTCTGGGTCATCACCGACGGCGACGGACTGATTCGCTTCCGCGGCGGCAAATCGAAAGTGATCACGACGCGGCAGGGACTCGGCACCGACAAGATCGTCTCGGTGGCCGACGATCGGCAGGGACGCCTTTGGTTCGGCACGGGACGCGGCGTGTTCTCGGCGTCGAAGCGCGAGCTGAACGCGATCGCCGACGGCACTGCCACGCACATCGTCTCGCGGTTCTACGACGAGAACGACGGCCTCGGCAGCCGCCAGTGCAACGGCGCGTCGACCCCCGCCGCGCTCCGCTCGCGCGACGGGCGCATCTGGTTCGCCACCGCGAAAGGCGTGTCGATGCTCGCCGGCGGTCGCGCGATTCCGCTGCCGCCGCGCGTGCCGATCATCGAGCGCGTCTTCATCAACAACAAGCTCGCCGCCATGAACGAGCTGCACTCGATTCCGCCCGGCAGCGATCGCATCGAGTTCGACTGGAGCGGCGTCACGTTCGTCACGCCCGAGCGGATGCGCTTCCGCTACCGCCTCGAGGGCTACGACGAGAACTGGATGGACGGCGGCACGAAGCGCGCGGCGTCGTACACGAATCTGCCGGCGGGCGAGTATCGCTTCCTCCTCGAGTCCTCGCGCGACGGCGTCCGCTGGAGCGGCACCGCCGTGCCGTTCGCGATGAAGCCGCATTTCTACGAAACGCGCTGGTTCCTCGCGCTGCTCGTGCTCGCCGTCTTCGCGCTGCTGCTCATCCTTCACAACATGCGCCTGCATTTCAGCCGCGAGCGCGCGCGCCATCTCGAGCAGCTCGTCGAAGAGCGGACGCGCCAGATCTCCGAGGAAAAAGAGAGAACGGTCGAAGCCCTGCGCCAGGCGGAGGCGGCCAGGATCGAGGCCGATGCCGCGCGGCGCGAAGCGGAGCGCCACGAGAAGCTCGTCGAGGACGCGCTGCAGCGCGCGGAGTCGGCGAGTCAGGCCAAGAGCATCTTCCTCGCGAACACGAGCCACGAACTGCGGACGCCGCTCAACGCCATCATCGGCTTCTCCGAGCTGCTGATCGAAAACGCCGCACACCGCATCGAGCCGCGGCACGTCCGTTTCCTCCAGAACATCCTCTCCTCCGGCGAGTATCTCCTCGGCCACATCAACAACATTCTCGACCTCTCGAAGATCGAAGCGGGACGCAGCGAGCTGCAGCCCGAGACCGTCATCCTCTACCACGTCGCCAACGAGATCTCCGCGGTGATGAAAGGCGTGGCCACGCTGCGCGAGATCGTCATCGAGGTCGAGATTCCGGAAGACCTGCCGGCGATCGAAGCGGATCCGACGCACATCAAGCAGATCCTCTACAACCTCATCTCCAACGCCGTGAAGTTTTCGCGCGACAAGTCGGTCGTGCGCGTGACGGCGCGGCATCTGCCGTCCGAGGGAGGCCCGCTCGGCGCCATCGAGATCCGGGTCATCGATCACGGCATCGGCATCGATCCGAAAGACCACGAGCTGATCTTTCAGGAATTCCGGCAGGCGCACGGCGCGAAAGGCGAGCGTCCGCAGGGCACGGGATTGGGGCTTGCTCTCGTCAAGCGCTTTGTGGAGATGCATCACGGTACTATTCGCGTGGAGAGCAGGCCCGGCGAAGGATCGACGTTCATCGTCATCCTCCCGCGCAAATACCAGCGACCGTCACCCGCGGAGCAATCCGCGCGGAGAGACGCGGTCGGAAAGATGTGAGAGATGCAGTTTGATAAGCAGCAGGGGCTGGCGAAGCAGGCGAGAGAGCTGCACGCCGAGTGGACCCGCACGTTCGGGTGGAGCGGCGGGCTTCAGCCCGCCGAACAATCCGGCGGGCTAAAGCCCGCCGCTCCAGTAACGCATTCGATCGCCGAGGAAGTCAAGAAGTTGACCGATGCCCGCGCGCAGGAGCTCGCGCAGCAACTGGCGGGCGGCGCGATCACGACCGAGGAGCACAACGATCAGCGGTTCGTCATGGTCATGGCCATGCGCCGCCTCATCGACAGCGGCTCCGAGGAGTACGCGGCGCGGATCCTCTCGCGCCAGATGCACGATCTCTACGCCGACAACCCGCCGTTGCCGAATCCGAAGTACCGCTTCTCGTACGACTGGGTCACGACGCACACCGGCGACTGGGAGCGCGACCTCGGCCATCTCAAAGGAAAGCCCGACGTACGCGCGCTCGAGATCGGCTGCTTCGAAGGCCAGTCCGCGTGCTGGTTCCTCGACAACATCCTCACGCATCCAACGAGCCGCCTCACCTGCGTCGATCCGTTTGCGGTTTCGATGGCCAGCATCCTGCTGCGCTATTTCGAGGCGCGCTTCGACGAGAACATCGCCGCGTCCGGCGCCTCCGATCGCGTGACGAAGCTCATCGGGCCGTCGCAGGTGGTGGTGCGCATGCTCCAGCCCGTACAGTTCGATTTCATCTACGTCGACGGCTCGCACAAAGTCGGCGACGTGCTGGTCGACGCCGTGCTCGCGTGGACGGTGCTGCGTCCCGGCGGCATCGTGATGTTCGACGACTACGCGCTCGTGGATGACGCCGCGCCGGAGGGAATCATGGCCCGCGCGCCGGGCCGCGCGCTCGACGCATTCGTCGGAATTCTCGGCCAAAGCGCCGAGCTCGTACGGCGAGATTGGCAATTAGTCTTGAAAAAGATGTAGCCGTTTACATATCATGTGATTCTCATCGCTTGGTCAGCGATCCGCCACCGGGTTCCCTTAAGAAAACTCAAACCGCGTATGCACAGGATGAAAGCCCTGCCTGTTCGGAGGCTGTCCGGTGTCCTCTCGCTCGTCGCGGGAGAGCTCCGCGATCGCTTCGGACTCACGCGGCTCGCCATCGGCGGGTCGAGTGCGCCGGCCTTACTCGATCATCTCTTCACCGGCAGCGCGTTGAGAATGCGGGACTTCGACCTCATCGCCCTCGCCGACCGTCCCGTCGATCAGCAGCTGGTCTGCGACATCGGCCAGGCGCTCGAGGGGGACGAACTTCGGTTTCTCCCGAGATACATTTATCCGCGGATGCGCGCCCGCGAAGATCAGCAGTTGTGGACTGCCGGATGGGGAGTTCTCTGGGACTCCGGCGGGATGGAAGTCGATCTGTCGGTTTTCCACGACGCCTCCGCGCTCTCGCTGAACGGGTTGATGAACGTCGATCGCATTCTCGTGCCGTTCAGCGCCGAGACGTCGCTCAATGAAGTCGCGGCGCGGATGCTCGTGGCGGGGAATGCCGAGCACGCGCTCGCGGAAGGACTGTTCGAGGATCCGTGGGGCGGCTACGCGTCGTGGGTTCGCCGTTCGCCGGTGATCATCGCCTGGAACGCCATTCATTGCGCGCCGATCGAGTGCGCGATCCGCATCGTGCGCGCCGCGGCGAACAAGCTTCATCTGAATCATCTGAATCCTGAAATGGCGGACCCGCTCCGCGCGGCGGTGCTGTTCGGCCACGAGCGCGGCGAGCGCTTCCTGCGCGTGCGCACGCTGGTGAAGCTCTTTCACGACGATCGCGCCGGCGCCGAGCTGGAGATGCTGTACGACCTCGGCGTATTCGAGCATTGGCTGCCGGAAGTCGGCGAGGCGATCGAGCGCGTCGGTGAGGGCGGGTTGGTCACGCTCTTCGCGAACGCCGATCGCGAGTCGCGTACGGACATGCAGCATCACGAGGCCTTCGCCGAGGCGGGGCAGCAGGGCGGTGACGAAGTCAGCGCGGTGCGGATCGAAGCGCTGCTGCTGCAGATGTCGCCCACGAAACGCGACCGCGTGCTCGAGGAGATCGCCATCGCCGAGCCGCTGTTCGCAACCCTGGTGCGCAATCAGATCCCACGGGTGGCCGCCCGCCGCGCGCCGAGGAGTGGCGCGCGCATTTCCGGGCGCCACCGTGCTCTCCGCGCATGACCTCCGCCGGATCGCGGTGGCCGCTACGCGTTCTCTTCCTCACCGTCTTCATCGACCTGATGGGATTCGGCGTCGTCGTGCCGATTCTCGCCTTCGTCTCGAAGGAGTACGGCGCGAGCGGCATGACCCTCGGCCTGATCCTCGGCAGTTTCTCGCTCATGCAGTTCCTCTTCTCGCCGGTGTGGGGGAGGCTGTCCGATCGCATCGGACGGCGCCCCGTGCTGATGATCAGCCTCTTCGGCAACGTCCTCGGATTCTCCTGCTTCGCGCTCGCGAACAGTGTCGCCATGCTCTTCGCCACGCGCATCATCTCCGGCATCGCCTCGGCCAGCATCCCCGCGGCCCAGGCGTACATCGCGGATCGTGCGGATGAATCGACTCGCGCCCGCGAGATGGGCCGCATCAGCATGGCCTTCGGATTGGGCCTCGTGCTCGGCCCGCCGCTCGGCGGACTATTGTCGAGCCTGGGCGCGGATCTCACCCTGCGGCCGAACGTCCTGCCCGGCGCCGCGGCAGCCACGCTCTCGTCGATTGCGCTGCTCATGGCGATCTTCGCGCTGCCTGAGTCGCTCTCCGTCGACTCGCAGCGCCAGGCCAAAGGCTGGTCGATTCTCGACAACGAGAGCTGGCGGATCCTCTTCCGCACCCGCGTCCTGCGCCTCGGCGGAATGGCGCTCGCCGTGCTGATGTGCACGCTCGCCTCGCTCGCCCCGATTCTCGTCCTCGCCGGGCGCGACGACTATCACATGGACGCACGACACATCGGCTATCTGATGGGCCTGATGGGCGTCGTCGTGATCGTCCTGCAACTCGGCGTGATCCATCGGCTCACGTTGAAATTCGGCGACGTCATGACGGGCCTCATCGGTGCCGGCTGTCTGGTGCTCGGCCTGCTGTCAGTGCCTTTCAACCTCATCCTTGCAACCTGTCTCATGGGTTTCGCGCAGGGACTCTGCCATCCCGCGTTGAGCGCGTTCATCAGTAAGGTTGCACCCACGGAGCATCGGGGAGGAATCCTCGGCGTATCGAGCTCGATGACGGCGCTGGCGCGCGTTGTGGGACCTGCGCTCGCGGGTTTCGCGTATGACACGCTGCGCACGCGCGGAGCGATCGGCTCTCAGTTGGTCGTTGTCGTGCTCGCCGTCGGGCTATTGCTCGCGTTGCTTCGACCGGCTCAGTCTTAACGGCGGGAATGTCCTGCGCGCGTTTGCGTTATCCCATGTCCGCACGCGAAACACCGGCAAGCTCAGCCGGCCCGTCCGAGCGACCTGAAATAAGCGCCCCGCTCTTTGAGTTAACAGCCATCCCGACGCGAAACAGCGCGAGTCGAAATCAGCAGTAAGCAGTTGAAATAACAAGTGGTTGCATCGGGTTGTTCATGATCCCGACGCGGGATCGGTGGTGAGAACGAAAAGGCAGCAACGTCGTCCTCAGCATCGATCCGACGCGATCAGCAGCAGCGGTTCCTTGACAACTGAATAGGAAAGCAACGAAGGCAAACGTGATTCCTTTTGAGATTCGCTCGAACGAATCTTCAGAACAAATCAAGAAATACCGAATAAACAACATCAGTCGTTCGACTGGTGTCAGAGCTTCAGATTTTTCAGTTCAAACTGGAGAGTTTGATCCTGGCTCAGAATGAACGCTGGCGGCGTGCTTTACACATGCAAGTCGAGCGAGGCGGGGTAGCAATACCCCAGTCGAGCGGCGAACGGGTGAGTAACGCGTGGATGACCTGCCCTTTAGTGGGGAATAACCCGGGGAAACTCGGGCTAATACCGCATAAGACCGAGAGGTGAAAAGGGGCCGCAAGGCTCTTGCTGAAGGAGGGGTCCGC
>DATFHJ010000007.1:0-2807 GCA_035248585.1 Thermoanaerobaculia bacterium
CGTCTGGAAAGCGGCAGCGATCGCCGCCGCAGTCGCCATCATCATTCTCCTCACGTCGTTTCCGAGTTGGATCACGCCGTTCGAAACCTTCCAGCTTGTGGCCCCACTCGCGCTCCTCGCACTTCTCCCGCTCGCCGCCCGCCGCCCGCTTGCCCCCACGCTCCTCGTCTTCGCCGATCTCCTGCTCGCGACCTGGCGCTACAACCCGCCCGCGGCGCCGGAAGACGTGATGCCGGTGACGCCCGCGATCGCGGCGATGCAGCGGGACACGAAGCCGTACCGCATCGTCGCGCGCGGCTGGTCGCTGCTGCCGGATACGCCCGGCTACTACGGACTCGAAGACGTGAAGACGACCAGCCCGTTCTCGACGCCGGAGTACCTGCGGCTCTTCAGCGGCTGGTTCGCCGCGAGTGGATTCGAGCAGATCGTCGGCGCGACGCACTATCCGTTCTGCGACTACCTGAACGTCCGCTACATCTACGTGCCGCCGGGTGACGCGCCGCTGCGCCATGACCTCGCGGAGGTCTATCGCGGCCCGGACGGCGCGGTCTTTCGCTGCGACCGGGCGCTGCCGCGCTACTTCTTCGTCCGCCGCTTCGACGTCGAGGCCGATTACGGAATGACGTTCGCGCGGATGAAGAACGAGATCACCGACTATCGCCTGCGCGCGTTCGTCGATCACGTTCCGGCGAAAGTCGGCGCGATTCCGAATGACACCGCGGGCGGCGACGTGCGAGTCGCGCGCTACGGACCGAACGACGCCGAGCTCGCGGTCGAGAGCCGCGGCTGGAACCTCCTCGTCTCGAGCGACGAATGGTGGCCGGGCTGGCGCGCGTACTGGAACGGCCGGCGAATGCCGCCGGTAAAAGTGAACGGCGCGTTCCTCGGCGTGTTCGTGCCGCCCGGACGCGGTATCGTCCGGCTGCGCTACCGGCCGAGGGAATTCGACGACGGCGTGAAAGCCGCGGTGGCCACGCTGTTCGTGCTGGTGATCGCGGCAGGCATCCATGTTGGACTTCGCAAGCGACGAAACGCACCTTCTCCTGAACCCGCGCCTGCCGGCTGACGAGCGCGCGCGGCTGGAGACGATGTACGCGGCCGCGCCGCGGCTGCGCGCGCACGTGTGGCTCTCGACCTCGGGCACGACCGGCTCGCTCAAGCTCGTCGCACTGTCCAAGCAGGCGATTCTCGCGTCGGCCGCGGCCGTGAATCGCCATCTCGAGTCGACATCGCGCGACGTCTGGTGCTGCGTCCTGCCGACGTTTCACGTCGGCGGCCTCGGCATCTACGCGCGTGCATTTCTCAGCGGCGCGCGGGTCATCGCTTCCTCCTGGGATCCTCACTCCTTTGTTTCTCTCTGCAATAGCGAAGGCGTCACCCTCGCGTCACTCGTCCCTGCCCAGGTGCGCGACCTTCGCGGATTGCGCGTGCCTTCGTCTTTGCGGGCGATTGTCGTCGGCGGTGGCGCGTTTGCTGACGAGCATGCCGGCTGGCCGTTACTGCCGAGCTACGGAATGACCGAGACTGCTTCGCAGGTCGCCACGGCCAAGCCCGGCAACCCCGATCTCGTCCTGCTCGACCACATCGAAGCCCGCATCGAAGCTGGGCACATTGCCCTTCGCGGCGAATCGCTGTTGACGGGATATATGGTGGAGCGGCGGGCTTTAGCCCGCCGACAGCTTCCCGGCGGGCTAAAGCCCGCCGCTCCACACTTCGAAGATCCCAAGCGCGATGGCTGGTTCGTTACGCCCGATCTGGGCAGCATTGACGGCAGAATCCTGCACGTACGCGGGCGCTCCGGAGACTTTGTGAAGATCGGCGGAGAGTCCGTCGATCTGAGCAGACTGGACCGAATTCTGGCGGAAATCGAGCCTAACGCGGCCATTGTCGCCGCCGCGGATGAACGGCTGGGCCACGTCATTCATCTGGCGTTCGCGGCGGCTGATTCCGAACGAATCGTGACCGCGTTCAATGAGCGAGTCCTGCCTTTCGAACGGATCAGGGCGGTGCATCGAGTCGACGCGATTCCGCGGACGCCGCTCGGCAAGCTCAAGCGAAGCGCGCTGGCGCGCGGGCTCGGAATATGAATGATCCCTCCCGAGTTATCGGATGTCCCAACGCGGGAAAGTGATCTTTGACGGCCTAAATCGTGACTGAGCAGTAGCTTACGAGCGAAACCCAGGCGACGAAATAAGCGGGTCGCGACATCAGTTAATAGAGTTCCCTGCGCGAACGAAGTTGACAAACGGCGCGCACGGCACCTAGAATCACCGGCTCCTGCAGTAACCGCTCCTCGCTCTTTTCACGTCCGCAGCATCTCGTGGATACACGTGTCCGGGTCAGACGAAATGAGTTCGTGAATCAACGGAAGCATTTCGCTTGACACGGCCAAGAGGGTCTGGCAATCTGACCGCCCTTTTCGTGAGGCCGGTTCTTTGACAACTGAATAGGAAAGCAACGAAGGCAAACGTGATTCCTTTTGAGATTCATTTGCGAATCTCGAAACACACATAAGCAGTATCCGAATAAAAAGCATCAGTCGTTCATCGATTGGTGTCAGAGCTTCAGATTTTTCAGTTCAAACTGGAGAGTTTGATCCTGGCTCAGAATGAACGCTGGCGGCGTGCTTTACACATGCAAGTCGAGCGAGGCGGGGTAGCAATACTCCAGTCGAGCGGCGAACGGGTGAGTAACGCGTGGATGACCTGCCCTTTAGTGGGGAATAACCCGGGGAAACTCGGGCTAATACCGCATAAGACCGAGAGGTGAAAAGGGGCCGCAAGGCTCTTGCTGAAGGAGGGGTCCGC
>DATFHJ010000008.1:0-17542 GCA_035248585.1 Thermoanaerobaculia bacterium
CAACGAGCCGCCGGCGCCCGAGGAGCCCGATTATGCCGAGCGGCAGGAGGCGGCGTTGCGGCGCAAGCGGCTCTATGACGCGATCTCCTCGCTTTCGCCGGCGCAGCGCGAATGCGTGCAGCTCTGGCTCGATGATTTCAAGTACGACGAGATCGCCCGCGCGCTGCGCACGAGCATGGACGCGGTGAAGTCGCGGCTTCGCGACGCCAAGCGCATCCTGCGTGCGAGGCTGGGAGGCGACGACATGCTCCCGGAGGATGAAACATGATCACGAAATCGGATAAGGAGTCGGTCCATCAGCAGCTCGTGGCCGAGCAGCGCCGGAACTTCGGAGAGCCGCCCACCGCCGAGGAAGCGCTCGCGTATTCGCGCGGCGAACTGTCGCCCGAAGAAGAGACACGAATGCGGGAACGCCTGCTGAGTCATCCGGAGCTCCTGCGAACGTTGGCGGCGGAGTTCCCAGCCGAAGGTGCGGAACCGGGAGATCCTGATTATCTGACGGACGCAGAGTTCGCGATTCACTGGAACGCGTTGCAACAACGCGGGAACAAACGCGCCGAGGGAGGGAGGGTGCTGCAGTTCTGGCGGATCTCGACCGCGGTCGCCGCCGCCCTCGCCCTGGCCCTCGGCGTGATGCTGTGGCAGTCGAGCCAGCGCGCATCGGATCCGCGCGTCGTGTGGGAGCAGCAGGTGCTCTTTCCCGACGGCCACCGCGGCGCGGGCGGCACTCCCACGGAGCTGACCGCACGCGGCGAATCCGTGCTGCTCGTCATTCCGCTGATCGGCGAGGGGACGCACTCGCAGTACCGCATCGACATCAACCGCCTGAGCAACGGCCGCACGGTTTGGAATAGCGGCGCGCTCGCGTCGCGCGACGACGCCACGTTTTCGATTCTCGTCCCGCGCCGCTTTCTCGAAGCGGGCGATTATCAGGTCGTGATGATCGGAATCAGCGGCTCGGCGGAAGAGCGGCTCGCGACGTACTCTCTGCGCGTGCCGGCCGGGCGCTCGTAAGGCTGGTTGGAGCGACGGCTCAGGGCGACGGCGGGCAGCAGTTCGCCAGCGGCATGTTGTGCGTGTCGCCGTCGAGGTTGACCTGGATCGCCGCGCCGATCGACGGATCGCGATGCCCGCGAATCCACGCCAGCACCTCGCGCTCGACGTACTGGCGCAGGCTCTCGACGGTCACGATGCAGTGCGCGGACGAGCCCTTGCAATTCAGTCCATCGAGCACCGCTTTCGTGAACACGCCGTTGCCGTCGCCGTCGTACGCCCACTTGCCCGCGGTCGCCGCGTAGAACACCACTTGTCCCTGCACGCGCGTCATGCGGTCGAGCGCCGGCGCCGTCGTTTGCGGATCGGGACGCGCGCCGGTGATGCGCTCGCGGCAGGCGTCGAGGAACAACAGCGAGCGCTGCGCGCCGGTGGTGGCCACGATGTCGAACATTTTCTCGGTGGAGATCGCCGTGCCGGGATCGCGGTAGAGCGATGAGGATCCAAGCACGTACGAGTTGCCCTCGGACATGAAGCCGTGCGTCGCCAGCGCGAGGATGAAGATACCGTTGCGGCCCGCCCGCGCCGCCTGTTGGTGGAGGAGCGCGAGGATGTCGTTTTTCTCGGCGGGCCCGAGCTGCGCGCCGGCGCTGATCAATTCGTCGAGCCGCCGTTGCGACTCGCGTTTGTACGGCGTGCCGGAGAGCGCGAGGACGACGCGTTCGGGCGGCACGAGGCCGACGCGCGGATCGAGCGCGAACACGTAGGCGAGATCGATCGCGTCGTCGACCGCGAACGGCACGTCGAGCGTTTTGTCTCTCGTGAATTTGCGCACGCCGACGAACAGCGCCGCCGACTGCGAGCGATCGAATCGCGCCGCCGGCGCGAGGGCCGAGGGCGCGGCGACCTGCAACAAACGCGCTCCGCGACTGCCCTGACTCCGGGGCATGTACGTCGCCGACGCGAGTGCAGCTATCGCAAGCCCGAACACCACGGGACTCCAGATCCTGTTCATGCGAATCTCCCCACCGACGCAGACACCTGCGGTGGGAAGTTGTGGCGTTTTACCTACATCCGAGGTAGCCTCGGATGTAGGGACTTCCGCGGGTCGACCGCACCATGCTCTCGAAAGTATGGAGTGTCGCGACACTCGGAATTGATGCAGTACGAATCGTCATCGAAGTCGATGCCCGGCAGTCCGGACAGCCGGGATTCAGCCTCGTAGGCCTTCCGGATCAGACCGTGCGCGAGTCGTACTCGCGCGTCTACTCGGCCCTCATCAACTGCGGCTTCTTCCCGAAGTCGCGGCACATCGTCGTCAATCTCTCGCCGGCGGACGTACGCAAAGAAGGGTCGGGCTTCGACGTCCCGATCGCGATCGGCATTCTTCACGCCGTAGAAATGCTGCGGGACGAAGACGTCGCCGGCCGCGTCTTCGTCGGCGAGCTCTCGCTGGATGGAACCATTGCTCCCGCGCGCGGCACGCTCTCGATGTCGGCCGCGCTCGCGAATGAAGTTGGGATCCGCGAGCTGATCGTGCCGGCGGCGAATGCGAACGAGGCCGCGGCGGTGCAGGGGATGCGCGTCGTCGGCGCGCCGCATTTGCTTTCGTTGCTCAGTCACATCCGCGGCGCGAACGTCATCGAGCCGACGGCGTGGAGGTGTCCCGCCGAACAGCCCCTCGAGGGCGCCGATTTCGCCGAGGTGCGCGGGCAGGCGCAGGCGAAGCGCGCGCTCGAAGTGGCGGCGGCGGGGGGGCACAACGTGATGATGATCGGGCCGCCGGGATCGGGAAAAACGATGCTCGCGAAGCGGCTGGCGACGATCCTGCCGCGGCTCTCGCTCGACGAAGCGATCGTCACGACGAAGATCCATTCTGTCGCGGGATTGCTGCCCGCCGGCAGCGGCCTTCTGTCGCGCCGCCCGTTCCGCGCGCCGCATCACACGATCTCCACGGCCGGCCTCGCGGGCGGTGGAACGCCGGTGCGGCCGGGGGAGGTGAGCCTCGCGCATCACGGCGTGCTCTTTCTCGACGAGCTGCCGGAGTTCCGCCGCGAGACGCTGGAGGTGATGCGCCAGCCGATGGAGGACGGCCTGGTCACGATCGCGCGCGCCGCGCGCACGCTGACGTTTCCCTCGCGCTTCACGCTCGCCGCCGCGCTCAATCCCTGCCCGTGCGGCTTTTTCAACGACACGCGGCGCGAGTGCATCTGCTCGCCGGTGCAGATCTCGCGCTATCTGGCGAAGATCTCCGGCCCGCTCCTCGATCGCATCGACCTGCAGGTGGAAGTCGCGGCGCTGACGAGCGACGAGATCACGTCGATCGATCCCGGCGAGCCGTCATCCGCGATCCGCGAGCGCGTCGAAGCCGCGCGCGCGATTCAACGCGAACGCTTCCGCCGCTGCAACGCCGACATGACCTCGCGTCACCTCCGCAAGCACTGCGAGCTCGACGCCTCATCACGCCGCCTCCTCGTCGCCGCGATCGAGCGCCTCGGCCTCTCCGCCCGCGCGCACGACCGCATCCTCAAAGTCGCGCGCACGATCGCGGACCTCGGCGGCTGCGAGCGCGTCGAATCCGCGCATGTCGCGGAGGCGGTGCAGTACCGGGCGTTGGATCGGGCGTACTTTCGATGAATGGTGGGCTATAGTGATTTTGTGCGAGCCGTTGCTTCGAAGCCGGACCGTTACGCGCGCCGGCACGAGGATCACTTCGTGGTCCGGCGCGGCGTTTCGTGGCCGGAATTCCAGCGCGCCCTGGAAGAGCGCGGCGAGCGCTCGAATCGACGCATGGCGTATCTGGAAGGGATTCTGGAGATCATGAGTCCCGGCTCGAATCACGAAGGGCTCAAGGGAGTGATCGGCCGCCTGGTCGAAGTGTGGTGTCTCGAGCACGACATCGACTTCACCACGCTCGGATCATGGGCGCTCCAGGACGAATCCGTGGCGCGGGCCGTCGAGCCGGACGAGTGCTATGTTTTCGGCCCGACGTTCGGAGAGGCGTCGCGACCCGATCTCGCCATCGAGGTGATTTGGACGTCCGGCAGCATCAACAAGTTGGAGATCTATCGCAAGCTTGCCGTGCGCGAGGTATGGATCTGGCGCCGCGGTCGACTCACGGCTCACGCGCTTCGTGGTGAGCTCTACGAGCCGATGAGCGAGAGTCTCGTCCTGCCTGGGATCGATCTGTCGCAACTCGCCGCGCTGCTGGACCAGCCGACCACCAGTGCGGCGATCCGCGCGTACCGCAACCTTCTTCGCAAACCATAGACGCGGGCGATCGCTATTTCCGCCACTCCACCGGAAACAGCGTCCCCGCTTTTTGCGGATCGAGGTCCACCGACACGAGCTTCGCGGCGCGCGCGAGGACGGGGTCGCGGCCGGCGGCGAGATCGGCGGCGGTCGGGAGGAGGAGCTCGTCCGGCGTGACGCCGGTGTGCTCGAGGCTCTTGCCGTCGTTCATGATCAGGTCGGCGTCGGTCACGCTCAGGCCGTACCGGACGATGGTGTCGGCGCCCACCTGCAAGGTGGTGAAACGCGACTCCATCACCGAGCCGGAGGAGCGGTCGCCAATCACGGTGCCGCGCTTTTCGAGTTGCACCACGCGCGCGAGGACTTCGGAGGACGAAGCGGATTCGCTGTCGATGAGCACGACCAGCGGCCCGGAGAACTTCGTGCTCGCGGACGCTTTCGCGTTCAGCGGCTTCTCGTCTTTCCGCTTGCGCAGGTCGCCGAGCTTGACGTCGCCCAGCAGTGCGCCGGCGAGCCGCTGCAGGGTCTCGGCCGAGCCGCCGCCATTGCCGCGCAGGTCGAGGATCAGCGACTTGTACTTGTTCGCCTTGCGGATCATCTCGTGCACCAGGTGATCGTCGAGATCGAACTGCGGCATTTTCCAGATGAAGGCGTCGCCGACTTCGGTATAGCGGTGGCTTCTCAGATCCCGCTCGTTTTCCTGTTCTCGCACGGCCGACCAGAAATCATTGTCGGAGGTCATGTCGACGCGCGTCTTGCCCTGCGTCACGGCCGCCGCGACGTCGAACTTGAATTGCTTGCCCTCGGGGTTCTGCACGACGACTTGCACCGCCTGGCGCGGGCGCAGCGCGTGGTAGAGATAGCGCAGCTTCCACGCCTCGGCGCGCGTCGGATTGAAGCCGTCGAGGTCGAGCAACTGATCGCCCGGCTTGAGTCCCTTCGCCGCGGCGTCGCTTTTCGGCTTCACCGCGGTGACGTAGACCTTGTCGCCGATGGCCTGGTACGTCCAGCCGTAGTCGACGCGCGCCGCGCGGGCGGGCGGCAGGAAGAAAAGGTGCGAGTCGTCGAACTCGAGCAGGGCCTGGGCGATGATGGCGAAGATCTGGCTGTTCGACGTGGCCGCATCGACCTGCTTGTCGGCGGCGGCAAAGCGCGCGTCGAGGTCGACGCCGCGGAAGTTCGGATCGTAATAGAACTTGCGAATCTCGTCCCTGATCGAGCGGACCATCGTGTGCCCGCGGAAGCGGTCCGAGTTCGTGACCTGGCCGGAGGCGACCGCGGCGAAGAGAAGGGCGGTTGTTAGACCGAGGCGGAGAGGGCGCATGGGAGGGTGCATTATCGCCTCATTGTGCTAACGTACCTTCCAATCTTCCATAAAGACGGAGGTGGAGCCATGAGGAAACTCGGATGGTTTCTCGCCCCGGCGCTGAGCCTCGTCGCGCTCGGCGCGTGCGTGCATTCGCGCGAGGCGCGGCCGCTCGCGGACGCGGCGATCGTGCGGCACGCATCGGCGGGGCCGCTGGACGTCGCGCACGCCGAGGTGCTGTTAGGCAATGACGCGGCGTACCGGGCGAAGCTCGATGCGGTGCGCGCGGCGCGGACGTCCATCGACGCGATGTACTTCATCTTCGCGGATGACGTCTCGTCGTCGGCGTTCACGCAGGAGCTGCTCGCCGCGGTCAAGCGCGGCGTGCGCGTGCGACTCCTCCTCGACTATCACCGCAACTACGAGCGGCTCGATCTCTTCACGATGCTGGAGAAGCAGGCCCGCGGTGGTCCCGGCAGTCTCGAAGTGCGCTTCTACAACCGGCCGACGCGCAACATCGTGATGGACGCGGCGTATCTCACGATCGGCTGCGGCGAGGTCGGCTCGCCCGGGCAGGACACCTGCGCCGCCGCGAAGTCGGCGGAGATCGCCCGCCGCTTTGCCGACGAGCGCATCGACGGCAAGCCCGCCTCGGAGCTCGGGATCTCCAATCTCAACGTCGGCAACTCCGGCCTCTTTCTCTCCGGCATCTACGCGAAAGATCCCGGCATCATCGCCACGTCCGTGCTGAGCGGACAACAAATCGATCTCTCGAAGCTCAAGGCCTCGGGCGGCACGGCGTCGCCCGAGCAGAAGCAGCAGCTCGCGCGTCTGGCGCGCATCTATTTTCAGTCGCGCTTCGGCAGTTTCTTTCGCCGCCTGACGGCGAAGCTGCAGCTCGCGTTCGCGTTCGCGCTCTACGGCAAGACGCTCAATCCGATTCACGACACGTTCACGACCTTCCTGCCGGTCGAGCGCCAGGGCGCGGCGGGGTCGATGCTCGACTGGGAGTACGTGACGGACTTTCTGCACCACAAGCTGCTGCTGGTCGACAACAGGAGCCTGCAGATCGGCGGGCGGAACATTGAAGACTCGTATCACATGCGGCCCAACCCGCTCGTCGGCAAGTACATCTTCATGGACACCGACGTTCACGCCGAGCTGCGCTCCGGCGGGGAGCAGGTGGAGTCGACGTTCCTCGCGCTGTGGAACTACCGGCGGATGGTGGCGACGACGGACGAGGTGCGCCAGCACGCGCCGAATGATTTCGTGGCCAACGGCGCGGCCCGCGATGCCGCGGAGAAGACGTGCGGCACGAACGAGGAATGTGTCGAGCGCGAATTCCAGGCGCGCATGCTGACGATCGAGGAGCGCGAGGCCGCGCACCTCGAGGCGATGACGAAGAATGCGGCGCGCTACTGGAACGAATATCCGTTCCTGAAAGTGGACGATCCGACGCCGCCGTTTCCGCTCGATTCGGGCGTGCTCGCCGCGTACATCGAGAACCTGCCGTTCCGCCACAATCCCGGTGTGCCTCCCGGGCCGCGCACCTACGGCGCGAGCAACGCTCGCCTGGCCGTCGACGGCAAGCAGATTCACTATCTCTGGATCGCGGGCCTGGAAGACGCCTGCCGCGTGGCCACGCCGCAGAATCCGCGCCGTGTCGTGCTGCATCAGGCCTATTTCCACCCGTCGTCCGCGCTGATCGAGACGCTCGGCCACATGACGGACGGCACGCTCGACTGCCACAACGTCACCGTTACGATCCTGACGAATTCGTTCGAAACGACGGACCTCAACATCGTCAACATCCTGGCGAGGCATTCGATCAAGGCCTTCAGCGATTACGCCGCGGTGCATCGCGATCCCGTGCGCAGCGCGCGCTTCGAGTATTACGAGTATCTGAAACAGCACACGTCCGCGGCCGGCAATTCGCTGCACACGAAGGTCTCGGTCCTCGGCGACGACGTCATCGTGGCCTCCGCGAACGCCGACGTGCGCAGCTACATGATGGATACGAACAACGGCCTCTACCTCCGCCACGCGCCGCAGTTCCTGGCCGCGTACCTTCGCTACCTCGACACGCTGACGGGCGACGCCACGCTGACGCGCAATCAGACGCAGTACTTCGTGACCGTGCCGCGCGAGCAGCTGTTGCAAGAAGACCTGGCCGTGTTCCGCGCGATCATGGCCGGCGCGCATGTCGAGCGTTACCTCGATGCCGAGCAGCAGCGCGACGCGGAAGCGAAGCTGATCGAGGTGCTGAATGGCATCTACGCGGATACGACGGCGATCCTGAACGGGGATCGCAAGCGGGGAGCGGACTTCGATCGCAGGTTCAAGCCGACTTGAGTAACATGCACGCCTCGCCATGCACATCGTCGACGACGCCGAGCGGCATCACGCGGAACAGCAGTGGCTGAACGGCGGGAGCGCGCTGCCGCTCGTTTCCCTGCTCGCGTCGCGGGGGATGAACGTGGAGGCCTCTGCGGTGGCGCGCGTGGCACTGGCGCGTCCGGAATGCGTCGACGCGGACAAGCTCGAAGAGCTGCTCGACTCGCTCAGTGAAACGCCGGCGGAATGGATCGAGATGCTCGATGCCTTCGCCGCGGCGCCGACGCTCGCACGCTGGCGCGAGATCATGCTCTTCGTTCCGCCGGAGCTGATCTACCTGCGCCAGCGCCACGCCATCCGCCATCTGCGCAAGCGCGGGCTCGAAGGAAATCTGCTCTTCCTCTGCGCGTGCGAGTTCGGACTCACGCCCGACGCGATCGAGATCGTGGAGGACGGACTGGTGAGTCCCGACACGCTGATCGAGCGCGCCGAGCGGGCCGCCGGCGCCCGCGCCACGTACCTCGGCCTGGCCGCCGAGGCCGCCTATCTGGCGGGCGATTTTCTCGGCACGATCCGCCTGCTCCGGGAGTCGATTTCGAGCGAAAGCGAGTGGTGCTCCGCGATTCCGCACATCGCCTTCATTCGTGAGCGGGCCTCTCCGACGGAGAACGAGGCGCTCGACCGGGCCGGCATCCCGGCGTGGTAACCGCTCTCTTCTCAACGACTTACCTCGAAATAGCGGCCTCGGCAGATGTGTCTTTTTGGGGCACACTATCAAATAATTCAGAATAAACTTTCCATGAACTCACGTTTTCCCGTCGCGAAACACGTGCGATTAATTGTTGACAAAATGCTGCCAAATTTTATGATCATGTCACCTACGCCAGAGGGGTCTGTGATGGGTGAGGAGTCGCAAGATGGCTTTTGAGAAGTGGGAGCCGACGCCCGAGTTTGAACGCTTCCCGGCTTCGGCCACCATCGTTCAGTCGCGACTCATCCGTCTTCCATCGCCCGTGGCGAACATGCTGCGCCTCCGCGGCAAGAGCAGTGCGAACCTCTACTACGACAAAAAGCGCAAGGTGATCGGCATCCGTCCGCTCGACAAGAAAGAAGAGGGCGCGGCGAAGATCCGGCAGTCGGACAAGTCGACGTCCCTGCACGTGCCGAGCTTCTTCCGCTTCTACGACATCGAAGTGCCCGGCATCAAACGCTTCCACTGCTGGTACGACGAGAAGGAGCGGATGGCGATGATCGACATCTCGAAGCCGTCGCCGCGCGGAAGGCCGGCGGGAACCTAGAGCAAACAAACGGTTGTGGAGCGGCGGGCTTCAGCCCGCCGAAAAGAAAACGGCGGGCTAAAGCCCGCCGCTCCACGAAAAAGGGCGGCCTCGCGGCCGCCCTTGCTGTTTCTAGTGAAGCCGGAAGGATCGGATCTTCTTGATCGTCGGCTGCGCCCACATCGCCGTGATCTGCAGCGACGCTGCTTCGTTCAGCGACACCTGCTGCTGCAGCGGGGTCACGTCGGGGAAGAACGCGCCGTTGTTCGCGAAGAGCTGCGTGATCGAGGCCAGCGGGATCTCGGTGTCGTAACCGCTGTTGATGGCCTTGATGTACTCGTTCGCGAAGAGCAGGTAGCCGAGGTCGGTCAGGTGGAATCCATCGAGGCTGAAGAAGCCGCCGGTGATGTAGGAGCTCGTCACCTTGATCGGCCCGATGGTGATGCCGCCGGCGCCCGTGAGCGGGTTCACCGTCACGCGATTGAACAGGCCGCGGATGTCCGCGACCGGGATGTTCCGCGCGGAGGCGGCGGTAGTGATGACGCCGTTGTATTCGGCGACGCGCGCGGCGATGGCCGCGGCCTCGGTCGGCGTGATGACGTCCGACGCCGGCAGCGGCTTGCCGGCGTTCGGCAGCGCGTTGAACGGCGGAATGGCCGGGAATCCGAAGCCGGTCTGAAGGCGCGCCTGCGCGGTCAGCAGCACGAGACTGCCGGCCGGCAGCTGGCCGATGTTGCCGCCGCCGAGATCGGCGATGTAGTAAATCGGTTGACCATTCGGACCGAGGATCGGCTGGCGCGTGGTCGGATTCACGATGAACGGCGGAACGGTGGCCAGGATCGCGGCGCCGGCGGGATTGTCCGGCAGCGTGCCGACGACCATGCCGGCATTCGGCAGCTGGGCGATCAGCGAGTCGAGCATTCCCTCGTAACGCGCCTTGAAATCGGTGGTGCTCGTCATCCCCTGATCGGTGCCGGAGAGCACCGAGCCGAGGAAGTCGTTGCCGCCGATCCAGACTGCGACGAAGCTGGCGTTGAGCAGCTTCGCCTGATCGATCTGCGTGCCGAGGCCGCGCAGGATGAACTGCCCGAACGTCGTCGGGGTGTTCGTCGCGGGCTCATTGCCCTTGAGCGCCACCAGCGCGCCGACGGTGGCGCCGGGAACCGCGAGATTGTTGAACGGCCGCCCGAACGTGTTCATCAGCGGCGCGCCGTTCGTCGTCGACACCGGCGCGATCGTCGGCGCCAGATTCACGAGCGCGAGGTCGGGACCGATGCCGGGATACGACACCAGCGGCACGGCGAAGCAGTGGTCGGCCGCGGTCGCATTCGGCGGGCAGATCGTGTAGCCCACCTGGCGGGCGAGGATCGCCGGCCAGCTCCACGTCTGATGGCGCTCGTTGAGCGAGCCGTTCTCCACGCCCGCGCCGTAGCTGTCGCCCAGCGTGACGAGCCTCGAGAAATCCGCCGAGCCGCGGGCGCCGAACATCGGGACTGCGACAAGAACTGCGATCAGTGTTGCCGCTGCGAATTTGATGCGTTTCATGGGATCTCCTTTTTAGAAGCGATAGCCGAGGTTGAAGCTCCACAGCGTCGCGTCAGTCTGATACGTGCCGTTGAAGCCCTCGGCGCTCTGGCCGTTGGTGTTGCGATCCTTGAAGTGGAGGATGAACGCGGCGACGTCGACGATGAACGGGCCCTTGTGATAGCCGAAGCCGAACGTCGCGCCGAGGCGGTCGGAGTCCGGAAGCAGCGGGCCGACGCGCTCGGTCGGCTGCGGGTTCTCGTCGTACAGCACGCCGAGGCGTACGTCCCAGTCCGGCGTCGCCTTGATGTTCGCGCCGAGGCGGTAGCAGGACGAGTCGTTCCACTCCTGCTCGCGCACGAAACTGCGCGCCGGCTGATTCTCGAAGTCGACCGCGAGCGCTTCGAAGCGGCTCCAGGTCATGTGCGTGATGTCGAACTCGAGCTCCACGCGATCGGTCGGCATGAACGCCACGCCGGCCGCCAGGATCGCCGGGAAGGGAAGGGTCGTGGTGATGTTGTCGTCGACCGGGAACGTGCCGGCGACGAGCGCATCGAGGCCGGCGTTGCCGGTCGAGATCTGCGTGAAGTCGGCGTTGCCTTCGAGGTCGATGTCCATCTCCGAGCGATACGACGCGCCGAAGCGGAAGCGGTCGGTCTTGAAAAGGATGCCGGCGTTGTAGCCGATGTCGTCGCCGTATTCGCTCTCCAGGCGCGCATTGCCGATGTCGGTGATGCGGCCGGTGAACGGATTCGGGAACGGCAGCGCGAGGTTCTGATTGAGGATCACGCGCGCGCGGCGATATTCGACGCCGCCGCCGATGGCGAGGTTGCCGCTCGCGCTCTGCCAGGCGATGGCCGGCTCGACCGACGTCGTCTTCAGATCGGCGTCGCGCGAGATGAAGCGTCCGACCCACGGGTCGGCCCAGTCGGTGCGCAGGCCCCACGCCGCGAAGACGCCGATGCCCACCGTCAGGTTCTGTCCGATCGGAAGGATGGCATACGCGTTGGGCGGCACGAACGTGTGGCGGTCGTACTTCGCCTCGGTGCCGGCGGTGAACGGATCGTTCGGATCGCCGTTGAACTCGTTCGTGAAGTTGATGAACGTCGCGCCGGCGAGCACCGACAGTTCGCGCTGCTGCGCGAGACCGGCCGGGTTGTAGAAGACCGCGCTCGGATCGTCGGCCGTGGCCACGAACGCGCCCGCCATGCCGCTCGCCTTCGCGCCCTGCTCGAAGATCGAGAATCCGGCGCCGAACACCGGCGCGCTCAACAGACATGCGAGAGTAATCACAACGATGAATCTGAGGGATCGCAAGGAGGACCTCCTAAGTCGATTATCCTAGAGGGAATTACGGCACTGAAACGGCGCGCATCATAGCACCGCTCTTCGCGCCGTTTCGTGACGCCTGTTCATCTCTAACGGCTCAGCAATTCGCGCAGGATCTCGTTCGCCAGCTCGGCCTTCGCTTTCCCGCGCGTTTCCTTCATCAACTGCCCGACGAGAAAGCCGAACACCTGCGCCTTGCCGGCGCGATACTGCTCCACCTGGGCCGCGTTTCGTTCGAGTACGCGGAGCGCGGCCTCGCGGATTGCGCCGGGGTCGCTGATCTGCGCGAGACCCTTGCGCTCCACGATCGCATCCGGCGCGTCGCCGCTCAGCGACATCTCGTCGAATACTTCCTTCGCCGACTTGCCGCCGATCGCGCCGCTGTCGATCAGTTTGATGAGACGCCCGAGCATCGGCGGCGTGACCTTGTAATCAATGATGTCGATCTTCTGATCGTTGAGCACGCGCAGCACTTCGTTGCGCACCCAGTTCGCCGCGGCGCGCGGATTCGCGGACTCGGCGACGGCCGCTTCGTAGAAATCGGCGAGCGCGCGCGTGACCACGAGCTGTTCGGCGTCGACTTCGGTGATGTCGTATTCGCGCTGATAGCGCCGCGCGCGCTCGTGCGGCAGCGGCGGCAGCGACGAGCGGACGTTTTCGATCCACGCCGCCTCGACTTCGAGCGGCATGAGGTCGGGCTCGGGAAAATAGCGATAGTCGTGTGCTTCTTCCTTCGTGCGCATCACGCGCGTCTCGCCGGCGGCGACGTCGTAGAGCCGCGTTTCCTGATCGACCTTGCCGCCGCTCTCGAGCACGTTGATCTGGCGCTCGATCTCGTATTCGATCGCGCGACCGACATAGCGAAACGAGTTGAGATTCTTGACCTCGCAGCGCGTGCCGAACGGCTCTCCTTCATGATGGACGGAGATGTTCGCGTCGCAGCGCAGCGAGCCCTCTTCCATGTTGCCGTCGCAGACGTCGGTGTACATGAGGATCTGTCGGAGGCGCGTGAGATACGCGACCGCCTGATCGGCGCTGCGGATATCGGGATCGCTGACGATCTCGATGAGCGGCGTTCCCGCGCGATTGAGATCGACGAGCGAGCCGTCGCGCTCGTGCAGCAGCTTGCCGGCGTCCTCCTCCATGTGAATGCGATGCAGGCGGACGTCGTTCACGCGCCCAGCGGTCGCGAGCGGCTGGTCGAACTGAGAGATCTGATAGCCCTTCGGCAGGTCGGGATAGAAGTAGTTCTTGCGCGCGAAGATCGAGCGCGTGTGCACCGTGCAGCCGGTCGCGAGGGCCATCCGCATCGCCAGTTCGACGGCCTTGCGATTCAGCACCGGCAACGCGCCGGGATAGCCGAGGCAGACGGGACAGACATTCGTATTCGGCGGCGCGCCGAACGCCGTCGCGCATGCGCAGAAGATTTTCGTGCGCGTCAGAAGACGCGCGTGCACTTCGAGGCCGATGACGGGCTGCCACGACATGAGGCGCATTGTAGTAGTGGAGCGGCGGGCTTTAGCCCGCCGGCGATTTCCGGCGGGCTGAAGCCCGCCGCTCCACTGTACAATCCACGCGGGATCCCCCTCACTATGCCCCACCCCCCACTCTTTCGCTCCTGGAAGATCGGCGTCATCGCCGTCGCCGCGGCGTTGTTCGTCTACGCGCTGGTCGTGCAATCGCCGGACGAACGGATCGCGGCGCTCTTCTTCGCGGTCCTCGTGCTGATCGCGGGCTTTCTCCGCATCGAAGCCGGCGATGCCTCCCTCGGGTTCGAGTCCGCGATCGCCTTCGGCGCGCTGATCACGTTTCACAGTCCCGCCGTCGCCTTTGCCGCGGTCCTGCTCGGCGGCGTTGCCTTCGCGCTGCTTCGCCGGCCGCGCGAGCTCGACGCGTACTACAACGCCGCGCAGCTCGCGCTTTCGTACGGCGTCGTCGGTTTGCTCTACACGCTCGCGGTTGCGCGCGACGCGAAGCCGGCCGCGAAAATGGCGGGCTTCGTCCTTTTGCTCGTCGGCTACGTCGCCGCGCAGCTCGTGTTCATTTCCATCCGCCGCTACTTCGAAGACGACAACACGCCGCTCGACTTCCGGCGCGTGCTCACCGCGCAAGGCAAGCTGCTGCTCGTCATTACTCCGATCGTCGCCATCGAGGTGATGCTCTTCGCACGCTGGGGCGTCACCGGATTCGCGATCGCGTTCCTGCCGGTGCTCGTCGTCGCGTACTCGATGCGCAACGAGATCGAGTCGTCGCAGCAGAACGTCGACCTCCTGCGCCGCAATCACGAGCTGGCCATCCTCACCGAAAGCTCGACGCAGATCCTTTCCGCCGAGACCGATCACGAGACGCTGCGGCGCCTCATGTCGCTGGTCTCGAAGCTGGCGAGGATGAAAGCGTGCGCGGTGGTGACGTGGGAGTCGAACCCCGACGCCGCCGGCACGGTCTATCGCTTCGGCGAATGCCAGCCGTCCGATCAGGACATCCTTCGCTGGGTCGACGCCGCGGGCTTCACGCAGTCGGCGCCGAGCCGCGCGTTCGTCTTTCAGAGCGACATGCGCAAGTTCCCGCTCTCGAGCGCGCACGCGATCCAGGTGTTGATCGGCATTCAGACGCCGGAAGTCATCTACGGCATCCTCATCTTCGAGACCGAAGACCTGTCGATCCTGAAGGCCGGCAGTCTCAATCTCTTGACGCTGCTCGTGAATCAAACGGCGCTGTCGCTGCAGGACCAGCTGCTGCGCCGCGAGATGCGCGAGAAGACGGTGCAGCTGGAGAGCAATGCCGCGACGATGACGACGATTCTCGATGTGTCGAACAGTCTCATCGGACAGTTCGACATCGACGCGGCACTAACCCGCATCTCCCTCGCCATCCGCAAGGCCCTCGGCTTCGAGGTCGTGGTCTTCGCGCTCTACGACGCGCGCCGCGACGAGTTCGTGCGCCGCGCGCACGCGGGGCTCGACGACGTGTGGGACGAGGTGCGCAAGAAGCACGTCTCGTCCGCGGAGATCCAGGCGTTTTTCAATCCGGAGTTCCGCGTCTCGAACTCGTACTTCGTCGAGCACTCCGCGCTGCGGCAGAGCGAGCACGATTTCTTCGTGCACCCCGAGGACGCGGACGACGGGTTCCTGAAGCCGGATGAGTGGCATCAGAACGACATGCTCATCGCGCCTTTGATGGCTGGCGAGCAAACGATCGGATATCTGTCGGTGCGCGATCCGCACGACCGGCGCATTCCCTCGGTCGACAAAGTGAAGACGCTCGAGATCTTCGCCACGCAGGCCGTGACGGCGCTGCAGTCGGCGCGGCAGTACGAGGAGATCAAGCGCCTCACGTTCATCGACTCGCTGACGCCCGCGTACAACCACCGCTTCTTTCAGGAGGCGCTGTCGAAGGAGATTCATCGCCACTCGCGCACGAAGCACGACCTCGCGCTGGCCATGCTCGACATCGACAACTTCAAGAAGATCAACGACACGTTCGGACACCCGGTCGGCGACGAGATTCTCAAGGGACTCGTTGAAGAGCTGATGCAGAACGCGCGCGACAGCGACGTCGTGGCGCGCTACGGCGGCGAAGAATTCGCGATCATCTTCCCCGACACGCCCGCGCAATTCGCGCGCGACGCCGCGAACCGCCTGCGCGAATTGATCGCGCGCCGCGAGTTCCTCCGCTCCCTGCACATCACCGTCAGCATCGGCGTCGCCGTCTACCCGCACGACGGCAACAACTCCGCGGAGCTCATCTCCCGCGCCGACGCCGCGCTCTATTTCGCGAAAAAGAACGGCAAGAATCAGGTAGCCATGGCCGACGACGTCGTCCGCGAAGAAGCGATGTAAGCTGCCGCCCATGAAGCGCGTATTCGTCTTATCCGTCCTATCTGTCCTCTTCGTCCTACCTCTTTCCGCCCAATCCCTGGACGACCGCGTCTCCCGCGAACTGAACACCCTCCTCGACACCTACAAAACCCTGCACGCCACTCCCGAGCTCTCGATGCAAGAGGCCAAAACCTCCGCATTCGTAGCCCAGCGCCTGCGCCAGCTCGGCTACGAGGTGACGGAGAAAGTCGGCAAGTATCAGGACCCGAGCGCGACCTGCTACGGCGTCGTCGCGGTGATGAAGAACGGCGCCGGCCCGACGCTGCTCGTGCGCAGCGACATGGACGCGCTGCCCGTCGCGGAGCAGACCGGCCTCGCGTACGCGAGCCAGAATGCGGGCGTGATGCACGCGTGCGGACACGACGTCCACATGACGACGCTCCTCGGCACGGCGAAGCTGCTCGCGGATCTCAAGTCGCAATGGAAAGGCACGCTGATCCTCATCGGCCAGCCGGCGGAGGAAGTCGTCAAAGGCGCCGAGGGGATGCTGAAGGACGATTTGTACGCGCGCTTCGGGACGCCTGATTACGCGATTGCGTTGCACGACTGGTCGGCGCTCGAAGTAGGGAAGATCGGCTATCGCGCCGGCGAGTTCATGGCCGCGACGGATTCGGTGAACATCACGATCCGCGGCGTCGGCGGACATGGCGCGGCCCCGCACACGACGAAAGATCCGGTCGTGCTGGCGGCGGAGACGATCCTCGCGCTGCAGACGATCATCAGCCGCGAGCGCCCGCCGCTGAAGCCGGCCGTGGTCACGGTCGGAAAAATCGAGGGCGGCACGAAGCGCAACATCATCCCCGACGAAGTGAAGCTCTATCTGACGGTACGCACGTTCGATCCGGCCGTGCGGCAGACGACGCTCGACTCGATCCAGCGGATTCCGAAAGGTCTGGCCATGGCCGCGGGATTGCCGGCCGATCGCGCGCCGGTCTACGAGCACGTCGATCACGAGTCCGTCGCCGCGACGTACAACGATCCCGCGCTCACGGCGCGCGTGGCCGCGGCGATGACGCGCGAGCTGGGGAAAGACAACGTCGTGGAGGTCGATCCGGCGATGGTCAGCGAAGACTTCGGTCTCTTCGGCCTCAATCGCAAGATCCCGACCGCGCTGCTCGTCATCGGCGCCGCCGACGCCGCGGCCTTGAGCGCGGGAACGCAGCCCGGATTGCACTCCAGCAAATTCGCTCCCGCCGATCCGGCGCTCGCGCTTCGCACCGGCATCCGCGCCGCCACCAGCGCCGTATTGGACTTGCTGAAACGTTGATCCGGGTTCTCTTGGCCGAGCGCGGCCTAACGACGTTCCCGGACGACATTCCGCCGGACGTCCGCATCCTCGACCTCGGCCACAATGCGCTGACCGCCGTTCCCGGCACGCTCGCCCAACTGCAAGAAGTCGATTTTCTCTACCTTCACGACAATCAACTCTCCGCGCTCCCCGCGGTGCCGCGACAGGTTCGCTATCTCAACCTCAGTGAAAATCGCTTCGCTGAATTTCCCGCGGCATTGTGCGATCTCCCGCAACTCATCGAATTACGCTTCACCGATAATCAACTGCAATCGTTGCCCGACTGCAACTATCCGCGGTTGCGCGAGCTGCACCTGCGCAACAACAAATTGTGCACGCTCCCCGGCTCCATCGGCCGATT
>DATFHJ010000009.1:0-2308 GCA_035248585.1 Thermoanaerobaculia bacterium
CGGCGAGTCCCTCGGCGACCCGATCAAGGTCTCCGATCAGAGCAACGTCGCCGCCACCGACATCGTCTGGAACGGCTCGGAGTACGTCGCCGCCTGGACCACCGACACCGGCACCCTCCGCGTGCGCCGCTTCGCCGCGGACGGCCAGCCGCTGGACGCCGAGCCCTTCACCATCGCCACGGACGTGGAAACCTTCCGGCCGTCGATTGCCGTCACGCCCGACGGCGTAGTCATCGCGTACAGCAAGCACGATGACGCCTACGGCGGTGTTTTGCGGGCCTATATGCGAACTTTGGAACGCCGCCGTCCCGGCGGCTGAGCGGGCGCCGTCCCCGGCGCCCGCGGCGGCGAGACGCCGCCTAACCAGCCGGCGAGGACGCCGGCGCTCCGTCGAACTCCTCTTCCTCCGCCTTCCGGCGCGCGAACCTCGCGCCGATGTCGTCGAACACCGAGTACATCACCGGCGTGGCGAGGAGCGTGAGGAGCAGCGCGAGCGTCTGGCCGCCGATGATGACCGAGCCAATGGCGCGGTTCGTCGCCGCGCCGGTGCCGCTCGAGACGACGAGCGGGATCATGCCGGCGACGAACGCCAGCGTCGTCATCAGGATCGGGCGGAGGCGGTCGCGGTTCGCTTCGCGGATCGCCTGCGCGCGCGGCAATCCGTGCGCGCGCAGCTGGTTCGTGTGATCGATCTGCAGGATGCCGTTCTTCTTCACGATGCCGAACAGCACGAGGATGCCGAGCATCGAGAAGATGTTCAGCGACTGATTGAGAATCAGAATCGAGAACAGCGCGAACGGCACGGTCAGCGGCAGCGCGAGGAGGATCGTGATCGGATGGATCCAGCTCTCGAACTGCGCGGCGAGAATCAGGTACATGAACACGATCGAGAGCAGGAACGCGAACATGAAGTTCTTGAACGCGCGCGTCTGCTCGCGCGAGCGGCCCGTGAAGCCGGCCTGATACTCGCTCGGCATCTTCAGCTTCTTCGTCTCCTCGGTCAGCATGGTCATCACGGTCTGCGCGGAGTGACCAGGGGCCATGTTGGCGATGAGCATCACCTGGCGCTGGCGGGAGATGCGGTTGACCGTCGACGGGCCCGAGCCCGGCGTCATGTTCACGACGTCGCGCAGTTGCACGCTGCCCGTCTTCGACGACGGCACCTGCGCCTGCGCAATCCCTTGCGGATCCTTGCGGTACTCGTGCTCCGCGCGGACGTGCACTTCGTACTGCTCGCCGCCTTCGTAGTAGTCGGTGATCTTCAATCCGCCGACGAGCACGTTCAGCGTCGAGGCGATGTCCTGCACGCGCACGCCGAGGTCCGCGGCCTTCTCGCGATCGATGCGCACGCCGAGCTCCGGCTTGCCGGTGATGAGCGTCGTGTCGGGATCGACGACGCCGTCCTTTTTCGCCTCATTCAACTTCGCCAGCAGCACAGCCGAATACTTCTCGAGCTGCTTCAGATCGGGTCCGCCGATCCAGTACATGATCTCCGCGTTCACGCCGCCGCCGAAGGCGTTGACCTGCGCCACGGACGTGCGCAGGTTGAGGCGCCGGTACTGCGGCAGGATGTTGGCGCGCACGTCGGCCATGATGTCGAACTGGCTGCGCTTGCGCTTCTCGACCGGCACCAGCTTCACGTACACGCTGCCGAGGTTCTGCGTGATCTGCGGATCGTCGCCGATCGTCACGACCGTCGTCTCGACCTCGGGGATCTTTCGGACCTGCGCGGCGATCGACTCCATGATCGTGGCCGTCGTCTTCAGGCTCGAGCCCTCCGCCGCGCGCGCCGACACCGCAAACTGCGACTCGTCGTCCAGCGGCAGGAAGTTCTTGTTCACCGCCTTGGCCAGCGGCACCATGGAGACGAGCGCGCCGAGCATCGCCAGCATGATCACCCACCGGTGGCGCATCGACCAGTCGAGCAGGCGCAGATACGTCGACTCGATCGCGCCGTACATGCCGTGGTCGCGCGTCGCCGTCCCGTGCTGCAGGTCCACGGTGCGCAGCCAGCGCGACGACATCATCGGCGTCAGCGTGAACGACACCAGCAGCGACACCGCGATCGCGATCGCCATCGTGATGCCGAACGAGTTCATGAACCGTCCGACGATGCCGCCCATGAAGGCCACCGGGAGGAACACCGCGATCAGCGACAGCGACGTGGCCATGACGGCGAGGCCGACTTCTTTCGTCCCTTCCACGGCCGCCTCGCGCGGCGTCCGCTTCTTCTCTTCCATGTAGCGGAAGATGTTTTCGAGCACGACGACTGCGTCGTCGATGACGATACCGACGGACAACGTCAGCG
>DATFHJ010000010.1:0-12099 GCA_035248585.1 Thermoanaerobaculia bacterium
TTCACCGAGACGAACTCGCACGCCGCGAGCGCGCGCGGCGCGAAGGCGTACGACGCGAAAAAGTACGCCGAGGCGGCGAAGGCGTTTCAGCGCGCAAACGAGATCAAGGCCTCGCCGCACAACGCGTTCAACCTCGGCACGGCGCAAATCGCCGCCGATCAGCGCGAGCAGGGATCGGCGACGCTCGCCGCGGCGATGAAGGATCCGGCGCTGCGCCCCGACGCGCTCTTCAATCGCGGCAACAGCGCGCTCGCGTCGAAAGCGTTCGATCACGCCATCGCGGACTACATCGAGACGCTCAAGCTCCGCCCGAATCACGCTGCCGCGAAGCGCAATCTGGAGATCGCGCTGCAGCGCCGCGAAGCCTCACAACCATCGGCCAGCGGCGATCAGAAAAACAAACCGGGTAAGAATCAGCAGCAGCAAAAGCCATCGCCGGCCGCGGGCGGCGACAAGAAGCCGCAAGGCCAGCCCGACCTCGAAGCGCTGCTGCGCAGCGTGCAGCAGCAGGAGCAGGAAGAGCTGCGGCGGATGAAGGCGAAGATCGCGGCAGAAGGGCGCGTCGGCTGGTGAGTCAGAGGGCAGAGGGCGGAGGGCAGAGGGCGAAAGCATTACGCCTCGTGTTGTTCGTGCTTCTGCCCTCCGCCCTTTGCCCTCTGCCCTCCAAGGCAAACGATCTCAACGTCGATCCCCGAACCCTCCAGATGAACGACCTCGTCACGATCACCGTGTCGCTGGAGGGCTCGTTTGCGTCCGCCGAAACGGTCAACGTGCCGCTCGACAATCTCGCGTTCGTCGGCGAGCCGTGGGTGTCGTCAGAGTTCGCGTGGATCAATGGGGAAGTGGTGCGGCGGAAGGTGTTTCGCTTTCGGGCACGGCCGCTGTTGCCCGGCATGGCGAGAGTGGGACCGGTGGCGCTGAGCTCGGGCGAGGGGCAGCGGGACACGCTGAAGCAGGTCGTGCTGCAGGTCGAGCCGGATCGCATCGCGGCGACGAATGACCCCGAGGCCGTGTTGCGCGAGCTCATGGCCACGGGACGGCCGCCGTTGTTTCTCGTCGCGGAGACGGACAAGCGCGACGTGTGGCAGGGCCAGCAGATCCTCGTCACGTGGTACCTCTACAACGCCGCGGCGGTGGAGAGCTGGCAGATCGTCAGCGTCCCGAAGCTCGCCGATTTCTGGAGCGAAGAGATCGAGGCGCGGGCGTCGGAAGCGGAGCGCGTGTTCGTCGGCAACCAGCAGATGCAGCGCGTGCGGATGCGGCGGGTCGCGCTCTATCCGCTGCGCAGCGGCACGCTGCAGATCGGCGGGATGTCGGTGGAGGCCGGCGTGATGGAGCGGCTGCGCGGACCGTTCTCCACGTTCGAAGGCACGCTCGTGGAGACCACGTTCAGCTCCGCGCCGATCACGATCAACGTCCGCCCCCTCCCGCCCGGCCCGCCCGTCGACGCCGTCGGCGAGCTCACGCTCGCCTGCGCGCCCGCGAAGCAGCGCAATCACGGTCCCATCGTCGTGGACGCCACGCTGAACGGCCAGGGCGATCTCCGCGGCGCCTCCGCCCCGCGCTTCGCGCGCGCGATCGCCGGAAACGTGCAGGTGGAAGGCGGCACGACGACGACCACGCGCGAAGAAACGAGCGTGTCGATGACGCGCAAGTGGGGGTTTCTGATCTTTCCGGAGAAGGCGGGGGAGCTTGCGATTCCGCCTCTCGTTTTAGCGACGTTTTCGCCTTCGGCTGCATCGCGAAAAACGCTGCAATGCGAGGAGCAAACGCTTTGGAACGCCGCCGTCCCGGCGGCTGATCAGGCGCCGTCCCGGCGCCTCGGCGGCGAGACGCCGCCGGATCGGCCGGCGAGGACGCCGGCGTTCCTCGCGCTGGCGGTGCTCATCGCGATCTTCACCATCCCGAAAATTCGGAAAGAGCTCGCGTTGAGGCGCGAGGTGCGCGACATCGTTCGCTCCGGCGATGTACGTGCGAGTGTCGATGCAAAGTTGAACGTCGATCCGGCCGTGCTCCTCGCGGAGCGGAGCGAGCGCGGCGACGCGTATCGCTCGCTGCGCTCGCTGCTCGATGCGATGGAGCGCGATCGTGATATTGGTGTCGACACGAAGAAGGAAATCGCCCGCCGGGTGCGGGAGGTCATCACATGAATCGTCCGACGCTGCGCACCGAACGCCTCACCCTCCGGCCCTTTACGCCGGACGACACGCCGGCGGTGCAACGGCTCGTCAGCGCGTACGAAGTCGCGGCGAACACGCTGTCGATTCCGCATCCGTATCCGGAAGGCGCGGCGGCGGAGTGGATCGCGAAGCATGACCAGGACTTCGAGCAGAACCGCATCATTCACTTCGCCATCGACGACGGACAACAACTCGTCGGTGCGATGGGGCTGGTAATGAAGGGCGACGGCATCGCCGAGATCGGCTACTGGATCGGCGTGCCGTTCTGGGGCCGCGGGTATGCGACCGAGGCGGCGAGGGCGGTGGTGCAGTACGGATTCGAAGAGCGCGGGCTGGAGCGCATCTTCGCGATGCATTTCGGTCGCAATCCGCAATCCGGGAACGTGCTGAGGAAGAGCGGAATGCAGTACGAGGGAACGCTGCGGCGCCACTTGAAGAAGTGGGAGGAGTACGTCGATCTCGTCTGCTACGGCGTGCTGCGCGAGGAGTGGGCTAACGCGGCAGCACGAACGGCACGATGAACAGCAGGCCGAGGATGAACGCGATCCAGCGCTCCAGGCGGTAATTCGAAGTCGATTCCATACCGTCGAGCAGTAGGCGCTGCGAATGTGGCGGAATTGAGGCGTCGATCGGGATTTGTGCAATCGGTTGATAGCCGTCCTTCCGTCGCGCGCCCTAACATGACCGGATGACCGCCCTTCGGTACTTCCTCCTCTCGTTCGTCATCACCCTCCAACTCTTCGCGGCCGCCGGTGATGAGCCGCCGCGCCACCTCTCTCCGCGCGGCGCGAAGAATCTCGACGCCTTCACGCGGCTCCTCGGATATGTGCGGTTCTATCACCCGAGCGATCAATCCGCTGCCGCCGACTGGAACAGCGTCGCCATGGCGGGTGTGCAGACGATGGAGAGCGCGGACGATACGGCCGATCTCGTGCAGAAGCTCGACGCGTTCTTCCGCCCGCTCGCGCCGACGCTGCGCGTCTATCCCACCGGCCAGCGTCCGCCGGTCCCGGACGAGCTCCAGCCGCGACCGAATCCCGTCGTCATGTATTGGGGGCACATCGGTGTCGGCCTTCCCGGCGGCCCTGGTTACTTCTTCAGCGACCGCTACACCTATCCCGGCACGCACGTCGCCGGATCGCCGCTTCCCGCGCCATACGAGCCGCTCGAAGTCTCCCTCGGCGACGGCATCTCGGCACTGCTGCCGATCACCGTTTTCACCGAAGCCGGCGTCACGGTTCCGCATTCGACCGCGCCCGCGCCGGCGCCCGTGAAGCCGGCCGGCTTCGTCCCGAGCGGCAACGATCGCGTCACGCGTCTCGCCGGCATCGTGCTGGCGTGGCCGGTGTTCACGCATTTCTATCCCTACTTCGATCAGGTGCAGGTCGACTGGAGCGCCGAGCTGCCGAAGGCATTGAACGCCGCGGCGGATGACCCGAACGAGCGCGCCTTCGTCGACACGCTGCGGCGGCTGGTCGCTGCGCTCGATGATGGACATGCCCGCGTGGCGCATGCGTCGTGGCCGCGCGGCTATCAGCTCCCGATCGTCTGGACGTGGATCGACAACAAGCTCGTCGTCACGCACGCCGGGCCCGGGACGACGCTCGCGGCCGGAGACATCATCCTGACGATCGACAACCGCCCCGCGAAGCAGGTGTGCGACGAGGAGCTCGCGCTCGCACCGGGAGCCACGCCGCAGCATCTCCGCTCGCGCGCGCTCGACTCGATGTTGTTAGGCGGGCAGAGCTCGGAGGTTCATTTCCGTGTGCTCCGCCATCACGGCGGCGTCGACGAAGTCACGGTCCGCCGCACACTTCCGAATGCGGGAAACTCCGCGCAGACGTTTCTGACCGAGCCGCGGCCCGAGAAGATCTCCACCATCCGTCCCGGCATCGTTTACGTGGACATCGCCCGGATCACGTACGACGAGTTCTACGCGGCGATGGATCAGCTCATCCCGGCCGAGGGGATCATCTTCGATTTCCGCGGCTATCCGTGGGACCTCGATCCGTGGTTCCTCGAGCATCTGACGGACCAGCCGATGCGGACGGACCTGTTCGAGGACCCGCTGTTCTGGTTGCCGGAACAACAACAGGTCGAGTACTTCGATGGCGGATGGTTCGTCGGCGTCTCCGCTCCGCGCCTGACGTCGAACGTCGCGTTCATCACCGACGGCCGCGCCGTCAGCTACGCGGAATCGCTGATGGGAATCGTCGAGCACGATCACGTCGGCGAGATCGTCGGCGAGGCGACCGCGGGCACGAACGGCAACGTCAATTTCATGCAGTTGCCCGGCAATTACGTGCTGCGCTTCACCGGCCTGCGCGTGCGCAAGCAGGACGGCTCGCCCCATCACGGAGTCGGAATCCTGCCGACGGTGCCGGCGGTGCGCACGATGGAAGGGATTCGCGCGGGACGGGACGAGTTTCTGGAGAAGGCGATCGAGGTGATCGAGAGCAAGCGCTGAGCGCTATTCTTGTTCATGCGCTTTCTCGCGGCCTTGCTGCTCGTCGCCGCCACGGTCGGCGCCGACGAGCCGTCCGCCGGCTCACGGCTGATGTTTCTGTGGACGTGGGCCGGCCAGTGCACGACGCCGCAGTGCGGCGCGGAGGAACGCCGCTTTCTCGAAGAGGTCGACGTCTTCTATCAGATCGAGACCGGCGGCTCGGTGACGCACGTCGAGCTGCGCAAGGGCGGCCGCCTCTTCATCGACAAGGTCCCGCGGAATCTTTCGTCGAAGCAGATCGCGGCGCTGTACGCCGCTCTCGATGGCGTGCGCGGCGATCTGGAAGGCGGCTCGACCTGGAGGCAGCGCGTGCGCGTGCTACCGGATGACGGCCATTTCACACTGGCCTTTTCGCTCGGCAAACAGCTGCACATCGTGGACGAATTCAAGGACTATGTGAGGAAGGAGTACCTCCCGCTCCTCAACCTCCTCCAGGTCTACGCGGAGCCGGCGGCGGCCTCCCGCATCCTTCCGCGCGACGACGAGACGCGCATCCTCGGCTATCGCGTCCGCCACGACATGCCCGACCACCTGGCCATCGAGGTGGAGTACTTCTATGACGGCTCGAAGGGACCGCATGTCTTCGTGGGTGCGAATCCCGTCAACGAGACCGGCGTCGTGATGACCGGATTCCGGCCTAACAAGATCGAGAAGGGCCGCCATACGACCTGCACCGTGGTCTCCACCTACAGCGAGTCGCCGGACGAATTCAGCAGCGACATCCTGAAGATCCAGCTCTACGTCGGCGGCAAGGACGTGTTCCTCGAGGAACACGTGCCGCTCCGGAAAACGTGGAGCAAAGTGCAGAGCCGCGACCACCACTGCTGCGACGCCTGCAGCCTCGGCTGCCGGAGGTAGCTCACGTCTTCCGCGCCCGAAAGCCCTCCGCCGTCCGGTCGAACTTGAGAAACCCGCCCTCCCGAAGCGCGTTGCGCGCGTCTTCGACCAGGCCGGTGCCGATCACCTCGACGCTGTCGACGGCATGCTGAATCGCGATCTGCGCGAGCAGCGCGCGCCATTCTTCCTCCGGGCGGAAGAGCGTGATGGCGATGTGCGGCCATTCCTGCGCGCGCATCCACGCCTCCTCCGCCGCGGCGCGGTTCTCCGGCGTCTCCATCAGCCACACCGGAGTGTGGAACGCGAGTCTTTGGAGACGCTCGGAGAAATCGGGAGCGAAAACGATGGCGACGTTCACCAGCCGCAGCTCTTCCCCTTGTTCTGTGTGTCCAGCCAATCGAGCAGCGGCCGGAAGTAGTCGACGATCGCCGTCGCATCCATCTGCTTTTGTCCCGTCAACGCTTCCAGCGCCTCGGGCCACGGGCGGCTCATGCCCATCGCCAGCATCTTGTCGAGGCGCGCGCCCGCTTCCTTGTTGCCGTAGATCGAGCAGCGGTTCAGCGGCCCCTGATAGCCGGCGATCTGGCAAAGAGAGCGATGGAACTGGAACTGGAGAATGCGCGCGAGGAAGTAGCGCGCGTACGGCACGTTCGCGGCGATGTGATACTTCGCGCCGGCGTCAAAATACTCCTCGCCGCGCGGTTCCGCCGGCATGATGCCCTGGTACTGCCGGCGCAGATCCCACCAGCCCTTGTTGTACGTCGCCGGCGTGATCTCGCCGTTGAACACCTTCCAGCGCCACTTGTCCATCATCACGCCGAACGGCAGGAACGCGATCTTGTCGAGCGCGTCGCGCAGCAGGAGCTGGATGTCCGCCGACGCCGGCGGTTCTTTGTCGAGCAGTCCGACTTTCACGAGATACGCGGGTGTCACCGAGAGCGCGATCGTGTCGCCGATCGCCTCGTGGAAGCCGTCGTTCGCGCTGTTCTTGTAGAGGTACGGCAGCGTGTTGTACGCGCGCTGGTAGAAGTTGTGCCCGAGCTCGTGATGAACGGTCGTGAAGTCGTCCGCCGTTTTCTCGATGCACATCTTGAGGCGCAGATCGTTCACGTCGTCGACGTCCCACGCGCTGGCGTGGCAGACGACGTCGCGGTCGCGCGGCTTCACGAACAGCGATCGCTCCCAGAACGTCTTCGGCAATGGATCGAAGCCGAGGGACGTGAAGAAACGCTCGCCGAACCGGACCATCTCCAGCGCGTCGATGTCTTTGCGTTTCTCGAGAATCTTCGTCAGGTCGTAGCCGCGCGTCGTCTGCGGCGGCGCCACGACGTCATAGATGTTGCCCCACTCCTGCGCCCAGATATTGCCGAGGAGATGGGCGGGGATCGGCTGGCCGGGAGGCACGACCTTGTCGCCGTACTTTTTGTTGAGATTCCAGCGCACGTAGCAGTGCAGCGAGTCGTACAGCGGCTTGACCTGACCCCAGAGGCGATCGATCTCCGCCGCGAAGGCGTCGGGCGGCATGTCGTACTTCGCGCGCCACATCACGCCGACGTCGGGATAGCCGAGCTCGCGCGCGCCCTGATTCATCAGCTGCACGAAGCGCGTGTAGCGCTCGCGCATCGGCGGCGACACGGTATGCCATCCCTTCCACGCCTCGAGCTGCTTCTGCGGATCGCGGCTCGTGCGGAGGATGCGCTCGATCTCGCCGATGTCCCAGCAGTCGTCGCCCGATTTTCCGGGCGGACAGTACTTGCCGGCGCCGTACGTGGCCTCGAGCTCCGAGCCGATGCGCGCCATCTCCGCGGTGAGCGCGGGATCGGACGGGCCGGGTGAGGTGAGGGCGAGCTTGATGATCTCGAGCTTGCGCCGCGTGTCGAACGGCAGCTCGAGCTTGTCGTAGCGAGCCGCTTCTTTTGCCATCTCCACGCCGGCATTGATCAGCTTCTCGTTTTCCTTCGCCGCGATCACCTGCGTGTCTTCGGTGATGTACGTCGACTGCACCCACGCCGCGCGTTGCGCGTCGAGGTTCATCGCCGCGAGACGCGCCTCGGCGTCCGCGGCGAACTTGGCGGCGTCGGCGGCGGTGGGGCCGGGCGGTGGCGGGGGAGGAACGGGCTCAGCCTGTGCGGCGGGCTCGGGTGCTGCAGCGGGCGCGGGCGCAGGCATTGCGGCGGGTGTGACGGCGGTCGCACAAGCCGCGAACATCAGCGTGAAAAATGCAAGCAGATGGCGCATGAAAATCCTCCGGAAGGCGAGAAGCGGACGCGGCGAAAACGCGCGGCCGCGAGTATAGCCAAAACGTTGCCATGACTCGGAACGTATCAATTCGGACGGGTGCTAAGATCCGCCCGCGTTTTGATTCAAAAAACGATTCAAAGGAGCCCCATGAAATCCGTTGACACCCGTGTGAAGCTCGCCGTCGCCGTCGTGATGCTCGCTGCCGCGTTGCCGTCGTTCGGCGCCGCCAAGCGTCGCGCCGTAGGGAAGCCGACCGTCGGCCCGAGCTCCACCGCCACGATCAGGGGCACAGTCCTCGACGCGGCCAACAATCTCCCGGTCGCGTTTGCCACCATCCAGGTCGGGAACACCAGGAGCCAGGCGACGAAGGAAGGCACCTTCGAGATCCTCGACGTCACCTTCTCCGGCGACCTCTCCGTCACCGCCGGCCGCACCGGCTACACCTCCTCGACGCAGACCGTGAACGGCCCCGGCCCGCACACGCTCACGTTCCGCCTGGCGGGCCGCCCGACGGTGTCGGTGCGGATGACCGACGGCACGACCTACCAGCTCGATGATGACAGCATCAAGACCGGCTACGTGGTGCTCTTCAGCGGCTACGTCTCGACCTCCGATCCGAAGTTCTGCAAGGCCGACGGCACGCAGACACAGGTCAACGTTTCGCAGCTCAAGCGGATCCTCGGGCCGGCGTCGAGCGTCACGAACTCCGCCTGCTGCTCGCGCGAGAACGCGCAGCTGCAGCGCGTGAACGTCACGCTCCGCACCAACGAGTCCGGCGACTGGACGTTCAAAGATTCCTGCGACGGCTACTCGACCGATCTCCTCGGCCGCAATCACACCACCGGCGATCAGCTCTTCCTGAAGTTCAGCGAGATTGCCGAGGTGACGTTCCCCTAAGGGAACGTCACCCCGAGCGCAGCGAGGGGTCCGGCGGTCGGGGGCGTAAAATCTCCCCATGACCGCAACCGCCGCCGAGATCGCGCGCGTCCCCGCGTTCGAGCGCATCGACCGCATCTACGAGCTGCAACGACAGCAACACGCCGCCGCCGTCCCCACGACGGCGGCGCAGCGGATCGAGAAGCTGAAGAAGCTCCATCGCGCGATGTTCGCGCATCGCGATGACGTCCGCGCCGCGATGTGGGACGACTATCGCAAGCCCGTCGCCGAGGTCGATCTCTCCGAGATCTACCCGGTCGTCAGCGAGGCGCGCCACGCCATCCGCCATCTGCGCGACTGGATGCGAACCACGTGGGCTCCGACGCGCATGTCGCTCTTCGGCGCGCAGTCGCGGATTCTCCGCGAGCCGAAAGGCGTGGTGCTGATCATCTCGCCCTGGAATTTCCCCTTCAACCTGACCCTCGGCCCGCTCGTGTCCGCGGTCGCGGCGGGCAATCGCGTCGTCCTCAAACCGTCCGAGCTCACGCCGGCGTCGACCGCGTGCATGGCGCGCATCGTCGGCGAGGTGTTCGATGAAAGCGAAGTGGCGATCATCGAAGGCGACGCGGCGGTGGCCGAGGCGCTGCTGAAGAAAAAGTGGGATCACATCTTCTTCACCGGCAGCCCCGCGATCGGAAAAGTCGTGATGAAGGCCGCGGCCGAGCATCTGACCTCGGTGACGCTCGAGCTCGGAGGCAAGTCGCCGGTGATCGTCGACGAGACCGCGAACGTCGACGAGGCGGCGAAGAAAGTCGCGTTCGGGAAGTTCTACAACTGCGGCCAGATCTGCATCGCGCCCGACTACGTGCTCGTGCACGAGCGCGTGCGTGAGCCGTTCCTGGCGAAGTTGAAGACTGCAATCGATTCGTTAGGCGAGCCGGCGCGCGGCATCATCGTGAACGACCGCCACGCATCGCGGCTGCATCGTCTGTTCGATGACACCGTGGCCCAGGGCGCGGAGGTCGTCAGCGGCGGCGCGTTCCGTGGCCGTGAAATCGAGCCGACAGTGCTCGCGAACGTCGCGCCCGAGTCGCCGGTGATGCAGCACGAGATCTTCGGGCCGCTACTGCCGATCCTTCCGTATCGCTCGCTCGACGAAGCGTGCGAGTTCATCAACACGCGGGAAAAGCCGCTGGTGATGTACATCTTCAGCCGCAGCCGCCGCGTCGTGAAGCGCATCCTCGGCAAGACCACCGCCGGCGCGACGGTGATGAATCAAACGCTCGCCCAATACTACGAGCTCAGTCTCCCGTTCGGCGGCGTCGGCCAGAGCGGCATGGGCCGCTCGCACGGATATTACGGTTTCGAAGCATTCTCGAACGTCCGCGCGCTCTTCGACCAGCGCCTCCGCTTCAGCGCCCTGCAGCTGCTCTATCCGCCCTACGTCGGCAAGTTCAAGGAGAAGCTGATCGACTTCACGGTGAGGTGGCTGTAGCGATCGCCGCCGCCGCGCGCGCCCGCGCGCGGCTTCCCATCCACAACAGCACCGCGCCGATCGCGCAGGCAACCGGACACACCAGCAGCGCGTTGCGCAGTTGCGCGCCGTCACTCAGTTTGCCGATCAGCGGCGAGCCGATGCCGTAGGCGAAGATGTTGACCGCCGAAAAGAAAATGCCGATGGCCAGCCCGCGCAGCTTCGGCCCGGCGAGATCGTGCACGTCGGCGGTCGCGGGACCGACCCACAGGATCGCCAGCGCGTAGAGCACGATGTTGATCGCCAGCAGCGTCGTGATGTCGCGGCTGAAAAGCAGCGCGAGCCACAGCGGCACCGAGGCGATCGCGGCGGAGGCGGTGAACGCCATGCGCCCGCCGCCGAGCACGCGGCTCACGCGATCGGAAAAGATGCCGCCGAGGATCATGGCCGGGATTCCGACGGCGACGGAGATGATGCCGGCCGCGGTGCCGATGAGGCGGAGGCTCAGGCCGTGGTCGCGCACGAACAGCGTCGGCACCCAGATGCCGAGGTTGTTCGACGCCAGGCCGATGAACGCGTAGCCGAAAATGAGCAGCAGCAGCGGCGCGGAGAAGAGCTCGCGCCACTCGGTCGGAGCCGAGGCCGCCGCTTCCATGCGGCCGCGGGCCGGCTCGCGCAGCAGGAAAACGAGCAGTGCCAGCGCCAGTCCGGGGAAGCCGAGGAGATAGAACGCCCAGCGCCAGCCGTAGGTCTGGCCGATCCAGCCGCCGAGAAAAAACGCGAGACCGCCGCCGAGCGCGATGCCGGTCGAATAGATCGACTGCACCGTCGCGCGCATGCGCACGGGAAAGAAATCACTGAGCAGCGAAAGCGCGGCGGGCCCGAGCGTCGCCTCACCGACGCCGACCATCAGCCGGCAGAGAAAAATCGTCCAGAAGCTGTGCGCGAATCCAGTCAGCCCGGAAAACAGACTCCACACCGCGAGCCCGAACGCGATCAGCTTCGTGCGCGACGCGCGATCAGCGAGACGCCCGAACGGAATGCCGAGCAGCGTGTAGAAGATCACGAACGACGTACTGCCGAGCAGCCCCAACTGCAGATCGCTGAACGCCATCTCTTTCTTGATCGGCGTGAAGAGGATGTAGATCAGCGCCCGGTCGAGGAAGTTGAGGACATAGACCGCGGTGAGGAGGCCGAGGGCGTACCATGAATAGCGCGGAACGACCGGCCGGTCGGCAATAAGTGCGTGATTGGACATGGGGTTAGTGTAGCAGAGGGCAGAGGGCGGAGGGCAGAGCGCAACGACCAGCCTGTCCTCCGCCCTCTGCCCTCCGCGAAGCCTCAGTGCGTGATCACCATCTCCCGCCACACCTTCCCCTCGGCCTCAAAGTCGATCACCGCCCGGATCGTCAGCGGCTCGGTCGGGTTGCGCACGCTCGTCCACGCGGTCGCGAAGATGGGGATCGACTTCTCTTGCCCTGGCGCGAGCGTTTCGCGGAAATCGCGGTAGGTCGAGTAGAGGCCGAACTGGGCCATGCCGGGCGAGCTGATCTCGACGCGGCGGAGCATGATCGGGACCGCGGCGCGGTTCAGCACCGAGATGTCGATCGTGGCCGGCGCGGTCGAGCCCGAGCCGAAGAAGATGTCGTGCGTCAGCTCCGCGCGCAGGCCCGGCTGCGGCACGCTCGCCGGCCGCGCGCTCTTCCCCGTGCCGCACGCGATCAGGAGAAGAAGAAGGAGTAGAGACCAGTGTCGCATTTTTGTTTCAGCCAAGTATCCGCCTCTTTCTAATTTCTGCTTTCTGCCTTCTGATTTTGTGCTATCCAGCGGGTCATGAAACAGCTCATCACGATTCTCGCGCTCCTTGCAACTGCGGCGGGCGCTTCCGCGCAAAACAATTTGACGCGACTTCTGCGCCAACCCGACATTCACGGCGACTCCGTCGCCTTCGTGTACGGCGGCGACATCTGGGTTGCATCGGCGAA
>DATFHJ010000011.1:0-10176 GCA_035248585.1 Thermoanaerobaculia bacterium
GCACGCCTCCCGCACGACGGACGCCCATGCGCATCGCCGTTCCTCATCGCACGACCAAAGCCAACGCCCGCACGATCGTCAACCAGCGGATCACGCAGTTGCTCGGGCAGTTCGGCGACAAAGCCGATGACGTGCGGCACGAGTGGCGCGGGGACACGCTGCACTTCAAAGGCAAAGCGCGCGGGTTCTCGGTCGAGGGGACGGTGGAGATCACGGACTCCGAGGTCGTGATCGACGGGAAGCTGCCGCTGCTGGCGCGGCCGTTCGAGTCGCGCATCCGCCAAACGGTGGAGCGCGAGACGGAGTCGATGTTCAGGACGGCCTAGTCGACGTGTAAGATTTTCTTCAGCGCGTCCACGTTCGGGTCGACGAACATCCGCCCATCGACTTCCACGGCCGGATCCTCTCCGAGGTGATGCGTGTACGCTTTGTACTCCTCGGGGCGCACCATCTCGTGCTCGACGCGGAACTGCCGGAGGAACCCGGCCACCAAACTCGTTTTATGTTTCAGACTTCCGGGGAAGAACCTGACGTTCACCTGCCTCCCCTCCCTTCACGTTGGACAATTTGCGAACGTTACGCCTGTTTTTTAGTGCCGTCAAATAACGTGACCGGCCCGCCGGCGCTCGACGGCCGCCTTCAGCTTCGAATAGAACGCCTCGTCGTGCCGGAACGTGAACGTTTTCAGCCAGCAGGCATTCTCCGCGACGCAGTCGCGGACGAGGCGCTGCAACTCCTCCGGGCGCACGTGGCCGTCCGTCAGAAACACTTCGCGCATCTCGTGCCGCAGCCGGTCGAACTCGGGTCCGCTCCAGATCGATTCGAACTCGTTCTCGTGAATGTTGCCCAGCGACCGGTATCCCGGCCGCGAGAGCGCACAGCACGGAAAGACCTCCCCCGCGCCGGTGATCACGGCCGTGTACCAGCCGAAAAAGCAGCGGCCGACTGACTCGGAATACGACGGCGCGGTCGTCACGCCGTCGGCGATTTGAAAGCCTCTCTCCGCCGCGACGCCGGCGAGCCATTGGTTCCAGCGCGCATACGGAAAACAGACCAGCACGCGCTGCTCTTCGCGATCGGCTTCGAGAACCGTGAGCAGGTCGTCCGAGAACCGCTCGAGATCTTCGTCCTGGAGCAACAGCTCGTGCGGCGTGTGCGCCGTCGGCCGCACGACATTGAAGACGATGATGTCCGGGCCGAGGCTGCGGCCGAGCGCGTACATCTCGCCGAGCGACTCGCAGTTCGCGCGGTCGAGCAGAAACTGCACGATGATCACCGGCGCATCCGCGGCCACATGCTCGCGGATCGCCCGCAGCCGGCGGATGTTCTCCGTCACTTTCGTGAAGAGCCGTCCGCGGACCTGCATCATCCGCGCGTACTCCGCGGCGCTCGCCGCGTTCAGCGAGATGAGGATGTCGGTGCAGCGGAGCGCGACCAGGCGCTCCGCGACCTCCGCGGATAAACCGACGCCGTTCGTCGTCACGTTCTCGAGCTGCACCGGCGTCTCCGCGAGCGCGTCGAGGATCGGGACGATCTGCCGGTGCGCGAGCGGGTCGCCGCCGCCGCCGAAGCGGATCGACTTCAAGCCGCGCGGCGCCATCGATCGGAGAAGGCTCACGAGCTTCGGGACCGGCAGCTCCTGCGTCGTGCGGACGTCGATCTGGCTGCAGAAGTAGCAATCGACGTTGCAGCGGTCGGTGACGTAGATGTCGAGGTTCGTCGGGGAGGCGGTGCGCGTTCCGTTGAGGATGTGCCCGATCAGCGCGTCCTTTTCGTCATCGGAGACCAAGGACCATCCGTAACTGGAACGCCGGGAGCGGGGAATCACATCAACAAGTACGGCACGGCAGGATGCGCTGTCTAAACCGCGACGGCTTCGCGGTACTGAATCTCGTAGAGCCGCCGGTACAGCCCGCCGTGCGCCATCAGCTCCTCGTGCGTGCCGCGCTCGCGGATCTCGCCGTGATGAAACACGAGGATCGAGTCGGCGGAGCGGATCGTCGAGAGGCGATGCGCGATCACGAGCGACGTCCGCCCTTCGAGCAGCGTCTGAATCGCCTCCTGGATCAGCAGCTCCGTCTCCGTGTCGATCGACGACGTGGCCTCGTCGAGGATGAGCACCGGCGGATTGAACGCCAGCGCACGCGCGAAGGAAAGCAGCTGCTTCTCGCCGACCGACAGTCCCGCGCCACGCTCGCGCACCGGCGACGCATATCCTTCGGGCAGCCGCGAGATGAAGCGATCCGCCTGCACCCGCACCGCCGCGGTGCGGATGGCCTCCGGCGAGATTTGGGGATCACCGAGGGAGATGTTGTCGGCGATGTTGCCGCTGAAGAGGAAGAAGTCCTGCTGGACGATGGCGAACAATCGGCGCAGCGACTCAAGGTCGTATTCGCGGATGTCGACGCCGTTGATCAGGATCTCGCCGCGTTGCGGCTCGTAGAAGCGGAGCAGCAGCGAGGTGACCGTGGTCTTGCCCGCGCCGGTGTGGCCGACCAGCGCGATGCGCTCGCCGCGCTCGATGCGGAAGGAGACGTTCTTCAGGACCCAGTCTTCGTCGTTGTACGCGAACCAGACGTTGCGGAACTCGATCGATTCAAAGTGGAGGACAGGCACTCCTGCCTGTCCTTCTTCCTGTCCTGACGCCGGTTGGACAGGCAAGAGTGCCTGTCCTCCACTTTTGATGTGCACCGGCGTATCGAGCAGTTTGAAAATCCGCTCGCTCGCCGCCATCGCCGCCTGGAGGATGTTGTACTTTTCCGAGAGGTCCGAGATCGGCTGGTAGAAGCGCTGCGAGTATTGGAAGAACGCCACCAGCGCGCCGACCGACAGCGTGCCCTGGATCACTTTCCCGCCGCCGTACCAGACGATCAGCGCGACGCCGATGGTCTCGATCAGCTCGATGGCGGGATAGAAGACGGCGTAGTAGAAGATCGACTCGACGTTCGCGTCGCGGTGCTTGCGATTCAGCTCTTCGAACTTCATCGCTTCTTTCTCTTCGCGATTGAAGAGCTGCACCGTCGACATGCCGGAGATGTGCTCCTGCAGGAAGGCGTTGATCGCGGCGATGCGCGCGCGGACTTTGCGATACGTCACGCGCGCCCCTCGGCGAAACCAGATCGACACCAGCACGATGAACGGCGTGATCGAGAAGAGCACGAGCGCGAGTCGCCAGTTCATCCAGAACAGCACGCCGACGATTCCCGCGAGAACGACAATGTCGCCGAAGATGGCTACGAAGCCGGCGGTGAAGAGATCGTTCAGCGCGTCGACGTCGGTGGTGACGCGCGTCATCAAACGGCCGACCGGATTGCGGTCGAAGAACTGGATGTCGAGCCGCTGGATGTGCGTGAAGATCTGCTTGCGGAGGTCGTACATGATGTACTGCCCCATCAGATTCATCAGCACCATCTGCGTGTAGAGAATCGTGAAGCCGCCGACGAGCGTGAGGAGATAGAAGACCGCGGCGGCGTTGATGCCGCTGACCGGATCGAAGGCCCAGCCGTGCGCGGCCAGCCAGTCTCCGAGGCGCTTGCTGACACCGAGCGGATTCGCGCCCTGCAGCGGCTTGACGTAGAGATCGATCGCGATCGCCGTGATGGCCGGACCCGCGATCTCGAAGAGCGACGAGAGGATGACGAGGAAGACGGAGAGGCTCGCGCGGAAGCGGTAGGGGCGCAGGTATGCGAAGAGCCGGCGCGCGAGGCGGGGATCGAACGCCTTCGCGCCTTCGTCCTCGTGCTTTTCGATCTCCGCCATTCTTTAGTTTATCCCGCGCGCAGACGCGGGATCTCCGGTTACACCGCGATCATCGCTCCGATACACGACCAGCGTTCGTGCACGCCGAGATCCCGCGTCTGCGCGCGGGATAAACTGGAAAATCAAGCGATCTCCTCCAGCTCCGCCTCGATCGTCTGCCGGCGATAGAGGTCCGCGTAGTACCCGCCTTTTTCGAGAAGCGACTCGTGCGTGCCGCGCTCGACGATCTTTCCGTCATCCAGCACGACGATGTGATCGGCGTCTTTCACCGACGACACGCGATGCGAGACGATGAGCGCCGTCCTCCCCTTCCGCACCTCGCGCAACGCCCGCAAAATCTTCTCCTCGGTCTGCGTGTCGACCGCGCTCAGCGAGTCATCAAGGATCAGGATGAGCGGCTCGCGCACGAGCGCGCGCGCAATCGCGGTGCGCTGTTTCTGTCCGCCCGACAGCGTGATCCCGCGCTCGCCGATCACCGTGCCGAGTCCCTGCGGAAACGAGGCGACGTCACCGGTCAGTCCGGCCTGCTCCGCGGCCTGCGCGATCTCGTCCTCGCCCGCATCGGCGCGGCCGAAGCGGATGTTCTCGGCGATCGATTCGGAGAAGAGAAACGTTTCCTGCGGCACCATGCCGATCCAATCGCGCAGCTACTCCTGCGGGATGGTCTCGATCGGCCGGCCGTCGATGAAGATCGTTCCCGGCGGCGGCTCGAACGTGCGCGTGAGCAGCGAGAGCAGCGTCGACTTGCCGCTGCCGGTCCTCCCGACGATGCCGATCGTTTCACCGTGGCGCACGCTGAGGTTGATGTCGCGGAGCACCGCGCGGTTCGTGTAGGTGAACGTGAGCTCGCGGATCTCGAGATCGCCGCGCGGCGGAGTAGTGCGCGCCTCCGGCGCGCCTCCCGCCCCAGGCGCGCCGGAGGCGTGCACCACTCCCGGTTCCACCGACCAGATCTCGTGCAGGCGCCGCATCGAGGCCATGCCGCGCTGAAAGAGATTCATCACCCAGCCGAGGGCGATCAGCGGCCAGATCATCCGCGCGAGATAGAACTGGAACGCCACGAAGTCGCCGAGCGTCATCGTACCGGCGACGATCCGCCGGCCGCCGATGAAGAAGACCAGCACGTACATCAAGCCGATGAACATGTGCAGCGCGGGATAGAACGTCGCCGTGAGACGGATGAGCGAGCGGTTGCGCTCGACGAATTCGTGATTCATCCGCTTGAACGCCGCGAGCTCGCTCTCTTCGCGCGCAAACGCTCGCACCACGCGCACGCCCGCCAGGTTCTCCTGCACGCGCGCGGAGATGTCGCCGAAGTAGTCCTGCACGGACTTGAAGCGCACGTGGATCCGCTCGCCGAAAAACTTCACCATCCCCGCGACGACCGGCACGGCGAGCAGGGCGATGAACGCCATCAGCGGCTCGATGCGCAGCATCATCGCGAACGCGCCGAAGACGACGAGCGTCGAGGAGAACGAATGCATCACCGCGGGACCGATCAGCATGCGCACCGAGGCCAGATCGTTCGTGGCCCGCGACATCAGATCGCCGGTGCGCTGTTCCTGGTAGAAGCGGAGCGGAAGCTTCTGCAGGTGCTCGTAGAAGTCGTTCCGCATGTCGTATTCGATGTCGCGCGAGGCGCCGATGATGATCCAGCGCTGCAGGTAGAGAAACACGCCCTCGACCGCCGCCGCGCCGACGAGCATGAGGCCGTAGCGAAGCAGCGTCGCGCGCGTGAACGTGCCGCCGAGCTCATTGACGGCGTTGCCGATGATCAGCGGCTTGAGCAGCGAAAACGCCGCCGAGCCGACCACGCAGGTTGCGCCGAGGAGAAGCGTCTTCTTGTACTTCGCGAAATAGTGGAGAAGACGGCGGACGGGGGTCATGGAGGCGTCATTGTAAATGCACCAACCGTCACTGAACGGTCACTTGCCATCCGCCGCATCCATTCGTAGTCTTACAACTGTAAGAAATGAACGCGATCACGATCTGGGGCGCCACCTACCTGCTGCACAGCACGCTGCTGATCACGGCCGTGGCGCTGCTGTCGCGCTTCGTCCGCTCGGCCTCGGTGCGGGATACGCTCTGGAAAGTCGCACTCACCGGCGGCCTCCTCACCGCGTCGCTGCAGTTGCTGCCGTTACGCGCGGCGCGTCCGTCGCAGGTTCAGATCACGGTCGCATCCGCGGCGGCCGTGGAAATCCCCGTGACTCCCAAAACATCAGCAGCGTCGCGCGTGAACCTCACGGCGGCGACCTTTGGTCTGTACGCCGTCATCGCGCTCGTTCTGCTGGCGCGCCTCGTCATCGGCCGCCGCCGCTTTCTCTCGCTCGTCGCCGGCCGGCGTGAGCTGCTTCGCGGCCCCGAGCGCGAACGACTCGACTCCCTCGCGGAGCGCGCGCGCTGCCGGCGCGCCGTGCGCCTCACCGCGTCGCGCGCGGTGTCGTCGCCGGTGGCCCTGGCTGGATTCGAGATCGTGATTCCGGCGGCCACCTTTCCGCACCTCCGCCGCGACCAGCAGGAGACCGTCCTCGCGCACGAGCTCGCACACCTGCTGCGCCGCGATCCGCTGTGGCTGACGGTCGCGGAGCTGATGAAGACGCTGCTGTTCATTCAGCCGCTGCACTGGCTGGCCGCGGCGAAGATGCGAGAGACGGCGGAGTTTCTGTGCGATGACGCGGCCGTGCTGCAGACGGGCAATCCCCGCGCGCTCGCGGAGACGCTCGCGGAGCTGGCGTCGCAGGTATCGCCGCGCGCTGCCGCCGCCGCCGCGATGGCGGAACATGGCTCGAACCTGATCGTGCGCGTGCAGCGCACGTTGCAAACCCGCGCGTCGGCGCCGCTCCGCCTGCGGTCTCGCGCCGCGATCGCCGTGCTCGTCCTCGGCACGATGTCGCTGTTTGCACCGGTGTTCGCACGCGCCGCGAGCGGGACGGCCACGTGGGACGCGAACTTTTCGCGCAGCACGGACGACGGCACGCGGTTGCGCGCGGCGATCCATCTTCGATACGACCAGGCGAGCGGAGCGATCGACATGCAATCCGACACCGTCGTCAGCGTGATCGAGTCCACTGCCGCGGGCGACCGGCGCTTCGATCTCAATCCCAGCGGCGCGCATTGGCGCGGCGACTGGAGCGGGACGGACCGCACGTCCTGGCTGCGCCGCGTGCTGAAAGAAGCGGGCGCGGACGGCCACGTGATCGACGCAATCGCCACCTACTGACTTTCTCGTCCGCCAAGTCTTACAAGTGTAAGGAGTCACTCATGAAGATCGTGTCCTCGCTCCTCGTCCTGGCGATCGCACTGCCGGCGCCGGCGATCATGATTCGCCACGATCGCTCCGACGCCGACTACGTCCGCCTCGGCGCGCGGTATCCCGCCGTGGCCTCGGTGCAGAAGATCGCCGAAGGCGTGCTGGTCGCGCCGCGATGGGTGCTGACGGCGGCGCACGTCGGCTCCGAGCTCTCGCCCGCGGGCTCATTCGTCGAGATCGCCGGCCAACGCGTGCGCGTGGACGCGATCGTGATCCATCCCGAGTACTTCCCCGAGGAGCGGAGCGCGCACGATCTCGCGCTGCTGCATCTCGAGCGCGCGGTCGATGGCATCACGCCCGCCGCGCCGTACGCGGGCAACGACGAGCTGGGCATGACCGTCACGTTCGTGGGACGCGGTCAAACCGGAGATGGCAAGACCGGGCCCGCGCGCGAGGACGGCGTGGTGCGCGGCGCAACTAATGTCGTCGACGTCGTGGAAGCGAACATCGTCGGCTTCACGTTCGACGCTCCCCCGAGGGCGACGAAGCTCGAAGGCATCAGCGGGCCGGGCGACAGCGGAGGGCCGGCCCTCATCACCCGCAACGGAACGCTCTTCACGATCGGCGTCAGCTCGGCCAATGCGAGCGAGCGCGACGGCGGCGGCCCATGCCGCTATCGCTCGCACGAGATTTACGCGCGGGTCTCATCGCATCGCGAATGGATCGAGACGACGATGCGCAACGCGCCGCGCTCGAACCACGGCTGGAGCGAGCCGGTGTGGTCGCCGGCGCTGCCGGACACGCCGCTCGCGGCACGCGTCCGCGCCTTCGTCGATGCAGTGCACGGCGACGCCGCATCGATGCGCGCGTTCCGGCTCGCGAACCGGCCGGCGGGCCTCCTCGAGTCGCGCCCCGAGGCCAAGTTCGAGGCGACGGAATCGAAGTGGCTGGCCGCGCTGCACGATGCGCGCATCGAGGGCTACGCGACGAAGGGCGAGCGGAAGCTCGCGGTCTTTCTTTCGACCGGCAGCGGCAAATGGTTCTCGTTTGTCTTCCACGGGACGGAGGATGCGGACATGAAGATCGGCGGCATTCTCGACGGCGAGATGCTGCCTATGCCGAAGGCAACGGCTCGCGCAGCGGCAACCGCTTCAGCTCCAGGAGCGTGATCCGCAGCACCGAGCCGAGCGTGAAGCCGGTCGGAAAACAGTGCGGAATGCGCACGCCCGCGCCGACGAGCTCGAGAAAATCAAGCGGCGGTTTTCGACGCGCGAGCACATACAGGAGTTTGCGCGGGAGATCCTCGCGATCGTCGACGTTGAGATGCAGCGGCTGCAGGTAGTAGCCGAAATGCATCTCCCGCAGCGACGGCGTCCCGCCGGCAAACTCCGGCAGCGTGACGCTGAGCGTGAGCGCGCCGAAGATCCAGTTCTCCTGCGCGAACTCGCCGCGCCAGTGGTCCTCTTCGTCTTCGGTGAGATGTTCGAGGCGCATCAGAAGCTAGTGGCGATCCGCGCCAGGAGCAACAGCGCGGCCACCACGAGGAGCGCAACCGGGATGGATCGCTGATTAGTCCGCTCCATACGGCACCTCGCGATTGCGGAAGATGAAGCACGCCGCGACCAGCGCGAGCGCGGCGTTCGTCAGGACCATCAGCAGCCAGCGCCAATCGAACAGCGGCGGCGCATCGGGGAAGAGATTGCGCGACACCACGGCCACCGTGCGCTCGACGATGTCATGCGACTCGAGCCACATCCCGAGCGCGCTGTTGGTGGAGCGGAACATCGAGAGCATGCCCTGCCCCACGCCGAGTCCGATCATCAGCACGAAATAGATCGCCAGGTTGAAGTAGGCGCGCGTGAAGCTGCCGAAGAACGCGAGCAAGGCGCAGATGAGAATCGTGTCGGCGAAGCTGTGCAGCAGCACCGAGCCGACGAGATCGAGGCGCAGTTGCGGCGCCCAGATCGCACGGCCGATCATTTCGAAGAGGAACGCGACGGAGGTCGCGATCCAGACCGCGGCGGTGGCGCCGGCAACGCGCGAGAGCAGATAGACCGCGCGGTTCACCGGCTTCGTGAGGATCAGCTGCAGCGTGCCGGAGGAAAACTCGGGACCGATCGGCGTGCAGCCGATGATGAACGCGAGCAGCGACATGAGCGACGGCCACGCCGTGCCCGGACGATCGAAACGCGCGAGGCCGAAGGCGAGAATCGCCGCCAGTCCGACGAACAGCCAGTAGGCGATGCTCGTCACGCACCGCCGCACCGTTTCCGCGACGACCACCCCGTTCACGCCGCACCTCGGAAGATGCCCTCGAGGTCGGCCGTGTGCCGCCGCACGTCGATTACGCCCGCGCCGGTCGCCACGACCTCGCGCACCATGCGCGCGATGTCCGCCTCCGTCTCTACGCTGGTGATCACGACGCTCTCGTTCGGCAGCGTGCCGGCCACGCGCGCGACGGCGTTTACATCGAACGATCCCGCGAGCATCGTGATGGCGATGACGATGCGGTCGGCGTGGCGCAGCGTTTCCTCGCGTCCGATCACGCCGTTGTTGAGGAAGAACACGCGGTCGCAGACCTTCCCCACTTCCGCGAGCTGGTGCGAGTTGAGGAGCACCGCCGCGCCGCGCGCCTTCTGTTCGCTGATGAGATCGCGCACGAGCAGCACGCCGTTGGGATCGAGCCCCGACGTCGGCTCGTCGAGGAAGAGAAAGTCGGGCTCGTGGATCAGCGCCTGGCACATGCCGATGCGCTGGAGCATGCCGCGCGAGTACTGCGCGAGTCGCCGCTCCGCGGCGCCGGCGATGCCGAGGCGCTCGAGCATCGCATGCACTTTCGGCTCGCGATTCTCGACGCGCGCGAGTCCGGCCATGTATTTCAGGAACGAGTAGCCGGTGGCGCGCCGATCGAAGTTCATCCGCTCGGGAACGAATCCCGTGCGCCGGCGAACGCGCAGGTCGTCATTCGGCAGTCCGTCGATCGTGATCTCGCCGTCGTCATGATGCAGAAACGCGAGGAGACACGACATGAGCGTCGTCTTCCCGGCACCGTTCGGCCCAATGAGACCGACGACTTCGCCCGGCAGCACGTCAAGGTCGATCCCTTTCAGCACCGCGTGGCGGCCGAACGATTTCCTGAGCGCGCGGGCGCGGATCATTGCGTC
>DATFHJ010000012.1:0-2900 GCA_035248585.1 Thermoanaerobaculia bacterium
GGCAGCGGCTCGCGCGCAATGCGGGCGGCCCGAATTTCCAGTACCAGTTCCGCGTGGTGAACGCGGCGGACATCAACGCGTTCGCGCTGCCGGGCGGCTACATTTACGTCAACCGCGGCATCATCGATAGCGCCCGCAACGAGGGCGAGATCGCAGGCGTCGTCGCGCACGAGATTGCACACGTCTCGCTGCGTCACGGCACGCACCAGGCGTCGAAGGCATACGCGGCGCAGGCGGGTTTGCAGATCCTCGGCGGTCTTCTCGGCGGCAAGGTCGGAAACAATACCGCCCAGATTCTCAACACCGTCGGCGGCATCGGACTGAACGCGCTGTTCCTGAAGTACAGCCGCGATCTCGAAACGCAGGCGGACGTCCGCGGCGCGCAGATCCTCGCGGCCAGCGGCTACACCCCCGCGGACATGGTGAGTTTCTTCCACCAGCTGGAGAACGTTGACAAGTCGAAGAAGACCACGTGGCTTTCGGACCACCCCGCGCCGCCCGATCGCATCGCGCGCATCGAGAAGGAGCGGCAGCTGTTGCGTGAGCCGGCGACGCCGACGCAGAACGTCGCGGAGCTGAACTCGATCAAATCGGATCTGCGCCGTTACGGCAACGCGCCGACGATGGGACAGATCGCGCAGGGCACGGCGTCGTCCAGTGGAAACAATCCGCCGATGACGTCGGGCAGTACCAACATCAGCGTCGATCCGCCGTCGCGCACGCTGCGCACGTATCGCGACTCGCGCGGACTCTTCGCCGTCGACTATCCGTCCAACTGGCGCGTGTACAACAGCGGCTCCGGCGGCGTGACCATCGCGCCCGAGGGCGGCATGGGCAACGTCGGCAACCGCACCGAGATCGTGTACGGACTGATGATCAATCACTACGACCCGTTCGGAAATACGTCCGGCTCGTACCTGCAGCCGCAGGGCAGCTCGGGCTCGACCTCTCTCAAGAGCGCGACGGAAGATCTGCTCCAGGAGATTCGCCGGAACTCGCCGCACCTGTCGGTGATCCGCGGCTCGGCGCAGCAGTTCAACCTCGACGGCCGGACGGCGATGTCTGCTTCGCTGCGCGGCACGAACCGGAACACCGGCATCAACGAGCGAGTCACGCTGGTGACGCGCCAGTTGCCGGACGGACATTTGATTTACATGGTGTTCGTCACGCCGGAGCGGGAAGCATCGAGTTACGCCTCGCTGTTGAACTCCGTCGTGCGGTCGATTCAGATCGATGAGCGGGCGCATTAGTGCGCCCCCTCATCGCGGTATCATCGCCGCCGGGAGGAAAGCACGATGTATGACGAAATGATTGTCGCGCCCATGCGCGAAGAGCTGACGCGGCTCGGGATTCAGGAGACGCGGACGGCGGATGCGGTCGACGCGGTTCTCGGGGAGAAAAAGGGAACGGTGCTGCTGGTGGTGAACTCGGTCTGCGGCTGCGCCGCCGGCATGGCTCGCCCCGCGGTGGCCATGGCCCTCGAAAACGAGACGCGGCCCGACAAGTCGATCACGGTGTTCGCGGGCAACGATCGCGAGGCAACGCAGCGCGCGCGCGAGTATCTGGCCGGCTATCGCCCGTCGTCCCCGGCGATCGCCCTGTTCCGGGATGGCCAGGTCGTGAAGATGCTCGAGCGTCATCAGATCGAAGGTCGCCACGCGCACGACATCGCCTCGGAGCTGGCCCGCGCCTTCAACGAGTACTGTGCAAAGCCGGTTGCGGTGCAGTAAATGGATCGGCGGGCTTCGGCCCGCCGTCTTTTTCTTCTTCCTCGCCTTCGCCGCAGCCGGCGAGCCGGTCTCGCTTCCCCGCACCTCGGTCCTGCATCTCACCGCGAAGTCGAACGGCGTCGGGTACAAGCTGTACGTCAGCCTGCCGCGCGATTACGAGACCTCGAACGCGCGCTATCCGGTCGTCTACACGCTCGACGCCGACTACTCCTTCGCCATCGCCCATAACGTGGTCGAGCATCTCGCCGACCGCGAACATCTCCGCTGGGCCATCGTCGTCAGCATCGCCTACGACGGCCCGCCGCAATACCGCCTGAACCGCACCCGCGACTACACGCCGACGTACTCGCTCGAGAGTCCGCAAGGCGCCGAACTGCAGAAAGTCTCCGGCGGCGGACCGAAGTTCCGGAAGTTTCTCGTCGACGAGTTGATCCCGTTCATCGACGGGAAGTATCGAACGACGAAGGAGCGCGTGCTCGCCGGCCATTCATACGGCGGCTTGTTCAGCACGTGGATGCTGCTGACGACCGACGCGTTCAGCGGCTACATCATCGTCAGCGGCTCGCTCTGGTACGACAAGGACTTGCTGTTCAAGCTCGAGCGCGAGTGGAAGCGCGCGCCGAAAGCGCGGGTCTATCTCTCCGCCGGCGCGCTCGAAAACCCGGTCATGGGCGACGACGTAAAACGGATGGGGAAGCTGCTGCGCCGCCGCTCGAGCCTCGCGGTGAAGGACGAAGTGCTGGAGAACGAGACCCACAACTCGATCTTTCCGGGCGCGTTCTCGCGCGGCTTGCGTTTCGTGATGAACGGACGGTAAACGTCGCTACATCGTATTGACAGGTACCTTCCCACGCCCTATATTGCATCACCAGGATGTCCGAGGAGTTCTACATGAACTGGACGACTCAGGTGCGCAAGGGAGTGCTGGAGCTGGCGATCCTCAATACGCTCGGCGCGGGGCCGCTGTACGGGAACGACATCGGGCGGCGGCTCGGCGATGTCGACAGCCTCGTTATCACCGAGGGGACGATCTATCCGATCCTCAGCCGGCTGAAGGGCGAGATGTACGTGGAGAGCTACATCGAAGAATCTTCTTCGGGCCCGCCACGTAAGTACTACCGCCTGACGCCGCGCGGGCGCGAGGAGCTGCGGCGGATGAATCAGCATTGG
>DATFHJ010000013.1:0-6839 GCA_035248585.1 Thermoanaerobaculia bacterium
TCGCGTTGCGATTGGGGGATGGCGGCGTGGGCGTCCGCCGCGAGGAGCAGCGCGCCGGAGAGGATGAGTTTTCGCATGCGGATCGCGCGCATTGTACGCGAGAGCCGGCATCAAGCATCTTTTCCAAAATGGAAAGCACGCTTGACAAGCGAATGAAGTGCGCCTATGTTGATTTCATGAATGAAATCGCCCGTCCCACCCGAATCCGGACCTCGTTGTTCGTCAAGGCTGCCGCCGCGGCGATCGTGTTCATGGGGGCCGTCCGGTTCCTGGCGTGGTTCATCGTGAGTCACCCCGACAGCCGCTGGACTCCGTTCGCCGCGACGCTGCCAATCGTCGCGGTGGCGATCGTGATCGCGGCGGCGATGTCGAGTCTCAAGGGGATGGACGAGCGCGAGGCGCGCATGCATCTCGAGGCGCTCGCGTTCGCGTTTCTCGCCTCCCAGCTCGTGCTCTGCACCTACGCGTTCATGGCCTACGCGGGACTGGTGCGGATGCAGTTGGAGATGTTCATGCCGATGATGGTGCTGCTCTGGGTGGCGGGACTGGCGCGGTCGCTATGGAAGTATCGGTGAAGAACCGCTTGCGCGTGCTGCGCGCGGAGCGTGAGTGGTCGCAGCAGGACCTCGCCGAACGCCTCGACGTCTCGCGGCAGACGGTGAACTCGATCGAGACGGGGCGCTACGATCCGAGCCTGCCGCTGGCGTTTCGGATCGCGCGGGTGTTCGGGCAGCCGATCGAGAGCATTTTCTCGGGGGACGAGGAGTAGGTTCCTACTCGGTGGCGTGCGGAGAGACGGACTTCCATCCCACGTCCCGAAAAGGCGTAGAATCGTGGACCCCTCTATGGACGAGAACACCGGCGAGCTACGAGACGGCAAGCTCGAGCCCGGGCATGTCGAAGGCGGAGCCTTTCCGGCAGTGGTCCACGATCTCGAACAGCCGCTGGACCAGGAAGACGAACGCGAAACGGACGAGACCCTGGATGACATGAACGAGTAACGGAGATCCCGATATGAGGAACCGAAGAGTCGCTTCCATCTCCATCTCCATCGTTGCCCTGACAGGTTTGTTGTTCTCCACCGGCTGTCCCAGGGAATCCACGACCTCGACGACTACCACCGCGACCACGACGACAGGAAGCCCGGCGGCCGCCGCCGCGACCAACGAAGGGAGAGTCGAGGTCAAGACCGGGGAGGTGCAGCCCAAGCGCGTCGAGGGAGGGAAATACCCCGCCGTCAAACCGGATCTCCGGGAGAAGTTCAACGACGAGAAATCGGAGCCGGTACCCAAGGGACCCGACCGCGGCAAGATGCAGCCCGAAAACAAGGAAATCACACCCAAGCCGGCGAAACCACCGGGCGGCGGGCAGGAGCCGGTGATTTTCCACGAGATCACCGACATCAAAGACGCGACCCCGAGCGCGCATCTCACGAACCCCGAGCCCAGCGTCGCCGAAAACGGCAAGACCGTCATGACGACGGGCAATTTCTGGATGTCGCTGTCCAAAGACGGCGGCGCAACGTTCACCAGCGTCAACCCCACGACGATCTTTCCCCAGGATTACGGCGGCTACTGCTGCGATCAGGTGCTGACGTATGTCCCGCGCTACGACTTGTTCGTCTGGCTCCTGCAATATCGGGTGGATGGCAGCGGGAAAAACGCCATCCGCATCGCCGTACAGACCACGCCCGTCGTGCGCAGCAGCAACGCCACGGCCTGGACGTATTGGGATTTCACGAACGACATTTTCGCGTCGAGCGGAAATCTCGATTACAACGACATGAGCTTCGGCAGCACGTTTCTGTACTGGACGAGCAGCGTGGGCGGCGGCTCGAACCGCTACGTCATCCGCGTCCCGTTACAGGAACTGGCGGCGATGGGAACCGTGCACTTCGGATTCACCGGCAGCACGCAGGCCCGCTGGTCTCACGTGTCGCAGAACGGCTCGAACGGCGTGTATTGGGCGGGTCACGTCGACAACAGCACGCTGCGCGTCTACAGCATGATGGATGCGGACGGCTTTTACAGCTGGCGCAGCGTACCGATCAACTCCTGGCCGAACGGCCCAATGTCCTCCATCGCCGCAAACGGGACGGACTGGCTGCTGGATGCGGCGGCGAAAACGTATGTCCGCGCCGCGGCGGTGCGCGGCGGCAGCGTCTATTTCGCGTGGAACGCGTCCAATGGCGGAGGCTTTCCGCAGACGCACGTCCAGATCGTGCAGATCAACACCAGCACCTGGGCGCTCCAGAGTCAATTCCAGATCTGGAATCCCGGATTCGCGTTCGCCTATCCCTATTTCGAGACCAACAACGAAAAGGGCGAACTGGGGATGATCGTGGCGTTCGGCGGCGGACCGTACAACGCCAGCAGCGGCGTGGGGGTCTGGGGAGATTTCGTCATCTATTATCCCCGCCTCTCCGACGTCAGTCAGAGCAACTACGGCCACTATCACACCGCGCGCCGCTCCGGCTCGAACGGCATGCAATGGGTGGCCGCGGGCTACACGCACAAGGCCGACTCCTCGGTGCTGCCTTACTACATCCGCTTCAGCCACTGAGAGGGGCGCTTCGGCGCCCCTCCCTGCATCCTTCTACGTCCACTCCTCCCGCCCCGTCCTCCCCTTCCCCGGTGTGCGCGGGTTGTGGCGGCGGTCGGTTTCGGGGACGACGACTTCGCGCTCGGGGCGGGCGCGCTCGAAGGCTTCGAGGAAGCGGACGTGCTCGTCGACGACTTCGTCGAACGACGCCGCGACGGGGGCGGCGGCGCGCAGGCGCTCGCAGTGCGCGCGGTAGATTTCGCAGCGGCGCCTCGCTTCCTCGAATCGCGCGCGCACGTGCCGGTCTTCGTTGACGCGCGCGCGGAGGGAGCGCTGCAGGTCGGGGACGCGCTCGATGTGGCTGCAGAAGAGGATCACGTCGTTGCCGGCCATGAGGGCGAGCTCGGAGATCTCTTCGTACGAGCCGAGGTCGGACACGGCGTGCATCTCCATGTCATCGCTCACCGCACAGCCGTCGAAGCCGATCGCGTTGCGCAACAGATCCGTGGCCAGGCGCCAGCTGAGCGTCGCGGGGCGGTCGGGATCGTCTTCGATCTGCGGATACGTGCCGTGGCCGATCATCACCGCGCCTGCTTCGTTGCCGAGGCGCGCGAAGGGAACGAGATCGTGCTTGAGGAGCGCGTCGAGCGGCGCGTCGATCACCGTCGCGCCGTAATGCGGATCGGCGGATCCGCGGCCGCTGCCCGGCCAGTGCTTGAGGCACGACGCCGTGCCGGCGGAGTGCATGCCGCGCATGAACGCGCCGGCGAGCTCGATCACGGTCTCGGGATCGTGGCCCCACATCCGCCGCTCGAAGCCTTTCGTCGGCACTTCGCCGCGGATGTCGACGACCGGCGCGAGATCGCACTCGACGTCGAAGTATCGCAGCGCCATCCCGATCACTTTGCCGAACCACTCCGACAACTGCGGCGCATCCGTTCCTTCCGCGAACGCCTCGGCGCTCGGCAGGCCGGGAAGGATGTTGCGCAGCCGGTCGACGCGCCCGCCCTCCTCGTCGATCATGAACAGCGGAGGCGTGCCTTTGGCGAGGCTTTTCACCTCGCGCACGAGCTCCACGAACTCCTCGGGCGTGCCGATGTTCCGGCCGAACAGCACCACCGCGTACGGCGTGTTGTCGCGCAGAATGCGCCGCTCGAGATCGGTGAGGTGCTTGCCGGTGAGGCCGATGCCTAAGACTTCAGTGCCCATTCCGCGTGCATCGTCCCTCACTCCAGCGTCTTCTTCAACTCATACAGCGCGTTCAGTGCGTCGCGCGGCGCGAGGGTGTCGATGTCGAGGGCTCGTAATGCATCGATCACGCCCTGCTCGCGGGAGTTGAAGAGTCCGAGCTGGGATGTGGCCGGTTTGGGGCCGCGGCGGCGGGTTTCTTCGACGACGTCGCGCTCTTTGCGCTCGAGTGTGTCGAGGATCTCCCGCGCGCGCTCGATCACGGTCATCGGGATGCCGGCGAGCTTCGCCACCTGGATGCCGTAGCTCTTGTCGGCCGCGCCGTCGACGACCTTGCGCAGGAAGATGATCTGCTCGTTCCACTCCTTCACGGCCACATTCGCGTTCGCGACGCGCGGCTTCGTCTTCGCGAGGTCCGTGACCTCGTGATAGTGCGTGGCGAAAAGCGTGATGCCGCTGCGGGCGGGGTTGTCGTGTAGGAACTCGATGATGGCCCAGGCCAGCGAGAGTCCGTCGAACGTCGCCGTGCCGCGGCCGACTTCATCGAGGATGATGAGCGAGCGGTCGGTGGCGTTGTTGAGGATGTTCGCGGTCTCGTGCATCTCGACCATGAACGTCGACTCGCCGCGCGCCAGCTGATCGGACGCTCCGACGCGGGTGAAGATGCGGTCGAAGATGCCGAGGCGGGCCTTGGCCGCGGGAACGAACGAGCCGGCCTGATTCAAGAGGACGATGAGTGCTACCTGCCGTAGATACGTTGACTTTCCGCCCATGTTCGGGCCGGTGATGATCTGGATTCCGTTGCGCGCCTGCTGGATGTTCGTGTGGTTGGGGATGAAGCGCTCCGTCGAGATCTGCTCGATGACGGGATGGCGGCCGTCTTCGATGCACAACTCCGCGTCGTCGCTGAGCGTCGCGCGCACGAAGCGGTTGCGCACCGCGATCGCCGCCAGCGACGCGACGGCGTCGACTTCGCCCACCGCGCGGGCGGTGGCGAGAATCGCCAGACTCACGGCGGCGATCTTGGCGAGCAATTCGTCATAAAGGCGCAGCTCGATCGCGATCGCCTTCTCCTCGGCGCCGACGATCTTCTCTTCGAGCTCCTTGAGATCGGGCGTGATGAACCGCTCCGCGTTCGTGAGGGTCTGCTTGCGGATGTAATCGGACGGCGCCTTGGCGAGATTCGATTTCGAGATCTCGATGTAGTAGCCGAAGACGGAGTTGTAGCGGACCTTCAGCGACGAGATGCCGGTGCGCTCGCGCTCGCGCGTCTCGATCTCGAGGAGGACGGACTTCGAGTCGCGGGCGATCGCGCGCAGCTGGTCAAGTTGTTGATCGATGCCCGGGGCGATCACCCCGCCGTCGCGGATGGTGACGGAGGGCTCGGGCTGAAGCGTCTTCGCGATCAGATCGACGACGCCCATGTTCGGATCGAGCGCGGCACGCATCGACTTGAGGAGCGGTCCCTGCAGCGGCGTCATGGTCTCGGCGAGCTCGCCGACCATCAGCAGGGAGTCGGCGAGGGTGAGGCATTCGCGCGGCGACGCGGTGCGGAGCGTGATGCGCGAGGCGACGCGCTCGAGGTCGGCGATCTTCGCCAGCCGCGCCGTCATCTGCTCGAGGATCGCGCGCGAGCGGGTCAGCTCGTCGACGGCGTCGTGGCGGTCGAAGATCGCCTCGTGCGATTTCAACGGCCGCGTGATCCAGCGGCGCAGCGTGCGCGTGCCCATCGCCGACTTCGTGGCGTTGATCACGCTCCAGAGCGTGGCCCGCGGGCGGCCGGCATCGCGCGAGTCGAGGACCTCGAGATTCGCCAGCGTGGCCGCGTCGAGCTGCAGGTAATCGGCATCGTTGTCGACGCGCAGCGCGCGCACGTGATCGAGCGGCTTCTTGTGGCTCGCGCTGGCGTAGCGCAGCGCGCCGCCCGCGGCACCGACGCGGATGTCATCGTCGTCCAGCCCGAAGCCGCGCAGCGACTGGGTGCCGAAGTGTTTGGCGAGGTAGTCGTGCTGGGATTCGAAGAGCGAGGGCTCGACTTTCGTCGTGGGGATTGGGACAGGCAGGATTGCCTGTCCTCCACTTGGGGTGATTGCTTCGCGTGGCGTGAAGCGGGCGACGTCGTCGAAGAGGCGGGCGTCGCTCAGGGAGCGATAGCTGGTGACGAAAAAATCGCCGGTACTGACATCCAGGTACGCAGCGCCGACGGACGCACCGTTCGGGACGAGGGCGAGGAGGTAGCAGCTCTCGCGCTCGACGATCGAACTTTCGGTCGCGGTGCCGGGCGTGACGACGCGGACGACTTCGCGCTTCACGAGTCCCTTTGCCAGCGCCGCGTCTTCGACCTGCTCGCAGATCGCGACGCGCAGGCCGTGGCGAATCAATTTGGCGATGTAGGAGTCGGCGGAGTGATACGGCACCCCGCACATCGGCGCCTCGTGCTCCTGCCCCTTGTTGCGCGCGGTGAGCACGAGATCGAGGAGAGGCGCGGCCTTCTCCGCGTCCTCGAAAAACATCTCGTAGAAATCGCCGAGGCGGTAGAAGAGGATGGCATCGGGAACCGTTCGCTTGATCTCGAAGTACTGCTCGAGCATCGGGGTGAGCTTCGTTATGGGACGGGACACCGGCGTATTTTAATCGGCGTTCCGTCCGCGGCATCCAGCTCGATCACGAACGCGTCTTTCAACGCCGTGTGCTCTCGCCGATCCACCAACACCACCCATCTTTCTTGCCGACCCCCCTCCCCCGCCCGCGCCCGGGCCACGTGCACGACTTCGTAGTCGCGCAGGCCGCGCTCGCGGGCAACCGCCAGCGCGCGGCGGCCGGCGTCGATGGAGAGGATGCGGCCTTTCGGGCGGGCGGGATCTTCGGCGCCGCCGAGGGCGGCGAAGAGGATGGCGCAGAGCGCGATCCATCCGGGGTAGAGCAGCCAGAAGCGGCGAAACACGCTGCTATATGATACGGATCGTGACGCGCGGCGAGATCGTGGAGAAGCTGGTGGCCATCATCCGGCAGGAGAAGACCACCATCGCCCCGGAGCTGATCCAGCCCGAGACCCCACTCGCCGAGGCCGGCATCGACTCGCTCGATTCGCTCACCATCCTCTTCGCCAT
>DATFHJ010000014.1:0-7057 GCA_035248585.1 Thermoanaerobaculia bacterium
GGCGCGCGCGTGCAGGTGTTCCTGCCGGCTTTTTACAAAGCTTAGACAGACAACGCGCGCGACGCGACGCACCTTGATCCTCATGTTGAAGCTATCGATCGCACTGCTGCTCGCTCTCACCGCGTCCGCCGGCCAATTCGAAGTGGATCAACTCCACGCGCGCGTGAAGAAAGGCGAGGCCACCGAAGCGCAGCTCGACAAGGTCTGCGCGCAGAAAGACTGCATCGCCTCACGGCTCTACTGGTTCACCGATTTCGACGAAGCGAAGCGCGCGGCGCAGGAGACGGGAAAGCCGATCCTCGTGCTGCATCTCCTCGGGCGCCTCGACGAGGAGCTGAGCTGCGCGAACAGCCGCTTCTTCCGCACGACGCTCTATTCGGACGAGTCGATCGCGTCGCTGATGCGCGACGACTTCATCCTCTACTGGCACTCCGTGCGGCCCGTGCCGCGCATCACCATCGAGTTCGGCGACGGCCGCAAGATCCAGCAGACCATCACCGGCAACAGCGCGCACTACCTCCTCGCGTCCGACGGAACGGTGCTCGATGCGCTGCCGGGCATGTACTCACCGGTCGCGTTTCGCGAGACGCTCGTGCGCTGGGTCGACTTGAGCCGCCGGCCCGGTGCGCTGCGCAGCTATCACCGCGATCGCATCGCGGCGATCAAAGCGCACTGGACGGAGCTGAGCGCGCGCAGCGGCGTTCTCGCGCAGGCGCTGAAGAGGCCGAAGGCGCTGACCGCGGAGGCGGCGACGGCGATCACCGTGAGCAAGGCCGTGGTCGATCGCCCGGTCCTGGCGTCGATGCAGTTCGCGGCATCGATGCGCGCGCTCGAGCCAGCCGATTGGGAGGTCGTGGGAAGTCTCGAAGCCGAAACCGTGCAATTCAGCGAAGGTGCGCGGCAACTGATCCGCAAGAAGCAATTCGGCGCCGCCGAGCCGCAACAGGGCGAGCTGGAGGCGCTGATCGCCAATCTGCAGAACAGCGTCGCCGCCGACACGGTCTTCAACGAATGCGCGCTGCACGCCGAGATTCACCAGTGGTTCCTGCGCGGCCAGGTGACGGACCTGGCCTCGCTGAACACCCGCATCTACGACCAGCTGTTCCTCACGCCGGAATCGGATCCGTGGCTGGGACTCAAGCAGCCGACGATCTTTACGGCGATCGAGAACTGATTTTGGACTGCGGCGACGCCAGTCGCCGCTTTCCCGAAAGCGGCAGCTCTGCTGCCGCAGTCCAAACTAGGTCTTCGACGACACCGTTTTCGCCAACTGCAAATGCTCTTTCAGGGTCGGCAGCGTCTTGCCGGCCCACGCTTTCAAGTCGCTATCGCCGGCGGTCGTCGAGGCTTTGTCGAACTCGGCGACATCCTTCTCGTGGTCTTCGACCATGTGCTTCATGTAGGCCTTGTCGAAATCGGCGCCGGTGAGCGAGGTGAGGTGATCGAGGGCCGCCTTGTGATCGCCGTCGAGCTCCGTGGGCAGGGCAACGCCTTTCGCGGTCGCGAGCTGCGAGAGTTCTTCGTTGGCCTTCGAGTGATCCGTGACCATCCGCTGGGCGAAAGCCTTCACATCGGCGCTTGTCGCCTTCGACAAGCCGAGGTTGCCCATCTGCACTTCGGCGAGCCCGCCCATGCCGGCCTTCGACACGAACTCCTTGTCATCCGGCGAGAGCGCGCTGCTCGTGCCGCCGGTGGCGGCGGTCGTCGTTGCCGTGGCGGTGCCGGTCTGCTGCACCGACTGCGCGGTGCCGGTGGTCTCGGTCTCGGGTTGTCCCGCTTTCTCGCCGCACGCGGCGAGCATCAACAGCATGGAGAGAAAAATTGCTGCGTATTTCATGAGCCCGCGTCATGCGAGTTCCGTGCGCAGCGCGTCCGCGAGTTTTTCGTAATCCGCAAACGTGTTGTAGAGCTGGGCAGACACGCGCAGGAGCGGCTCCGGCCACGGCATGATCGGGACTTCGATGCAATGCTCAAACAGCAGCCGCTCCTGTAGCTTGTCATCGCCTTTTGGCAGCAGCACGGCAGCCATCGCGCCGAGCATCTCGTCGGGCGCAGGCTTTTCGAGTTGCAGTTCATGACAGAGAAAATCGCGCGCCTGCAACGCGAGCTCGCGATTGCGCCGCATCCATCCTTCATCCAACGACGCCAGGAAACGCAACGCGTGCGGAACGCACAGCCACGGCGACGGATCGAGCGTCCCGGTCCAGTCGAACTCGAGGAGGAATCGCGAGCGGTCCTTGCGCGGCGAGTTCGCGCCGTGGCTGATCGAGGCCGGGCGCACGCCCGCGCGACGATTCTCACGCACGTACAAAAACGCCGCGCCCTTCGGCGCGCAGACCCACTTGTGCAGATTGCCGGTGTAATACGCGGCGCCGATGGCGCGGAGATCGAGCGGCAGAAAGCCGGGAGCGTGCGCGCCGTCGATGAAGGTGTCGACGCCGCGCGACTGCATTTCGCGCACGAGCCGTTCGACGGGAAAAATGAGCGCGGTCTGACTCGTGACGTGATCGATCATCAGGAGGCGCGTGCGATTCGTGACTTTCTCCAGCACGCGCTCGACGACCACGTCGGGTGAGCGAAGCGGAAACGGCACCTCGGCCAGCACGATCTTCGCGCCGGCGAGGCCGGCGACGTATTCGAGCGCGTTGCGCACCGCGTTGTATTCGTGGGTCGTGACGAGCAGCTCGTCAAACTTGTCGAGATCGAGCGAGCGAAGGACGGCGTTGAATCCCGCGGTGGCATTCGGCACGAACGCAAGACCGCTCGCGTCGGCGCCGATGAATTCCGCGAGCGCCGAGCGGGCCTCATCGAGCAGCGGCTCCAGCTCGCGCACGAAGAACCGCACCGGCTCGCGCTCCAGCTGCGCGCGAAATTCGTTCTGCTGCTCCAGCACCACGCGCGGCGTGGCGCCGAACGAGCCGTGATTGAGATAGGTGATCTCCGGATCAAGTGTCCAGTGCTGACGCAATCCTCTTCACTCCTTCGGCGAACGTCTCTTCCCGCGGCAACAGCGACACCACGAGATATCCCTCGGCGAAATCGAAAAAATAGCCCGGCTGCACGAAGACGCCGCGATCGAGCAGCGCCAACGCGAGCTCTTCATCCGAGCGGATGCGCGGCACGCGAATCACCGCCGACCACCCGCCCTCCACCGGCAACACCTGCGCCGACGGCATGTGCGCGGCTCGCAGCGCGGCGAGGTTCGCGCGCGTTCGCGTTTTGATTGCCTCGCGGATTTTTGGTGCGACGCGAAGCAACTCCGGCAGCGCCACCTGCACCGGCGTCGCCACCGAGAGGAAGTTGTCGGCGATCAGCTCGAGCGCGTCGAGCGCCTCGCGCTTGCCCGGTCCGCTCACGCGAATCCACGCCAGCTTGAAATGTGGCAGGCCGGCGGATTTGGAGAGACCGCCGAGCGTGAAGGTGAGGACGTCGTCTCGCGCGAACGTCCTGCCGCTCGCTTCGAGCGGATAGTCGAGAAACACTTCGTCGGAGATCACGGGGATTCCGGCGGCGGCGACAGCGTCCTGTTCGGCCGGCGTCACGAACGATCCGGTCGGATTGTTCGGATTCACTAACACGATCGCGCGCGTGTTCGCCTTCACGTGTGCGCCGTGCATCTCCCAGCGGCGATGAAACTCGAGCGGGAAGGTTCGAATGGTGATCTGTTCGAGTGCAGCGAGCTGGTCGAGCAGCGGATACGACGGCGTGGTCGTCACGATCTCGTCGCCGGGATCGGTCAGCAGCTTGAAGAGGAACGAGTAGGCCTCGCTCGTCGATGCCGTGAGGATGAAATCGTCGGGATCGCCGAGCGCCTCGCGCGCGCTGCGAAGTCCGCGCGGATCGGGATCGTATGGCGCGCGCGCGGCGCGGGCGAGGATCTCCGCGAGCTCCTCGTGCGGATACTCCAGGCCCACGCGCGTGGGATTCGTTTCCGTCAGATCGAGCACGTCGCCGCGTTTGCGGCGCTCGATCGTGAGGCGATTCAGCGGGGCGTGCCAGGCGGCGCGCTTGGAGAACACGCGGCGATGGTACTCGCGGCGGCCTCGATCTCGGCGCGCTCGCTCTTTCTGCTTTCCGGCACCGCGTCGATGGCCTGGCGAAACGTCATCTTCGCTTCGTCGCATGCGCCGCGCGCGACGAGGATTCGCGCCAGCGTATCGAGGCGCATCCACGCGTCCGGCGCCTTCGTCACCGCGGCCTTGCGCGCGATCGGCTCCGCCTCGTCGACGCGCTTTTCCTCGTAAAGCAGCCAGGCCAGGTTGTTCAGCGTGTCGGCGGAGTCGGGATCGAGCTCCAGCGCTTTCTTGAACGCCTCCTCGGCAGCGGCCTTGCGGCCGAGGCGCATCTCCACGTTGCCGAGATTCGTCCAGGCCAGCATCGACTTCGGATTGGTCTCGAGGATCTCGCGATAGGCGTGCGAGGCGAGTGCGAGCTTGCCCTGTTCTTCCAGCTCCACCGCGGCACGGAGCGCGGTCGCCGCCGGATCGGCGGGACGGATCAGGATCGCGGCGTGCTTGGTCGGCTTCCACGCCGGCTCGAGGCGGTCCATCGTCGCCCAGCGCGCCTTCGCGTCGCCGAACTGCACGCGGAAAATGTTCTGCTGCTGGTCATAGCCGTCGATGACGACGTAGTGGAAAAAGTCGTAGTTCTTCCCGGGCGCCTGGATGACTTGCAGCATGAGGATAACGGGATGCCCGTTGCGCAGCTCCGCCTCGACGAGACTGCGGTCGCCGGTCACGAGGCGCGCCTCGAACCCGCGCTCCCGTGCCGCGAGCACGAGATCGATCGACATCACCCCGCCCCGCGTCTTCGGCAGAGCCGCGTCCCACTCCTTCATCGTCCGCTCGTCGCCGTAGTGCAACAGCACCGACGACAACGCCCCCGCGCCGCACGACTTGATGTCCCACTTCTGCATGGGAACGTTGGGAATCACCGTGGCCGCCGTCGAAGGACGGTGGGACATCGGCGTCCAGTAGACGCAGGAGGTGGTGAGAAAAAGGAGGGCGAGTCCAATGAGGACTCGCCCTTGACGATAGCCCGCGCCGGGAATGTGCATCAATCCGCCAGCGCGATGACAAGGATCAGCGCGGCCAGGGCGCCGATGCCGATCCAGATCCATTCCTGCTTGGTCATACCGGCAGGCTGGAGCTGCTCGAGATTCTGGGCCAGCTGATGCAGATCCTGCGGCGACATCTGCGCGAGCCGCTGATCGATCTGCTCCTGCGTGAACCCGTGCGCGGTCAGCACGGCCGACACCTGATCGTTGGCAGCGACGCTGCGAACGACGGTGAGATCGGCTTCACGCGAGTCGAGGCTCTGATTCGCCGCGGTCTTCGACGGGACCGGACCGGCGAGTGCGGGAATCGCCGCACAACACAACAGAAGGGCAACGACAAACATCAGGGATAAACGTTTGGACACGTACAACCTCCTTCTTCTTTCCCGGCGCCCCGGACGGCTACGCGCCGCCCGAAACGGCTTCGGCTGCTCCAGCAGCACGTCTCATGCCTGAGGTGTGGAGCGGCGGGCTTCAGCCCGCCGAAGAGACCCGGCGGGCTGAAGCCCGCCGCTCCACTGGACGCTATACTCGCAAGTCCCATGATCCGCTTCGAAGACATCCTCGACAAAGTGGAGTCGTACAAGCCCGACTTCGACGAGGAGCTGCTTCAGAAGGCGTACATTTTTTCCGCGCGCTCGCATCGCGGACAGGTGCGCAGCTCCGGCGAGCCCTACCTCATTCATCCGCTGAACGTGGCCTACATCCTCGCGGACATGCGGCTCGATGAGACCTCCATCGCCGTTGGACTGCTGCACGACGTCTTAGAGGATACGCTCACGACCAAGGAAACGTTGCAGGAGCTGTTCGGCGACGACGTGTCGGAGCTGGTCGACGGCGTCACGAAGATCTCCCGCTACGCCTACGTCTCCAAGGAAGAACAGCAGGCGGAGACGTTCCGCAAGATGCTGCTGGCGATGGTCGGCGATCTGCGCGTGGTGCTGGTCAAGCTGGCCGACCGCCTCCACAACATGCGCACGCTCCAGTACCTCGCGGAGGAGAAACGGATCGCCGTCGCGAAAGAGACGATGGAGATCTACGCGCCGATTGCGAACCGCCTCGGCATGGGCCACATGAAGGCCGAGCTGGAGGATCTCTCGTTCCGCCATCTCCACGCGCGCGAGTCCGACGAGCTGCGCAAAGCCGTCGAAGGGAAGATGGCCATCTCGGGCGACATCGTCGAGCGCGTCAAAGGGACGCTCGATCAGAAGCTGAAGGAAAACGAGATCGAGGGCGAGGTCTTCGGCCGCGTCAAATCGATGTACTCGATCTTCATGAAGCTGCGCCGCCAGGACATCGACATCGGCCAGCTCTACGATTACCTCGCCTTCCGCATCATCACGCCATCTGTCAAAGACTGCTACGCGGCCCTCGGCATCATTCATCAGATGTGGCGTCCGGTCCCCGGCCGGATCAAGGACTACATCGCCATGCCGAAGCCGAACTTCTACCAGTCGCTGCACACGACCGTGGTCGCGGAGAAGGGGCAGCCGTTCGAGGTGCAGATCCGTACGCGGGACATGGACTTGATCGCCGAACAGGGCATCGCCGCGCACTGGAAATACAAGGAAGGGCGCGTCGGCGCGCATCCCGACGACAAGAATTTCCTCTGGCTGCGCCAGCTCGTCGAGTGGCAGCACGACATCAAGGACCCGCGCGTCTTTCTCAACTCGCTCAAGATCGACCTCTATCCCGATGAGGTCTATACGTTCACGCCGAAGGGCGACGTCTTCGCGTTCCCGCGCGGAGCGACGCCGCTCGACTTCGCGTTCCGCATTCACACCGACGTCGGCAGCCACTGCGTCGGCGCGCGCGTGAACGGGAAGCTCGTGCCGCTGCGCACGCACCTCAAGAACGGCGACATCGTCGAGATCGTGACCAGCGCCACGCAGACGCCGAGCCGCGAGTGGATCAACATGGTCGCGACCTCGCGCGCGAAGCACAAGATCCGGCACTGGCTGAACACCGAACAGAAGCACCGGTCCATCGAACTCGGACGGA
>DATFHJ010000015.1:0-8759 GCA_035248585.1 Thermoanaerobaculia bacterium
TCGAGAAGGCGGGCGAGCGCGGGGTGATGATCGAGATCAACGGCAACCCGAACCGGCTCGACGTCGACTGGCGCCACATCAAACGCGCGCTCGACCGCGGCGTCGTGTTCTCGATCAATCCCGACGCGCACTCGATCGGCGAGTTCAACGCCCTGATCACCGGCACCTGGGTGGCACGCAAGGCGGGGCTCACGGCGAAGGAGATCTTCAACGCGAGGCCGGTGGAGGAGGTGGAGGAGTGGTTCGCCGGCCGCAAGGCGCGGCGCACCGGGTGAGCGTGTGGTGCGCCGCGCCGTCGCAATAGGAGAAAGAAACGCGCTAAGTTACGGCTAGCGCTTCGCCGTAAAAACAATCATCAGCGCACGGTTGCTTTGAGCCTGCTTCTGCGCGCTGATGATCACAGTCTGTCCGAGCTTGAGGTTCAACGTCGTCTTCATCATCGGCGAAAGGACATCGCCTTCCAGCCGCGACAACTTGAAATCCGTGAGGTTGATCGAGTCGCTGGAGGCGTCGTACTCGCCGAACTTGAAATCCGCGCGATAGCCGGTGAGATCGATTTCTCCCGGCTCGCCTTCCTTGCCGAGAACTTCGGCGCTGCCGATGTTGTCGAGCGCGTTGTAGCGCAGCAGGGCGAGCTTCGAGGCCACGTCCTTCAGCTCCGCCGGAACGCGTCCTTCATTCCCGCCGGCGCGCGTCGCGGCCACGAGCCGCACCGAGAGGCGGAAGGCCTGGGCTTCGACGTCGAAGTCCGCCAGCGCCGCGGCGATCTTCTTCAGATTCTCCGGCTGATCCGTCACCACGAGCGAGTTGCCCGAAGGGCGGATCGACATCGACCCTTCGGCGCTCATGAGGGGCTTGATCGCCGCCGCCGCGTTCTCGGCTTTCTTGAACTTGAACTGGAACGTGCGCACGGTCAGGCTCTTCCCCGCGTCCGCGGCGTCATCCGCAAACGCGGAGGCCGCGGCGAGGAGAAGAGTCAATGCAATGGTCAAAAATCGCTTCATAAGTCCGCCGGAAGATTTTCATCGAAGATCATCACGATCTTCACGTCGTTGGATTCAGTCGGGACTTCGAGAATCGTCGCGCTGTCTGATTGATACGTCTCGATCACGGGTTTCGTCGTCAAGGCCCTCGTGGTGATCTGCGCGCGGGAGACCTGCGCGAGCATCGACGCGGGAATCGCTTCCTGATAGCGATACGCGAGGCTTGCGCCCGTTACCGCGACGGCGAACGTTGCCGCAACCGCGAGGCGCCGCGTCCAGTTCCTGCGCGGGAACGACACCACGGTCTTCTCCGCGTCGCGCACGCGCACCTGGCGCATCACGTCGTCGACGAACGCCTCGACGCCGCCGGGAGGAACGAGATCATCGCCGCCCAACGCGCGGAACATGACGTCGGGATCGACCGAGGCCGCGAAGTCGAGGCAGCGGTCGCACGTGCGCAGGTGGCCGAGGAGCGCGGCGTCTTCCGTGGCAGCCTGGAAGTTCGTCCGGAAGAAATCGCAGGACATCATCGCGACCTCCAGAGCTGCGCGTATTCGGGATAGCGTTTCTGCAGCTGCTGCTGCATCAGCTTGCGGGCGTTGAAGAGGTGGTTGCGCACCGTCGACTCGCGGCAGCCGAGGATCTTCGCGATCTCGGCGGACGGCAGGTCTTCCATCTGATTCATGATGAAGATCGTCTTCTGCTTCGGCGAGAGGACGGCGGAGACGTCGTTGAAGACGTTCTCGACTTCCTTGCGCTGCACGACCACGCCCTGCTCGGCCTCGGCGGACGTTTTCACGAGCCGCAGGTTCGAGTTGACGGCGTTGTCGCGCGACTGTTTGTTGCGCATGAAGTCGATGGCCACGTTCGTCACCATGCGGTAAAGCCAGGTATCGAACGCGTATTGCGGGTCGTATTTCTCGAGGTTCTCCCAGAGCTTGAGGAAGACGAGCTGGGAGATGTCTTTGGCATCCTCGGCGTTTCCGATGATGCGGTAGCAGAGCGCATAGACCTTGGACGTCTTGCGGCGCACGAGGGTCTCGAACGCTTCGGTATCGCCGTCGCGGATGGTCCGGACCAGCTGTCGGTCATCGACCTCGACGGTAGGAGTCGTCGGCATCATCAGGCGGAGTTCCAGGGACATGTTGCCCGTAATACGGGCGTGTCCGGCAGAACGTCTAGGGCAGCTGCCCACTTCCCTGAACCATGGAGCGGCGGGCTTCAGCCCGCCCGGCCGGGGACGGCGGGCTAAAGCCCGCCGCTCCACTTGCAACTGCTACAATCCTCAGAACATGCGAGTTCTGGTCGTCGGGCAAGGTGCGCGGGAACACGCGATCTGCTGGAAGCTCAAGCAGTCCCCGAGCGTGAAGGAAATCTATGCCGCGCCCGGGAACGCGGGGATCGCCGCCGTGGCCGACTGTGTGCCGATCGGCGTCGCCGACATCATCGAACTGGCCGATTTTGCCGAACAACTGAAAATCGACGTGACGATCGTCGGTCCCGAGCTTCCGCTGACCCTCGGCATCGTCGACGAATTCCAAAAACGAGGGCTTCCGATCTTCGGGCCGACCCGCCTGGCCGCGGAGCTGGAAGGGTCGAAAGTCTTCTCGAAGGAATTCATGCGCAAGTACGACATCCCGACCGCGAAGGCGATCGCCTGCAACTCGATCGACGAGGCGAAGAAGGCGATGAAGGAGTTCGGCTACTCCTGCGTCCTGAAAGTCGACGGGCTGGCGGCGGGCAAAGGCGTGCTGGTCGTCGAGTCGGCGAAGGAAGCCGAAGAGTTCCTGCGCATGGTCTTCGAGGAGAAGAAGTTCGGCAATGCCGCAAACCGCATTCTCGTCGAGGAGTTTCTGCGCGGCGAGGAAGTCTCGTTCATGGTCATCACGGACGGGAAGAAGTCGCTCCCGCTCGCGCCGGCGAAGGACTACAAGAAAGTCTTCGACGAAGACAAAGGCCCGAACACCGGCGGCATGGGCGCGCACTCGCCGGCGGTGGTGTTAGGCGCGGAGACCGCGGCCGAGGTGATGCGCACGATCATTCTCCCGACCGTGCAGGGCATGTCCACCGAGGGACGGCCATACACGGGAGTGCTGTACGCGGGACTCATGCTCACCGAAAACGGGCCGAAAGTGCTCGAGTACAACTGCCGCTTCGGCGATCCGGAGACGCAGGTGCAGATGCTGCGGCTGGAAGACGATCTCGCCGACATCTGCCTGCGCGTCGCCCGCGGCAACCTCGGCGACATCAAGGCGCTGACGTGGAAGAAGGAAGCGGCGGCATGCGTGGTCATCGCCGTCGAAGGCTATCCGGACGATTTTCAGAAAGGACAGGAAGTGGCCATCGATCCGGTCGACGACGAGTCGGTCGCGATCTTCCACGCGGGCGTGGTGAAGCGCGACGGAAGGCTGGTGAACCAGGCCGGCCGCGTCGCGAGCGTCTGCGCGCGCGGCGCCACGCTCACCGAGGCGCTGGCCAAGGTCTACGCCGCCGCGCCGAAAGTGCGGTTCCAGGGCGCGCATTACCGCCGGGACATCGGATACCGCGCGCTGGAAGCCGTGCAGACGCCGGGACGCAGCGGGATCAGCTTCCGACCAGTTTCATGATGTTGTCGGTTCCCTCAGTTTATCCCGCGCGCAGACGCGGGATCTCCGCGTGCACCAACGATCATCGTGCATCGGGGCGCGCAGTCGCAGTGCACGAAGAGATCCCGCGTCTGCGCGCGGGATAAACTGTAAAACAGACATGAACAAACCTTGGGTTCTCATCATCATGGGCAGTGACTCCGATGCGGACGTCATGTCCCAGGCCGCGGCGGCGCTCGACGAAGTGGACATTCCGTACGAGTTCACCGTGGCGTCGGCACATCGCAGCCCCGATCGCACGAAGCGCGCGGTGACGGAGGCGGAGGCGAACGGCGCGCAGGTGTTCATCGCCGGCGCGGGGATGGCGGCGCATCTGCCGGGGGTCGTCGCCTCGATGACGACGAAGCCGGTGATCGGCGTGCCGCTGGCGAGCGGCGCGTTGCAGGGGCTCGATGCGTTGTACGCGATCGTTCAGATGCCGCCGGGGATTCCGGTGGCGACGGTGGCGATCGGCGGCGCGCGCAACGCGGGCGTGCTCGCGGCGCAGATCATCGCCACGGGCGATGCGGAGCTCGCGGCGACGCTGCAGAAGCAGCGCGTGTCGATGGCCGAGGGCGTGGCGGCGAAGTCGAAGAAGGTGGAGAAATCGACGCGGTGATGGGATGCATCATCACCACCACCATCACGAGTCCGTCTCCCGCAAACTGACGATCGCCACCGTCGCGAACCTCCTCGTCGTCGTCGGCGAGATCATCGTCGGCGTCTATGCCGGCTCGCTCGCGCTCGTCGGCGATGCGCTGCACAACCTCACCGACTCGGCCGCTCTCCTGATCGCGCTCATCGCCGTCCGCCTCGAACGGCGCGCGCCGACGAGCGGGAAATCATTCGGCTATCAGCGCGCCGGCATCCTGGCCGCGTTCATCAACGCGGCGATGCTGGTCGCGTTCACGATCTTCATCTTCCGCGAGGCGTATCTGCGGCTCATGCATCCGCACGCGGTCGAGACGGTGCCGATGCTGATCGCGGCGGCGATCGCGCTCGCCGTCAACTCCGGCACGGCGCTCTCGCTCAAACACGAGAGCCGCGAGGACGTGAACGTGCGCGGCGCGTTCATACACATGATCGGCGACGCGGTGTCGTCCTTCGGAATCATCGTCGCCGCGCTGCTCATCCGCGCCACGGGCAACACGTTCTGGGACGCGGCGATCTCGATGTTCATCGGCCTCCTGATTCTCTGGAGCAGCTACGGCGTGCTGAAGGAGTCGGTGAATCTGCTGCTCGAAGGAACGCCGCGGGGGATCGATCCGCAGGAGGTCATCCGCTCCCTAGGCGAGATCGAGGGCATTCACGGGGTGCATCACCTGCACATCTGGGCCCTCGGTCCGTCGAGTCCCGCGCTGTCGTGTCACCTGATGGTCGGCGACGTGCCGCTGGCGAGCACGGCGAAGATTCTCGAGCAGGTGAACGCGGTGCTGGCGCGCGACTACCGCATCGCGCACACGACGATTCAGTTTGAGCTGACGGAGTGCGACGAGAACGATCCGTACTGCGTGCCGTTTCGGCGTTGAATTTGATCGCTTCGCTCAGGACAGGCAGGAGTGCCTGTCCTCCACTTATGGCTTGTATGACTCCGGGTAGGTGAACGTCACTACCGCGCGGGTCACGCCGTTTTGCAGGGCGATGGCGAGGTTCGGGGAGAAGACGTAGAACGGGCGGAGGTCGATCGGGTTGGCGACGAGGAGCGTGCCGGACGTCGCGCAGACATCGCCGCGTTGCTGCATGGTTTCGATGGGCCGCTTCACGCGCATGTTCGTGTAGAGCTTCGCGACGTCGTCGCGCAATGCGCCGACGGCCTTCTGCGTGTACGTCTTCTCGAACGACGTGACCGCGAGCTCTTCCTTCGCCACGCGTCCCTTGTCGTCGTACGTGTACGTCGCCGCCGCGGCCCACGCCGTCTTCGGCGCGCCCTCGGGGACGTAGCCGTCGTATCCGCCTTTGAAGTTTACGGCGACGAGCGCGTCGTTCTGATAGCCGTAGTCGGCGGTCATGTGGATGAGGTGATTGCACGCGGCGGTGTTCTGATAGTCCGACTCCTGCCGTGCGATGCGTCCCGATGCGTCGTAGACGTACTGGTTCGTGTAGCGCTGCATGTCGACGACGAGGTCTTCGCGGTCCAGCAGCCAGTAGCCTTCCCCGCCGGCATGGGCGACATAGGTCAGCACTTCACCGCCGAGCGACGACGCGATCTTCTCCAGATACTCCGGACCCTGCGCGAGGCGAACGGTGTTGCCCTGCTTGTCGCTCCAGCTCTGCAGCATGTCGCCGGAGTAGGTCCACCCTTCCGCGCGCCGCGCGTCCTGGATCGCCTTCTGCCGCGGGGCGCTGTAGCGCAGCGACTCGTACATCGTGCCCTGCTTGAAAAGGCACGGGAGGATGTCGTTCTGATTGAAACGCGCGTCGGAAAAGTAGGTCGCGCGCGTTGCGGACGCGCCGTCGACGCAGGGGCGCGAGTTCCAGACCGCCGACTTTACGAGATACGGACCGTGCCAGCAGCGATGGCACCAGGTCGTGCCCGCGGGGAGTTTGTGGCCGCAGTACGAGCAGACGATCTTCGTGCGCATCTCGTCGAGCTCGCGCTGCAGCGCATAGACGCGCTCGTCGACCGCCGATTTCTCGTCGAGCTCCGGCGTCAGCTCGGCGTAGCGGCGATAGCGCTCGATCGCTTTGACGAAGTCGCCCTGCTTCTCGAGGGCGATGGCCTGGTTGTACGGAATCGCGGGATCGGTCGGGCGCAGCTGCTCGGCCTGGGTGAAGAGCTGCATGGCGTTCGCGAGCTCGCCCTTGCCGTAGAGGAACTTCGCGCGGTTGAAGAGATCCGCGTACTCCTGATCGGCCTGCCGCTTCTTCTGCAGCTCGCGCTGGAACTCGAGCTCCAACTGCAATTTCGAGAGATTCGCCTTCTCCGCGCCGTCCGGAAACGCCTGCAGGTAGCGGTCGACCTTCACCTGCGCGTCGGAGTACCGCCCCGCGCGCGCGAGCACGACGGCCATGTTGTATAGCACCGCCGCCTGATCCGGCTTCGCCGCATCGGCTTTCGCGTACTGCTCGTACGCCGAGGCGTACTCGCCGCGTTCGGCGAACTTTTTCGCGAAGAAAACGGCCTTGGTGAATTCCTCATCCGCGTTTGGCGTCGGTTGCTCCTGCGCTGATGCTGCGAGCGAGAAAAGCAGAAGGCAGAAGGCAGAAGGCAGAAGGCAGAGGTGAGAAAACAGGCCCAAAGCACGGCTGGAGGCACTTCTTACTTCTGCCTTCTGCCTTCTGCCTTCTGCATTCATCCTCATCGCAGAAACTCCTCCACCACCGCCGACAACCAGAGCCGCTGATCTTCCGACGGCTGCGTGCGCGCCATCACGAGATAGAGCGCGTGCCGCTTCTGCTGCGGCGTGTACTTGCCGCTGCTGTCGCGCAGGACGCGGTCGGGCGCGGCTTCGACTTCGGACTCGACTTCGTAGACGACGTCGCGCGCATCCTGCGGCGCCCAGTGCTTCTTCACTTCATTGCCGAACAGCTTCGTCATGAGGCCGAGGCGATCGCTTTCGCTCTCCGCCGCGCGCGCGGCGGTGGCGAGGCGGCCGCGCATTCCCGAGCCTTCGATGAGCAGGCGCAGGTTGGACAGCAGCTGGATGCGCTGCATGCAGGCGTCGAAGATCTTCGCCTTCACTTCTTCATCCGTGATCGCGGCCGAGGCCTTGAGCACGTTCTGAATGCGCTGGGTTTCGTAGCTGATGAAGCGCTCCGCGGTGTCCTGGGCGGAGAGCATTTCTTCTTCCGTCGGGGCGTTCGGCGAGGGGGCGGGAGCGTTTTCGGCGACGACTTTTTGTTCTTCGACGGGGGGTTCGGTGACGGTGATCTCGGACTGTGGAGCGGCGGGCTTCAGCCCGCCGGGATCTTGTTCCGGCGGGCTGAAGCCCGCCGCTCCACTGGAGACTTCGGCGAGAGGTAGATCCAGCGCGGCAATCGTCGGTTTCGAAGTGTCGAGGGTACGCGTCGATTTCAGGTCGTCGGCGAGTGTGACCGGTGCAGCGGAGATCACGTTAGGCGGCGGGACGAGCCTCGGCGTGGCGAGGAGCGGCGTGATCGGGGGATCGACATCCAACGCGCGTACGACCTCCGCGTCCGTGGGGAGGTTCATGTCGAGCAAGCGTTCGCGCACGCGCAGGCGAATCTCCTCCGCGGTGCGGATCTGCAGTTCGCGCTGCTGCGCGGTGAGCGCGCCGTCGTCGCATTCGCAGGGGCCGAATTTGTCGGCTTCATATTGCGGCTGCCTGGCGCGGATGAACTCCACCACCTTTGCGTTCGCCGCCGCACGCGCGTCTCTCGCGCGCTCGCACGCGGCCTGGGTCGCGAACTGCGGCGTGGCGGCGAGGTCGAAGCGCTGCTTGTTGTCGGGGCGGTAGAGCTGCACGCGATAGCGATAGAGATCGCATTGCCGGCCGCTCGTCTGCGCCGAGACAGAGGCGGCGATCAGCAGCACCAGTGGGAGCAGCTTTCGCATGGGATCGCGGGCGATTGTAATCGATGGATTCAACGGGCGCGTCTCATGGTCGTATTGCTGAGATAAGGAGACAGGACATGAAGAAACGTATCGCAATCGCAGTCAGCATCCTGGCGATCGCAGCGATCGCAGCGGTTCCGTTCGTCTATGCCGGCCCGCATCGCGGCATGCGCGCCCACGGCGGCGGAGGTGGATTCGGATTTTTCGGCGGGGGCCGGCATCTCCAGCATCTGGCCGAGGAACTGAAGCTCAGCGACGCGCAGGTGGAGCAGATCAAAGGGATCTTTGCCGACCTGCATGCGCAGAACAAGCAGTATCGTGAAGGCATGCATGACGGCATGAAGGCCATCGTCGACACGCTGCTCAAGAATCCGAACGACACGGCGGCCGCGCAGGCGCTGATCGATCAGCAGACCGCGAACGAGCGGGCCCTGAAGACGAACATGCTGACCGCCACGTCGAAGGCGCTCAACGTGCTCACGCCGGAACAGCGCACGCAGCTCTCGCAGCTGATCGAGGAGCGTCACTCGCGCATGGAACGGTGGCGCAAGTAGCATTGGGTGGAATCCGAACGCGAGCTCGTCGAGCGCGCGCAAACAGGAGACACCGGCGCGTATGACGCGCTGGTGTCTCGCT
>DATFHJ010000016.1:0-12324 GCA_035248585.1 Thermoanaerobaculia bacterium
CAAGCCGCTGGCCCGACGCTCCGATTGCCGACGCCACGGCGATCTCGCGGCGCCGGCCGACCGAGCGCGCGAACATCAGGTTGCCGACGTTCACGGCGGCGATCAGCACCACGAACAACACGGCGAGAGTGAGGATGCGCAGGGACGGCGCGGCCGCGCCGGTCAGCTCCTCGCGCAGCGACGACAGGCGAACGCTCCAGCCCTCATTCGTATCGGGATGTTCGCGCGCGAGAGCGGCCGAAATGCCGCGCATTTCCTGTTGCGCGGCAGCCATTCCGCCTTTGAGCCGCGCGATGGTGTTGAGAAATCGGAAGTCGTGCGGGATTCCCGGGAGGTGCGCGTAGCTGATCGCGAAACTCCATGGGACCCAGCACGACACGTCCGCGGACGGAAACGCAAAGTCGGCCGGCATCACGCCGATGATCGTCTTCGATATGTCGTCGACGACGAGCGTTTTGCCGAGCACGTTGCGCGCGCCGGCGAACTGCTGGATCCAGAGCGCATGGCTGATGACGACGACGTCATCCTGGCGCGCGACTTCCTGCGCGCTGAACGTGCGCCCCAATTGCGGCGTGCGGCCGAGGACGCGGAAAAAGTCGGTCGTCACGCGGCCGGTGGTGAGCTTTTCGACGACCGCATTCGACCCGATGTCCATCGCCGTCGTCATCCACGCGGCGATGCCGTCGATGGAGCGGCTGCGCTCGCGCCACGCCAGGAGATCGCCGGGAGACGGGTTGCCGTCCTCGACGCCGAAGCCGGTGTTCTCGGCCTTCACCATCACCAGCGCGTCGGGATCGGGATAGGGCAGCGGACGCAGGAGGACGTCGTCGACCGTTTGAAACACCAACGTTGCCGCCGCGAGCGAGACTGCGAGGATCGAAACGGTCGGAATGAGGAAGCGATGGTTCTTCCAAAGCGCGCGCGCCGCGTACGCCGCGTCTTCGAACAGTGCGCCGAGCGTCAGCTCCTGGCGCAGCAGCGCGAGCGCGTCGGGAAATGCGCCGAGGAGATGGACGATGAGACGAGCTCTCGATCCGCGGAATTGCGCGATCTCCGCGCACCACTCCTGCAGCCAGTTGGAGCGATGCTCCGACGGAACGATGCGGCCGGCAAGGAACAGAAGAATGTTCATGGTTAGGCCAGCACGCGAACGAGGCCGGGGAATCGCTGGCGCGCCTCCTCGAGTGCGGCGCGTCCGTCGCGCGTCACCTGGTAATGGCGCCGCGGCGGCCGGCCCTCGTTCGTGGCGGCGCGCTCGCTTTCCCACTTTGCGCGCAGATAGCCGAGCCCCTCGAGCCGGCGCAGCGCGGGATAGACCGTGCCGGTGGCGAGGCCGGTGGCCTCCACGATGTCGAAGCCGTAGGTGAAGCCGGAGTCAATGGCCTGCAGGATGATCGCCGTCGGGTACGTGAGCATGTCGACCATAGTAGAACTCTACATAGGGTCGGGCAACGCCCGTAACCAAACTGTCTCACAGCGGATACTTCCCCGCGTCGATCACCGCATCAGCGATGCGCCGCCGCGCGGCCACGGTGTCGAACCGCGGGCGTGGCGTGGCGTCGATGCCCAGTTGCCGCGCCGAGTGATCGAATCGCGCCAGCCCATCCTCGGCGTACACGGCGACGGCGTCTTTCTCCAGCGAGCCGCCGCGCTTTTCCGCGCGCAGCGCCGCGCTCTCGATCGCGTACACCTCGATGGCCATGTCCGCGATGTGGCCGAGGATCTCCTGCTGCTCCAGGTCTTCGACCTGATCGAGCATCGCCAAGACGAGTGCCTTCTCCTTCGCGAGCAGGCCGCTCGCGGCGCCGTCGCGTTTCAGCTTGCGCAGGCGCGTCGGGATGATCAGGCGATTGATCTCGTTCGTCCCTTCGTACAGCCGCGTGATGCGCGCGTCGCGGAATGCGCGCTCGGCCGGGTACTCCTTCGAATAGCCGTAGCCGCCGTACACCTGCACGGCCTCGTCCACGACATACGCGAGGCTCTCGCTCGTCCACACCTTATTGATGGAGCATTCGACGGCGTAGGCCTCGGCACCGTCCCTGTCCGCATCGCCGAGCGTGCGGTACGCCATGGCGTCGCCGACATAGCAGCGGATCGCCATTTCGGCGAGCTTCTGCCGGATCAGTCCGAACGATGAGATCGCGCGCCCGAACTGGTGGCGCTGCTTCGCGTACTCGGTCGCGCGATGGAGCGCGTGCTTCGCGCTGCCCATGTTGCGGGTGCCGAGCTTGAGCCGGCCGATGTTGAGGACGTTGAACGCGACTTTGTGCCCTTCGCCAATCGTGCCGAGGACGTTCTCCACCGGCACGCGGACGTTTTCGAGAATCAGCGCCGTCGTGGAAGAGCCGTCGAGTCCGAGCTTTGGCTCCTCGCGCCCGCTGACGACGCCCATCGACCGCTCGACGAGGAACGCCGTGAACTTTTCACCGTCGACTTTCGCGAAGATCGTGAACAGGTCGGCGAAGCCGCCGTTCGTGATCCACATCTTCTGGCCGTTGAGAACGTAGTGGTCGCCGTCGAGCGTCGCGCGCGTACGCGCCGCGAGCGCGTCCGATCCCGAGCCCGGCTCGGTCAGGCAGAACGCCGCGACCATTTCGCCGCTCGCGAGCCTCGGCAGGTATTTCTCTTTCTGCGCGTCCGTGCCGAAGTAGACCAGCGGCAGCGTGCCGATGGTCGTGTGCGCGCCGAGCGAGCCGGCGAACGACGGCATGATGCCGATCTTCTCGCCGAGAAACGCGGAGCTGACCTTGTCCAGCCCGAGCCCGCCGTACTCCTCGGGGATGTCGACGCGTAACAAATCGAGGTCACCCGCTTTGAGCAGCAGCTCGCGCGTCACGTTCCAGTCTTTCGAGTAAATCTCCGCCTCGCGCGGCAGCACTTCCGTGCGCATGAAGTCCTCGGCGATGGCGCCGAACATCTGCTGGGCGGGCGAGAGGTCTTCGCGAGTGAAGATTTCGCTGGGCGCAAAGTCATGGTTGAGAAACGAACGCATTTTGATATCCTACCTACCGTTCGGTAGGTTCGTGAAGAGCTCCATTCAGCGTGCGCCGGTCGATGGTCGTGCCGCCGAGGTGTATCGGACGGCGGCGCGGATCATTTTGCAGAAAGGCTATGACGCCACGTCCGTGAGCGACATCGCCGAGGCCCTCGGCATCACCAAGGCCGGGCTGTATCACTACATCAAAGGAAAGACCGAGCTGCTGTACGAGATCATGAAGTACGGTCTCGAGGAGCTCGAGCGCGAAGTGCTCGTGCCGGCGCGCGAGATCGCGGATCCCGAGGAGCGGCTCCGCTTCGTCATCACCACGCACGCCCGTATCGTCACGCGCGGCGACGGCGTGGTGACGATCCTCGTCGACGAAGCGCGCGCGCTCTCGCCGGCGCAGAACCGCAACGTCGTGCGCATGAAGCGGAAGTACATCGACTGCCTGCGCGACACGCTCGAGGAGATGAAGCAGCAGCGCAAGCTGCGCGACCTCAACGTCACCGTGGCCGCGTTCTCGATCACCGGCGCGATCAACTGGCTCTCGCGCTGGTACCGGCCGGGCGGCGCGCTGAGCGCCGAGGAGATCGCCTGGCAGATCGCCGACATCGCCTTGAGCGGAGTGCTGCGATGAACATCGTCGTCTGCATGAAGCAGATCCTCGATCCAGAAGTGCCGGCGCGCGACTTCCGGATCGATCCGGCGAAGAAAGAGGCCGAGCGCGGGTCGGCGAATCTCGTCACGAACATCTTCTGCGAGAACGCGCTCGAGACCGCGCTGCAACTCGGCGGGAACATCACCGCGCTGACGTATGGGCCGGACAGCGCGGAAGACACGCTGCGCAAAGCGCTGGCGATGAAGGCCAACGCCGCGGCGCACGTCGTTGGCGACGGCGGGCATCCGCTGCACGTCGCGCAAGTGCTCGCCGCTGCGATCCGGAAGCTCGGCCCGTTCGATCTCGTGATCACGGGACGCGAGTCGGGCGATTGGGGCGCGGGACAAACCGGCGCCTTGCTGGCGGAGGAGCTCGGCCTGCCGTGCGTCTCCTTCGCCGACACGATCGAATCGGGACTGCGCATTCGCCGCCAAACCGAATCTGGTTGGGAGGTCATCGAAGCGAGACCGCCGCTCGTCGTCACGGTCACGAACGCGGAGCACAACGTCCCGCGCATCCCGAAAGTGCGTGACGTGATGCTGGCCCATCGCCAGCCGATCACGCGCTTCACAGCCGAAGAGCTGGGCGTCGGGCCAAGCGAGTACTACGAAATCGTAGAACTGGCGATCCCGCAGAAAGAGACGCGCTGCGACTTCGTCGACGTCGACGAATTCGCGAAGCGGATCGCGGAGCTCACGGCGGCGCTATGACGAACGTGATCGTGCTTTTCGACGATGGACGCTCCGCGCAAGGCCTGGCCGGCGCGGCGGCTACCCTCGGCGGCGACACGCGCGCCGTTCGTTTCGAGGGCGAGTATCAGATTGAAGAAGCGCTCGATGCCTTGACCGAAGCGTGCCGCGATGCTTCGGTCGTGTTGCTGGCGAATGACACGTACAGCCAGGAGATCGCCCCGCGGTTGGCGCACCGCCTCGGAGGGGCGTGCGTTGGCGATGGCGTGGACGTGCAACGCGTCGACGGAAAAATCCGCGTGAGGCGGCAGGTGTACGGAGGGAAGGCGAACGCCGTCATCGAGCTGCGCCGCGGCCCCGCGGTGGTGTGGCTTCGGGCGCGGTCGTTTCCCAGTGGAGCGGTGGGCTTTAGCCCACCGATTCGGCGGGCTGAAGCCCGCCGCTCCACACGCATCGTGGAACGCAAATCCGCGGAGCAGGGGACAGCGCGGCTCGAAGACGCGCAGGTCATCGTCTCCGGAGGCCGCGGCATCGGCGGGCCGGAGGGGTTTCGCGAGGAGCTGCAGCCGCTCGCGGACATCCTCGGCGCGCAGATGGCCGCGTCGCGGGCGGCGTGTGACGCGGGATGGGTGCCGCCGACGTGGCAGGTCGGGCAGACGGGGAAGAAGGTCGCGCCCGAGCTCTACGTGGCCGTCGCCATCACCGGCGCGAGCCAGCATATGGCCGGGATCTCCGAGGCCAAAAACATCGCCGTCATCAACATCGACCCGGACGCGCCGATCTTCAAGCACGCGCGCTTCGGCATCGTCGACGACTACAGGAAGGTGGTCCCCCAACTGAGGGAAAAACTTGCGCGACGCAACACGTGAGATCTACTGGAACATCAGCTTCGTCTGGCTGATGTACGTCCTGCTCGTGCCGACCATTGCGATCGGCGGGTGGGGCATCCTTCGCCGCGTCCAACGCTGGCGTCGCGGCAAACCGGACGCATCGCGGTTCGATCGTCCCGCGCAAAGAATCAAGCGTCTCCTCGATCATTCATTAGCCCAGCGCCGCAACCCGCTCTTCCATCGCCTCATCACCTGGGGCTTCCTCATCCTCACCATCGCCACCATCGTCGTCGCCCTCGACGCCGACTTTGGCACGTCGATCATGCGCGGCGCCTTCTATCTCTACTTCCAGTCGCTCATCGTCGACGTCTTCGGCGCGTTCGTCCTCGTCGCCGCGATCGTCGCGGCGATCCGGCGCCCGCGTTTCACTCCGCTGCTCGCCGCGATCTTCGTCATCGCGCTCACCGGCTTCCTCGTTGAAGCGCTGCGCATCGCCGCAACGCACGATCCGTGGGGAGCGTGGTCGCCGTTCGGCAACCTCATCGCGAAGGTCATCCCCGTTTCGCTCGTCGCCCATCGCGCGCTCTGGTGGTTGCACCTCGTCGTCACGTTCGCGTTCCTGGCCTGGCTGCCGTTTACGCAGTTGCGGCACATCGTCACCTCTCCGTTGAACCTCTACACCTCCAACCTCGCGCCGATCGGCGCGAATCTGAAGGCCGTCGATTTCGAGCAGGAGCGCCTCGGCGTGGCGACGCTGGACGACTTCACGTGGAAGGACCGGCTCGATTTCGACGCCTGCACCGAATGCGGCAAATGCACGGACGCCTGTCCCGCGCACACGGTGGGAAAAGTGCTCTCGCCGCGCGACATCATCATGGAGCTGCGCGACCGCGCCGAGGGAGCGAACGCGATCGAAGGCGCGGCGTCGCCGGAGGCGCTGTGGGAATGCACCACCTGCGCGGCGTGCGTCGAGGTTTGCCCCGTCTACATCGAGCAGATGCCGAAGATCGTCGACATGCGGCGGCATCTGGTGATGGAACAAACCGAGTTTCCGGACGGGATGCAAGGCGCGGTGATGTCGCTCGAGAAGCGCGGGCATCCGTTCAGCGGCACGCAGGCCACGCGCGTCGACTGGGCGCAGGGGCTCGACGTACAGCATGTCAGCGCGGCGAAAGACGTCGACGTCCTGTTCTGGGTCGGCTGCGGTGGCGCGCTGATCGAGCGCAATCAGAAAGTGATTCGCGCCACCGCGCAATTGCTGCAGAAGGCGAACGTCAAGTTCGCGATCCTCGGCCGCGACGAGAAGTGCTCCGGCGATCCCGCGCGGCGCATCGGCAATGAGTTCCTCTTCGAGATGCTGGCGAAGGAGAACATCTCCAACTTCACGAAGCACAACGTCCGCAAAGTCATCACGCCCTGTCCGCACTGCTTCAACACCTTCAAGAACGAGTACCCGCGCTACGGCAGCACGTTCGAGGTGCAGCATCACAGCGAATACCTCGAGCAGCTCGTCGGCGAAGGCAAGCTCGCGCCGGCGCGTGAAGACGGCGTGACGTTCCACGATCCCTGCTATTTAGGCCGGCAGAACGGCATTTACGACGCGCCGCGGAACGTCGCGAACGCGACGATCGAGATGGAGCGCAGCCGCAACAAATCATTCTGCTGCGGCGGCGGAGGCGGCATGAGCTTCGTCGATGAGCCGCCCGACAAACGCGTGAACCAGGAGCGCGCGAACGAGGCGGTGGCCACCGGCGCGAAGACGCTCGCCGTCAGCTGCCCGTTCTGCATGTCGATGATGGAAGACGGCGTGCGCGGGCGGATGCGCGTGCAGGACATTTCCGAATTGATGCTGGGGGCGAACTGATGGATCTCAACCTCACCCCGGACGAACAGGCCTTCCGCGACGAGTTTCGCGCCTGGCTGCGCGAGCACGTCGCTCCGGCGAAGACCGTCGATGAGTTGAAGCACTGGCAGCGCACCTTGTTCGAAGGCGGCTGGGCCGGAATCTCGTGGCCGAAGCAATACGGAGGCCGCGGGGCGACGCTGATCCAGTCGGCGATTTTTCAGGAAGAGCTCGCGCTCGCCGACGCGCCGCATCTCATCGGCACGATCGGCCTCTCGCTCGTCGGCCCGACCATCATTGCCATGGGCTCCGACGAGCAGAAAGCGCGCTACCTGTCAAAGATTCTCTCCGGTGAAGAGATCTGGTGTCAGGGCTTTTCGGAGCCGAACGCCGGCAGCGATCTCGCCGCCCTCGGCGCACGCGCGCTGAGAGACGGCGACGACTTTGTCGTCAACGGACAGAAGATCTGGACCAGCTTCGCGCACATCGCCGACTGGTGCCTCCTCCTCGTGCGCACCGACTTCGAGGAGCCGAAGCACAAAGGCATCACCTGCCTCCTCGTCGACATGCACTCGCCCGGCATCTCCGTGCGCCCGCTGCGGATGATGTCGGGCGACGCCGGCTTCAACGAAGTGTTCTTCGAAAACGTGCGCGTGCCGTCGTCGCAGGTCCTCGGCAAGGTGAACGAGGGCTGGACGACGGCGATCACGGCGCTGATGAACGAGCGCGCGAACCTCGGCACGGGCGTGCAGGTCATCTTCCGCCGCAACCTCAACGCGCTCATCGCGCGCGCGCGCTCGATGAACCGCACCGCCGATCCGCTCGTGCGGCAGAAGCTCGCCCAGGCCTGGCTCGAGCTCGAGATCCTGCGCCTCAACACCAATCGCGCGCTCACGTCGCTCAGCAAGAACAAAGTGCCGGGGCCGGAAGGCTCGACGCTGAAGCTGTACTGGAGCGAGATGAACCAGCGCACGCAGCAGACCGCGCAAGAAGTCCTCGGCCCGCACGCGCAGCTCTCCGACTTTGACGGCGGCATCTGGCAGTACGGCTACCTCCGCTCGCGCGGCAACACGATCGAAGCGGGAACGAGCGAGATCCAGCGAAACATCATCGCCGAGCGCGTGCTCGGCCTGCCGAAGAGCTACTGATATGGAATTCGATCTCAGCAAGCCGCAGAGACTTCTCAAGCAATCGGCGCGCGACTTCCTCTCGCGCGAGTGCACGCCCGAGCGCGTGCGTGCCGCGATGGCGACGGAGACGGCCGACGATCGCGAGCTCTTCTCCGCCGCGGCCGAGCAGGGCTGGACGGCGCTGATCATCCCCGAGACCTACGGCGGCCTCGGACTCGGCGTCGTCGATCTGGCCGTGGTCTGCGAGGAGATGGGCCGCGCCTGCATGCCGGGCCCGCTCTTCGCCACGATCTTCGCCTCCGCGGCGATCGTGCAGGCGGGAACGGAAGAGCAGAAGCGAAAGTGGCTCGAGCCGATCGCCGCCGGCGAGATGCGTGCGACCGTCGCGTTAGGCGAGGAGTTCGTCCTCGACGCCGGCGTCGCCGACTTGATTCTGCGATTCACCGAGAGTGGCATCGAAGAAGTCGAAGGCGCGGAGATCACGCGCATGCCGGCCATGGACGAAACGCGCAAGTTCTACGCGGTCCGTGGAGCGGCGGGCTTCAGCCCGCCGGGATCATTCGGCGGGCTGAAGCCCGCCGCTCCACAGGACATCGCCACGGTCATGCTCTGCGCCGAAATGGTCGGCGGCATGCAGTGGATCCTCGACGCCACCGTCGACTACGCGAAGACGCGCCAGCAATTCGGCCGCGTAATCGGCTCCTTCCAGGCCATTCAGCATCAATGCGCGGACATGCTGCTGATGACCGAAAGCGCGCGCTCCGCGACGTACAACGCCGCGTGGGCGATGACGCCGCTCGCCACGTCGATCGCCAAGGCCTACTGCTCCGATGCGATACGCGAAGTGGCCAATCGCGGCGTGCAGGTGCACGGCGGCATCGGCTTCACCTGGGAGCACCACCTCCAGCTCTACTACAAACGCGCCAAAGCATCCGAGACCCTGTTTGGCGACGCGACGTTCCATCGGGAGCGGATCGCGTCGCTCGTGATCGACGTGAAAGTGGAGGACAGACAGGTTCTGTCCGCGACAACATAAGGAGGCACGCATGAAACGCTCGGCATTGTTGATGTTTGTTTGTCTGATGTTGCCCGTCGTGGCGTTCGCCCAGGCGAGACTCACGGGCTCCGACCTGCAGGGGATCGTCCGCGATGACAGCGGCGGCGTGGTTCCCGGGGTCACGGTGACGGCGACGAACACCGCCACGAACCAGACCCGCACCGCCACCACGGATAGTGAAGGTCGCTACTACATCGCCGCGCTCACCGCCGGCGTGTACGACGTGACGGCGGAGCTGAGCGGGTTCGCGCCGCAGAAGCGCAGCGGCTACCGCCTCGTCCTCGGCCAGCGCGCCGATCTCGACTTCCAGCTGCGCGTCGGAACGTCGGAATCGATCGTCGTCAGCGCGAACGCGCCGGTCGTCGACACGACGCAGGCCGACGTCTCGACGGTCGTGTCGCAGGAGCAGATCGACAACCTGCCGACCAACGGTCGCAACTTCCTCAGCTTCAGCGTGCTCACGCCCGGCGTCACGAACGACCGCACGCCGCAGCAGGGCGCATCCGCGACTTCCGGCCTCTCCTTCGGCGGCCAGCGCGCGCGCTCGAACAACATCATGGTCGACGGCGTCGACAACAACGATCCGATCGTCGGCGCCGTGCGCGCGACCTTCAGCCAGGAAGCGATCCAGGAGTTCCAGGTCCTCACCAACTCCTACTCCGCGGAATTCGGCAAAGCCTCGGGCGGCGTGGTCAACATCATCACCCGCTCCGGCACGAACGATCCCGGCGGCAACCTCTTCTACTTCTTCCGCAACGACAGCCTGAACTCGAAGTCGATCTTCGAGGAGGAAGACATCTTCGGCAACGACGTCAATCGCGACAAGGCGCCGTTCAAGCAAAACCAGTGGGGCGTCACGTTCGGCGGGCCGCTCGTGCGTGACCGCACGTTCTACTTCCTCTCCGCCGAGTCGCTGAACACCGACACGAACAACTTCGTCAACATCGATCCGGCGGCCGTCACGCTGCTGAACGCGGCCGGCTTCCCGGTCACGACCGGCAACGTGCCGTACGAAGTCTCCGCCGACGAATACCTGGTGAAGCTCGATCATCACTGGACGTCGAGCAACTCGTTCACGGGCCGCGCGAACTACGCGAAGCTGCTGAACGAGAACGTCGAGCCGTTCGGCGGCATCATTGCGCGCAGCCGGGGAGCGCTGCAGGACCGGAAAGACTGGGCGGTGGCGCTCTCCGAGTCGGACGTCATCTCGCAGCGCTGGATCAACGAGCTGCGCGGCCAGTACGCCTCCGAGAAGCAGCTCATCAGCTCCCTCGATCCAAATTGCAGCGGCGCGTGCGACACGTTCTTCGAAGGCGGGCCGACCGTCGAGATCACGGGCGTGGCCAGCGTCGGGCGGCAGCGCTTCACGCCTCAGCCGCGCGAGAACGTGCGCTATCAGTTGAAAGACACGTTGAACTTCGCCGGCGCGAAGCATTTTGCGAAAGCGGGCTTCGACTACAACTACATCAAGACCAAGCGGACCGCGCTGCCGCTGCACTTCGGCGGGCGCTACATCTTCTCCGCGCTGCCCGCGGTTCCGGCCCTCGGCATCCCGCAGCCGATCAGCGCGCTGCAGGCGTTCGCACTCAACATCCCCGCCGCGTACGTGCAGGGCTACGGCACCAGCGGCGACTCGTACGAGGATCCCGACATCGCGCTCTTCGTGCAGGACGACTGGACGGTCTCCGACAAATTGATGTTCAAGTGGGGCGTCCGCTATCAGCGGCAGTGGCCGTACGACATCGACTACTCGGTGTCGACGCCGAACGGCGGCAATCTCACCTATCAGATTCCGGACGACACGGACAACATCGCGCCGCGTCTCGCCGTCGTGTTCGATCCGGCCGGCAACGGACGCTCGTCGATTCACGCATCGTGGGGCAAGTTCTTCGACAACCACATCATCGCCAACGCGCAGATCGGCAACGGCATCAACGGCCGCGATCTCCGCACGCTCGTGCTGCGCTTCCCCAACTCGATTACCCCGTGGCGATCGCCGGGACACAAGATTCCCGAGCCCACGACGCCGTATCCGAGCCTCGTGATCTCGCCGGATCCGGGACTCGAGACGCCGTATTCGTATCAGGCCGCGGTTGGGTACGACCGCATGGTCGGCTCGAACATGGCCGTCTCCGCCGACGTGTTGTACGTGCGCGGCTATCACCAGCTCGGTACGATCGACTACAACCCGGTCGTTCCCGCGCTCGGCGCGGGCCGCCGTCCGAATGACGTCGGCGGCGTAGCCGGCACCTCGGCATCCGTGCTGCAGTACACCGACTTCGGCGAGACGGAGTATCAGGGAGTGACGCTCTCGCTCAACCGCCGCCTCGCGAACAACTATCAGTTTCTCGTGTCGTACACGTATTCGAAGGCCGAAGACAACTCGACCGATTTTCAGAGCGCGTTCATCGCGCAGGACAACGGGCGCGGACGCGATCCGAACAATCCCACCGGATTGCCGATCGGGTTCGATCCGCAGTCGGAGTGGGGTCCGGCGACGCATGACCAGCGCCATCGCCTCGTCGTCAGCGGCCTCTATCAGCTGCCATGGGGCTTCAACGTCTCGACGATCGTCACCGCCGCCTCCGGCCGCCCGTACACTCCGCTCGCCGGCGCGGACGTCAACGGCGACGGCGACGGCGGCGCCTTCCCGGCCGATCGCGCACGCACGAATCCGGCGGACCCGGCGACCGCGGTCGGCCGCAACAGCGAGACGATGAAGGGCCAGTTCAACGTCGACGCGCGTCTTTCCAAGCGCTTCTCGTTCGGCACCGGCTTCGGGTTCGAAGCGATCGTCGACGTGTTCAATCTCTTCAATCGCGTGAATTACACGGAGATCAACAACATCTTCGGCCGCGGCGCGTTCCCCGGAACGCCGCAGACCGATGCGCTGGGCCGCGTGACGTATGGTGTGTACGAGCAAGCCCTGCCCGGACGGCAGATTCAGCTCGGCGCGAAGGTGACCTTCTGATTTGGACTGCGGTGGCGCAGCCACCGCTTTCCTACACGGTATGACGCAAGTACAACAACTCTTCGATCTGACCAACCGCGCGGCCATCGTCACCGGTGGCTCGCGCGGCCTCGGGCTCGAGATCGCCGAAGGTCTCGCCGAGGCGGGAGCGTCGCTGATGCTTTGC
>DATFHJ010000017.1:0-47563 GCA_035248585.1 Thermoanaerobaculia bacterium
CCGCGGCCGCGATCACCGCGCCGTCCGCGGTCTGCGCGTCGTCGGCCGGCAATCAGGCGTCCGTCCCCGCCGGCGCGTCGTCGTACAGCTGGAGCATCAGCGGCGGCACGATCACGAGCAGCGCGACGTCGAATGCGATCACGTTCACGGCCGGCCCCTCCGGCAACGTGGTCCTCGGCGTGACGATCACGAACGGCTCCTGCACCAGCAACGGCTCGTCGACGATTCCGATCGCGGCGGCGCCGGCCGTCACCATCACCGGCCCGACCACGGCCTGCGTCAACCAGCCGTTCACGCTCGACGCCGGACCCGGTTACGCCACGTATCAGTGGTCGAACGGCGCGACGTCACGCTTCATCAACGTCAACCAGTTCGCGCCGTCCGCGACGTACACCGTCAACTTCACCACCATCGCCGGCTGCACGGGCAGCGACTCGCACACGGTGACGGCGAATCCGACGCCGGACGCCACGATCAGCGCACCGGTCTCCGTCGATCCGCTGTCGGCCAACAACGCCGCGAGCGTGCCGTCGCAGCCGGGCGCGACCTACAGCTGGTCGATCAACAACGGCTCGATCACCGCCGGCGCCGGCACGAACAGCATCCTCTTCAGCGCGAACGCCAACGGCACGGTCGATCTCAGCGTCACCGTGACCCTCGGCACGTGCGCGTCGAACGGCTTCACCCAAATCTTGATCGGCACGCCGCAGCAGGCCGACCTCTCCGTGACGAAGAGCGCGCCCGCGAGCGTGCAGACCGGCAACCCGCTCACCTGGACGATCGTCGTTTCGAACAGCGGCCCGAACTCCGCGAGCGCGTCGCTCAGCGACGGCTTGCCCTCCGGCATCGCCGTCACCTCCATCGACGGCGGCGCGTGGAACTGCAGCCAGGCCGGAGACACCGTCAACTGCTCCGGCGCGCTGAGCGCCGGCGCGAGCAACACGATTCTCATCAATGCGAACGCGCCGACTCAAGCCGGCTCGATCACGAACAACGTCGTCGTCTCCTCCCCGATCGGCGATCCCAATCCCAACAACAACGCCGCCTTCGCAACCACGAATGTCCTAGCGGTCCTATCCTGTCCTACAACTGTCCCATCCGTCCTATCGCCTTCGAACTACGCTCACCTCACAAACAGCACCATCACCTTCCAGTGGAGTTCCATCGCCGGCGCCGTGAGCTACGACGTCTACCTCGCCCCGCTCAACGGCACCCCGGTGCTGATCGGCAGCACGAACAGCACGTCCTTCACCTACGACGTCACGCCCGGCGATCTCACCTGGAGCGTCGTCGCGAACGTCGACGGCTGCCCGCCGCGCGCCTCGCAGTCCGCCACCTTCAACTACACGCCGCCGGTCGCGTGCGAAGACCACCGCCGGCCGGTGCTGATCTCGCCGCTCGACGGATCGGTCGCCACCTCGCCGGTCAGCTTCGACTGGAGCGATGTCCCCGGTGCGACGCGCTACGAGGTGTACGTGATTCGCGGCAACGGCGCGCCGGTGCTCGTCGGCACGAGCACCACCAGCTCACTGCCGAACGTGAGCCTTTCCCCGGGCAAGTTGCGCCAGTTCAGCCGCGCGTACTTTGGAGAGGGATGCTCGCCGCTCGACTCCGAGGAGCGGGAGCTGGAGATCGTGAGCCTGCCGGAACCGTGCTCGCCCCTCGCGGCGCCTGTTCTCGCCGCGCCCGGAGAGATCTCCAGCGGCGTGGAGTTCCTGCTGCAATGGGGCGCTGTCCCCGGCGCGACCGCGTATCAGGTGCAGCTCGACAACGGCGACCCCATCACCGCGAGCGGCACGTCGTTCCCGCTGACGCGCACCAGCAGCGTCTCCGTGCGGGTCCGCGCGGTGGATTCGCGCTGCCAGCCGCCGAAGGTCGGCGACTACAGCCCGGTCACGGTCATCTTCGTGTTGCCGCAGCAGCAGAGCGCGATCGGCAACGTGCCGCTCAACAATCCGGAGCCGGTGCATTACACGATCGCCCTCGGCGCGGAGCTCGCGGGACAGTCGTTCATCGCCACGCCTTCCGAGGATTGGTTGAGCGTGTCGCCTGCCACGGGTACGGTCGGCGCGAGCGGAACGACGCTGAACGTCACCGCGGATCCGGAAGGTCTCGGCGTCGGCACGCACAGCGGCGCGATCGTCGTTTCGTTGAATGACGCGTCTTCGCGTCTCGCGACAAACGGCAGCACCGTCTCCACGACGGTGAGCGTCAACCTCGTCACGCCGGTCACGTCCTCGCCGTCGACCACGCCGACGCCCGACACGATGATCATCCCCGCCGTCGCCAACGCCGACGGCATCAACTCGCACTTCCAGTCCGACGTCCGCGTCGCCAACACCTCGGCGAAGCTGATCAAGTATCAGTTGACGTTCATCCCCAGCGGCGACGCCGGCAGCAGCGCCGGACGGCAGACCACGTTCTCCATCGACCCCGGCCAGACCGTCGCACTCGATGATGTTTTGAAGAGCTGGTTCGGCACCGGCACCTCCAACGCCATCGGCGTGCTGCAGATCAAGCCGCTGACCACCACGACGTCGAACATTGTTTCCGGCGCGCTCTCGAATCTCGTCAGCTTCGCTTCGTCCCGCACGTTCAACGTCACGCCCAACGGCACGTTCGGCCAGTACATCCCCGCGGTGCCGTTCGCGAATTTTGCCGACAAGTCGACCGTGCTCTCCATCCAGCAGATCGCGCAGTCGATCAAGGCCCGCTCGAACCTCGGCCTCGTCGAAGGCTCCGGCAATCCGGCCGACTTGCTCATCCGCGTCTTCGGCGGCAACGGCCAGCAGCTGACGTCCTTCACGCAACACCTCAACGCCGGCCAGCACACGCAGCTCAACTCGTTCCTCCTCGAACGGGGCATCACACTCGAAGACGGACGCGTCGAAGTACAGGTCACCTCGTCGACCGGCAAGGTGACCGCGTACGCGTCAGTGCTCGACAACGAGACCAGTGACGCCGTGCTCGTCACACCCGTCCCGCTCACCGCGCAGGGCAACACGAAGTGGGTCCTGCCGGGCGTGGCCGACATCCGCAGCGGCTTCGCCGACTGGCAGAGCGACGTCCGGATCTTCAACGCCGGCACGACCTCGACGAACGTCACGGCCTCGTTCTACTCGCAAGCTGGCGGCGATCCGAAGGTCCAGACGATCACGTTAGGCGCGGGTGAAGTGAAACAGTTCGACAAGATCCTGCCCACGCTCTTCGGCGTGAGCAGCGACGCCGGCGCGCTGCATCTCTCGACGGCGACCGCGTCACGCATCATCGCCACCGCACGCACCTACAACCAGACCACGAAGGGCACGTACGGCCAGTTCATCTCCGCCGTCACCCCGCAGCAGTCCGTGGCCGTCGGCACGCGTCCGTTGCAGCTGCTGCAGGTGGAAGAGTCGTCGCGCATGCGCTCGAACATCGGCTTCGCCGAAGTCACGGGCAAGCCGGTCAAGCTCGAAGTGACGGTCATCCCGCCGGACGTGAAGTTCGCGGGCGTGATCGAAGTCGATCTCGGTCCGAACGAATACCGCCAGATCGGCTCACTCCTCGCAAGCCTCGGTCTCGGCGACACCTACAACGCGCGCATCAGCGTCCGCGCCGTCAGCGGACAGGGCCGCGCCACGACGTACGCGAGCGTGATCGATCTGGCGACAAACGATCCGATGTACGTGGAGGCGCAGTAAACAGTGGAGCGGCGGGCTTTAGCCCGCCGGAACGGTCGGCGGGCTAAAGCCCGCCGCTCCACCTAGCTCCCCCGCGCGACCTTGATCAACGCCTCCATGTGCGCCAGGTACTTTTCCAGCGCCCGGCGTCCGCCGGCGGTGAGGGCGTACTCCGTTCGGGGCATGCGTCCCTCGAACGACTTCTTGCACGACAGGTAGCCGGCCTCTTCGAGCTTGCGGGCGTGCACGCTCACGTTTCCGTCGGTCGTCTTCAGGATCGACTTCAGCTCGTTGAACGTCAGCGTCGAGTTCACGGCCAGCGCGCTGACGATGGCCAGGCGCGTCTTCTCGTGAATCACGCGGTCGAAATCGGGGATCTTCGTCTCGACCGGTTGCCGGATCTCTGCGACTCTTCGTGCCGTTGCGGTTGATGCTTTAGCCACCATAGCTCCTTGCGATGATGAATCCGAAAATCACGTGCAGGCCGCCGAAGCCCACGCCGAGGAGAACGTTTGCGATCGCCAGGGGCGCGAAGACGGCGCCGATGCCGAGCAGCATGAACAGCACGCCCATCACCGGCACGATGCGGATGGAGAACGCGCCGGCGGTCACGAACGACACGCCGTAGAGCAGCAGCCAGGTGGCCGGCATCATGCCGCGGAAGCCGAAGCGCCACAGCATGATCGTGAGCATTGCCGCGGCGATGATCGGCGCGAAGTAGCTCATGAAAAAGCGCCGCGCCGGCCCGCCCGTGAACGAGACGTTGATGCGCCGCGCCTTCTGCGCCATCGTCGCCCCGGCGATGATCGCCGCGAGCGCGGCCTCGACGAGCCAGATGTACAGCCACTCCTTGCGATACACCACCCGCTGCGCCAGCACCGCCGCGCCGATGGCCGACACGCCGACCGCCACCCCGCCCCAGCCCGGAATCGACGTGAACGCGGTCGCGCGCTCCATCGCGTCGCGGATGTAGCGGAGATTGCTGATGGCGTGCTCGTGCATGGGGGCCGTATTGGACATGCCCCACATGGTACCGCAAAGCGCTTTACATCAGCTACGCGCGACGGATGATCCGCAACAAAAAGATCAGGATCACCGCGCCCACGAACGCCGTGATGATCGCGCCGATCAGACCGCCGGCGCTGATCCCGAGCTGGCCGAACAGCCAGCCGCCGATGAGCGCGCCGATCACGCCGACGATCATGTCGCCGATGACGCCGTAGCCGCCGCCGCGCATCACTTTTCCGGCCAGCCAGCCGGCGATGAGACCGATGAGCAGGAACCAGATCAGATTCATGAGACTCATGCTCCCTCCGTTGCGGCGGCGCGATCGACGAGCCACCACGTTTCTCCCTCACGGGTCACCAATGCGATCGGATGATCGACGCCTTCGCGCACCTCGCGAATGATGCGCGCTTTCGACTCTCCCGCCACCAGCACGAGGCGCAGCGCCGCGGCGCGGATCACCGGCCTGGTGATCGTCACGCGCCACTGCTCGAGCTTCGGCACGTAGACCTCGGCGGCGACGCGATCGTCGACATCGAGGACCGGCGTGCCGGGAAAGAGCGACGCGGTGTGACCGTCGTCGCCGATGCCGAGGAGCACGACGTCGAGTTTCTCGATCCCGTAGAAATGCCACTCGTCGGCGAACCACGCCGCCGTCTTCGCCGGATCGTTCAGTTCCGTCTTGAAACGGAGAAAGCGGTGCGTGGGTAGCATGCCGTCCGCGAACAGCGTGCGCTGGATCATCGCCGCGTTCGACTGCGGATCGTCGAGCGGCACGTAACGCTCGTCGACGACGACCCACGTCACCGCGCGCTTCGCAAGCTCGTGCCGATACATCGGACCGCCGAGGAGCTCGTAGAGCGGGACCGGCGTCGCGCCGCCCGACAGCGCGATCACCGGCGACTCGAGCGATTCGATTTGCTGCACGATCGTGCGCGCGGTGGCGTGGATGAGATCGGGCGTCGAGTCGAAGATGCGCAGGTTCATGCGGTTGTTCGTTCAGTTTATCCCGCGCGAAGACGCGGGATCTCGTCGTGCACAGCACCTGCTCGCTCCCTTGCGCGATTCCCGCCCGTGCACGCGGGGATCCCGCGTCTACGCGCGGGATAAACTGCTGGCCACCTCGCGAGCGAGGCGCAGCGCTTTGATGTACACGCGATCCGCTTCCGGCCGTTTGAGCAGGCGCACGATGAGGTCTTCGAGAGCGCGCGTCCGTCCTCGAGCAACCCAGTCCGACGCGATGACCACGCCTTTCTCCCGGTCGCCGCGAAGCGTCTCGATCGATCCGTCGTCGAAATGAATCTCGACCGCGTTGATCCCGGCCTCGCTTTCCCCACCCGTGAAGTCGAACGCCGTCTCGCGCTCGGTCTGCGCGCGCAGCCAGGAGACGTACAACACCGCTTCGGAGAGATCGCCGAGCTTCGCGTCGCCGCCGCTGAGCACGCGCACGTTGCGGATCTGCTGCAGCCGCGCGCGCATCGGCGGAGGATCGAACAGCGCCGCCGTCGCCGCGCGCCATTCATCGATGCGCGCCCAGTTCAGATCCGCCGGCGCGGTGATGGTCTTCTCCGCGATCCGCGAGACGAGCGCGAAGTCCGCGGCGCTGTTGAACTGCGACGAATCGACGATCAGCCGGTCCGCGGGATCGAGCAGCGTCTGCGCGTACTCGTGCTGATCGTCCGGCAGATCGCCCACCCACCACACCGCCACCGGCATGTCCGGCAGCAGCAGCGAGGCCACGAGCGGCGGCACGTGATGCACGCGCTCGCCCGACGCCACGATGGCGACTTCCTCGGAGCAGACCTGCCGTCCGCCGCCCATCATGTGGCAGTTCGCGGAGATCCACGACGACAGCTCCGCGGCCGCATGCGGATCGGCGCGGATCACGATCGTGCGCTGCGGCACGGCCGCGCTCGCGCGGCCGAGGACCTCGGTCGCGAATGCGTGCTGCGACGCGTCCCACGTATGCGCGATCACGTTCCAGAGCGCCGCCCGCGTGACCGCGCCCTCTTCGCTCTCCCCTTCTTCGCGCCAGATGTCGGCGAGGCGCTTCTCGATCGTGAGCGCGTTGACGGGGATGTCGTCGCCGCTTAGGGCCTTCGCCATCTTCGTCCATCCCCTTCGATCAACGTGTCCGCCTCCTCCGGTCCCCAGATGCCGGCGGGATAGAAGTGCGGCGGGCGCGGGTCTTTGGCCCAGCGCTTCAGCAGCGGATCGAGCCACGCCCACGCGGTCTCGATCTCGTCGCGGCGCGCGAAGAGCGTGGCGTCGCCGAGCATGGTTTCGAGCAGCAGCCGCTCGTAGGCCTCGGGCGGCTCGGCGCCGAACGACGTCGCGTAGCGGAACTCCATCGCCACCGGGGCCGTGCGGATCGCGGGCCCGGGGATCTTCGAGTCGAACTTCAGCGAGATCCCTTCGTCGGGCTGGATGCGAATGGCCAGCACGTTTGCATGCATGCGCACGCCGGCGCGGCTGAAGAGCGGATGCGGCGCGTGGCGGAAGTGAATCGAGATGTCGGTCACGCGCTTCGGCAGACGCTTGCCCGCGCGGAGATAGAACGGCACGTCCGCCCAGCGCCAGTTGTCGACGAAGACTTTCAGCGCCGCGTAGGTCTCGGTGTTCGAGTTCGGATCGACTTTTTCTTCCTCGCGGTAGCCCGGACCTTCCTCGCCGAGGACCGAGCCTTCCGTGTATTGCCCGCGCACCGCGTACTCGATCGGACGCAGCGCGCGCAGCACCTTCACCTTCTCATCGCGCACGGCGTCGGCCTCGAACGCGACCGGCGGCTCCATGCCGACGAGCGACACGAGCTGCATCATGTGATTCTGGATGATGTCGCGGGTGATGCCGGCTTTGTCGAAGTAGTTGCCGCGCTTCTCGACGCCGACCGTCTCGGCGACGGTGATCTGCACGTGGTCAATGTATTGACGGTTCCAGAACGGCTCGAAGATGCCGTTGGCAAAACGCAGGACCAACAGGTTCTGCACCGTCTCCTTGCCGAGGTAGTGATCGATGCGGAAGACCTGCCGCTCGCGGAAGATCGAGACGGCGATGCGGTTCAGCGCGCGCGCCGATTCGAGATCCTCGCCGAACGGCTTCTCGATGATGACCCGCGTGTACGGCCCGCCGCCCTCGGGGTCGTTGACCATCTTCTCTTCGGAGAGATGCTTGGCGATGTCGTCGAAGAAATCGGGCGGAACGGCGAGGTAGTAAATGCGACGCCCGCCCGTGCCGCGGCTGCCGTCGAACTCTTCGAGCCGCGCGCGCAGGCGCTGATACGCGCCGCGGTCCGCGAACTCGCCCTGCACGTAGAACAAGCCCTGCGCGAAGTGCTCCCACACCGCGTCGTCGACCGGCCGCGTGCGCGCGTGCTTGTCGCACGCCTCGCGCATCGCCTTGCGGAACGCCTCGTCGCTCATCTCCGCGCGCGCGATCCCGACGATCGTCTGCCCCGCGGGGAGCAGCCCATCGTGGGCGAGCGAATAGAGACCGGGTACGAGCTTCCGCTGCGTCAGATCGCCCGAGGCCCCGAAGATCACGAGACACGACGGCTCGGGAACGCGTTCCTGATCGAGCCCCTCGCGGAGCGGATTGGGCTCGAGTGCGGCGGCGGTCATAGGGGAATTGTATGTGGAGCGGCGGGCTTTAGCCCGCCGACCTGCCCGGCGGGCTAAAGCCCGCCGCTCCACCCTCTGCTATGCTCGCGCCCTTATGACCTGGCAATACACCCCTCGCGTCGCCGTGGTCCGCGGCCTCCGAACGCCCTTCGCGAAATCGGGAACGCATTACGGACATCTCTCGGCGCTGGACCTTGGCAAGCTCGTCGTGTCGGAGCTCGTGCAGCGCGCCGGCATCGATCCGTCTGAAGTACAGGAAGTCGTCTTCGGCAACGTCATCCCATCGGTGAAGGCGCCGAACATCGCCCGCGAAGTGGTCCTCGGCACGGGGCTGCCGCGCAAGATCCCCGGCTACACGGTCGGCAAGGCCTGCGCGTCGGCGAACCAGGCCATCACCGCGGCCTCGGACATGATCGCGCGCGGCTATGCCGACACCGTCATCGCCGGCGGCTCGGAATCGCTGTCCGACGTGCCGATTCTCTTCTCGAAGAAATTCGCCGAGGCGCTGGTCTCGTCGAGCAAACAGAAGTCCGTGGGCGGAAAGCTCGGCGCGTTCAAGAGCGTCAAGATCAAAGACCTCGCGCCGGATGCGCCGGCGATCGCGGAGTCGACGACCGGCCTGACGATGGGCGAGTCGGCGGAGAAGATGGCCAAGGAGAACGGCATCAGCCGCGAGGCGCAGGACCGCTTCGCGCTGCAGAGCCATCAACGCGCCGGGGCGGCGACGGAGAGCGGACGGTTCAAGGATGAAGTGATGACCGTCGTCGTGCCGCCGCAGTTCGAGAACATCGTCGAGAGCGACAATCTGATTCGCGGCGACTCGACGCTGGAGAATCTGGCGAAGCTGAAGCCGGTCTTCGATCGCCGCTACGGCACGATCACCGCCGGCAACGCCTCCCCGCTCACCGACGGCGCGGCCGCGGTGCTGCTCATGTCCGAGGACAAGGCGAAAGCGCTCGGCATCAAGCCGCTCGGCTTCATCAAGAGCTACGCGTACGCGGCCACCGATCCGTTCGATCAGCTGCTGCAAGGCCCGGTCTTCGCGCTGCCGACCGCGCTCGAGCGCGCGAAGTTGAAGCTGGAAGACATCGGCGTGATCGAGATGCACGAGGCCTTCGCCGCGCAGGTGCTGTCGAACATCCAGTGGCTCGGCTCGAAGCGCATCGCGCAGGAGAAACTCGGACGCAGCGAGCCGGTCGGCGAGATCGACCCGGAGAAGATCAACCGCACCGGCAGCTCGATCGCGCTCGGCCACCCCTTCGGCGCCACCGGCGCCCGCATCGTCACCACCGTCTGCAACGAGCTCCAACGCACCGGCCAGCAGTACGGCCTCGTCACCGTCTGCGCGGCGGGCGGGATGGGCGTGGCGATGGTGTTGGAGCGGGAGTAGCGCGCTAAGACTGCAGCTGCAGCTCTTCCAGGACCGGCCACGTCGCGTCGCGCCACGAATCCGCCATGAGTAATCCCGCGGTGGCGAGATAGAGCGCGACGTCGCGTTTGTCGAAGTCGAGCTCCTTCACCGCCTCGCGCACCTGCTCCACGGTCGGCGTCGCATAGTCCTCGGCTTCGATCGAGCCGTTTTCGTGGGGGATGTTCCAGCGGTCGAGGAACGCGGCCATCATCGTGTTCTTCTCGCGCGTGTGGTACGCCATCAGCGCCATTTCGAGGAACTGGTCGAACTCGTGCGAGGCCATGCGCGAGGCGAGGAGGTCGGCCTTCTTCTCCGGCGACATCTTGCGGATCGTCTCGTCGCGGAAATGCAGGGCCTTGGCCAGCTGCATCTGGGCCATGAGCTTCGCGTGATTGTCGCCGTACTTCCAGAACGCGGTGAGAATCGCGCGCCGCCGGTCGGGGTCAGCGAGGTCTTTGAGAATGCGGCGTGCCGTCCACATGAGGCGCGCTTTTTAGCACAGATCACTTCTCGGCGCGGACGAGGCGTCCCTTCCCCGCGGTCGCGGCCTCGGGCACGGCTTGCACTTCACCGGCAAGCGCGAGCTTGTCCGCCTTCGTCCTGCTCAACTCGTAGCTCTTCACCAGCCAGTACGCGGCGAACATCTCCACCGCCGCGGCCTCGACGTAAAACGTGAACGAGGTGCCGCCGTAGTTCAACACCACCGCGATGAGCGGCGAAACGATCATGCCGATGCCGAGGGCGCGATACGTGCGCCGGAACCGGGCGATGATCTTCTCGTCGTCGAGGAGCGACAGCGTGTCGGTCGCGCGAAAGATGGAGACGTAGGCGATGCACAGAAACATGCCGACGGCACAGACGCTGTGGATCACGGAGACGGTGGTCCACTCCTCGCCCTCTCCCGTGGGAAACATCGCCACGCCGACGGCAAGAAACCCGCCGAGGTTGAGCGCCCAGTTTTCCGGCCTGCAGAAGCCCTTGTAGAGGTAGAGACCGACGCCGGCGAACACGACCGCGCCGACGAAAATGTCGCGGATGTCCGAGTAGTAATAGTGGCTCATCGACTGGAGCAGCCCGGGGATTCCGGTGAGCCTTCCGCCGGCGAACAACAGCAGCGGCAGCACCGCAGCGATCACGCCGATGCCGACGCGCAGATTCACGTACGTCTGGGTCATGTGCTCCTGGAGCGTCTCGGGATTGTTTTCGACGGCGTACATGGCGGAGCCCTCCATTTATAGGAGTGCCTTCGCGGCGGTTTTTCCTACCGGGGCTGCGCCGCGCGCCACGCGTCGCGCGCGGCCGTCCACTTCCCCTCCACCATACCCGAGCAGAGCGGGTTGGTGACGCCGCCAAACGCCACCGCGCTCACCGTTCCCGTGACGTCGTGATCCGAATGGAACGCTCCGGTCATGACCAGACTCTTCGCGCCTTCCAGCTGCTTGTTCTCGCCGGCGTCGATGTTCAGCTGCTGCTTGCGCACGCGCGTTTTCCCGCTCCAGGTGAGCGAGCCGCCGCACGGCGTGTTTCCCAGCCCGATCCGCAGGTCCTGCACGACGCCGTCGTGGATCTGAAACGTGATGGCATTGCCGGTGTCGCTTTGCCCCGACCACCAGCCGTTGTAGTCCTTCGGCAGCGGCGGCTCGCATGCCGCCAGCAGGAGGCATGCGAGCGCGATCGAGCACGCGCGCATCATTTAATGGCCGGTACGTCCGACTCCTTCACCATCTTGTTCAGCGCCGGAACATCCTTGTCCCAGACCTCTTTCAGCTTCGCCAGCTCGGCGTCGATGGTCCCGGCGAGCTGCGCGTAGACGGCGCGCTGCTGCGCGGTCGGCGCGAAGTCGCCCGCATCGGCCGACGATGCGACGCCGGCGAGCTTGTCGTTCAAACGGATCGGATAGTTCAGCGGATCCTGCGGGCTCTTGTTCTTTGTCTGATAGAGCGCCTCTTCGATCGCCGTCATCTTCTTGTCGAGCGCCTTCGCGGCGTCGACGATGGCCTTGTTGTCCTTCGCGTGCTTCTTCAACTCATTGAGCTGCGTCCGCGTGGTGCGGATTTTCTCGATCTGCCCATTCACCTCGGAGAGCTTCTTGTTCGCTGCCATCAAGAAATCGAACTGCGCCTTCAGATCCGCGGCGTTCGCCGTCGTGCGCGGGTCCTGCTTCAGCTCCGCGTTTGCCGTCAGCACTTCGTCGCCGACCGTCAGCCGCACCGCGTACGTCCCCGGCAGCACGCGCGGCCCCTCGCCGTCGCCGGACCACATGATCAGCCCCTCGAACTTCTTCGCCTCGGGATAGCGCGCGTCCCACGAAAAGCGATTCAGTCCGCTCTTCACTTCCTTGATCTTGTTCTTCTCTTTCTCTTTCTCCGCCGCCGGATCCTTCTCCTCGGCCTCCGGCGTCTGCGCTTCCTTCTGACCGCCCTCGCTCTTCACGCCGACCGTCTTGGCCGGATCCGCGGGCGGCTCTTTCGCGGCCGCGTCTTTCTTCGCCGCCTCTTCCTTCTTCGCCTTCTCCTGCTCCGCCGTCGACTGCAGCTCGCCTTCGAACTCGCGGATCACCGCGCCGCCGGCGTCGAGGAACGCGAGCTTCACCTTCGTGGACGGCTTCACGTCCTTGCCGAGCCAGTAGTCGACGATGATTCCGGGAGGCGCGTTCCTGCCGAAGCCGGTCGGCGGGCGCTCGTTCTGGCCGCCGCCCATGCGCCACGCCGCGCGCGGCGCGAAGAGATGGGCGCGCTTCGCCGCGACGTCATTCGTCCACTGCTGCAGCGGCGTGAGGTCGTCGAGCACCCAGAACGCGCGGCCCTGCGTGGCGGCGACGAGATCGTGATCCTTGAGCGCGAGGTCGGTGATCGGCACGATCGGGAGATTGAGCTGCAGCGACTGCCAGTTCGCGCCGTCGTCGAACGAGACGTACATCCCGCGCTCGGTGCCGGCGTAGAGCAGGCCTTTGCGCGTTTTGTCGGAGCGGACAACGCGCGTGAAGTGATCGCCGGCGATGCCGTTCACGATCTTCGTCCACGTCGCGCCGTAGTCGGTCGACTTATAGAGATACGGCCGGAAGTCGTCGGACTTGTACATCGTGCCGGCGACGTAGACCGTGGCCTTGTCGAACGGCGAAGGATCGATCGCGTTCCACATCACCCACTGGGGCGCGTCCTTCGGCGTGACGTTCGTCCAGGTCTTGCCGCTGTCGCGCGTGACGTGCAGCAGTCCGTCATCCGAGCCGGCGTAGATCACGCCGCGCTCGACCGGCGACTCGGCGACCGCGAAGATCGTGCAGTAGTACTCGACCGAGGTGTTGTCCTTCGTGATCGGACCGCCGGACGAGCCCATCTTCGCTTTGTCGTTGCGCGTGAGGTCATCGCTGATGCGCGTCCAGCTCGAGCCGCCATCAATCGAACGGAAGAGATGCTGCGACGCGGCGTAAAGCGTGTTCGCGTCGTGCGGCGAGAAGAGGATCGGGAAGTTCCACTGGAAGCGCTCCGCCGCGCCTTCCGCGCCGTATCCCATCGGATTGTCCGGCCACGGATTCACATCGCGAAACTCTTCGGTGTCGTGGTTGTACATCGTCAGGTAGCCGCCGTACGAGCCGCCGTAGACGATGTCGGGATGGTCGGGCTTCGCGACGATGTGGCCGCTCTCGCCGCCGGCCGTGATGTCCCAGTCGCGCGGGCCGATGCCGCCGCCCGTTGTGCGATGGCGGATGCGCACGGCGCTGTTGTCCTGCTGCGCGCCGAGGATGTGGTAGGGGAAGGAATTGTCCGTGGTGACGCGATAGAACTGCGCGGTGGGTTGATTGTCCTGACCCGTCCAGCTGCGCCCGCCGTCGGTCGTCACGTTCACGCCGCCGTCGTTGCTCTCGATCATCCGCAGCGGATCGTTCGGCGCGATCCAGAGATCGTGATTGTCGCCGTGCGGCGTGGCGATCGCCGAGAACGTCTTCCCGCCGTCCTTCGATTTATGGAAGCGGACGTTGACGACGTAGACCGTGTCCTCGTCCTTCGGATCGGCGTAGATGCGCGAGTAGTACCACGCGCGCTGGCGCAGGTCGCGGCTCTCGTTCGTCTTCTCCCACGTCTCGCCGCCGTCGCGCGAGCGGTACACCCCGCCCTGCTCCGCCTCGATGATCGCGTAGACGTTCTGCGAATTCGACGGCGAGACCGAGACGCCGATGATGCCGAGCGTGCCTTTCGGCAGGCCTTTGTTTGAACTGATGTTCTTCCACGTGTCGCCGCCGTCGGTCGACTTCCAGAGCGCCGAGCCGTCGCCGCCGCTCTCGAGGCTGTACGGCGTGCGGCGCACGCGCCACGTCGAGGCGTAGAGGATGCGCGGATTGGCCGGATCCATCGCCAGGTCGATCGCGCCGGCGTTCTCGTTCGCGAAGAGGACGCGCTCCCACGTCTTGCCGCCGTCTTTCGAGCGATAGACGCCGCGCTCCGGGTTCGGCGCGAAGAGATGGCCGAGGACCGCGGCGTAGACGAGATCGGGATTTTTCGGATGGATGCGGATGCGCGGGATGTGACGCGATTCCTTCAGGCCGACGGATGACCAGGTCTTGCCGGCGTCGGTCGACTTCCACATCCCGTCGCCGTGCGAGACGTTGCCGCGCACCGTTTTCTCGCCGCCGCCGACATAGACCACGTTCGGGTCCCACTCCGACACCGCGACCGCGCCGATCGAGCCGCCGAAGAATCCGTCGGAGACGTTCTTCCACGTCTCGCCGCCGTCGAGCGTCTTCCAGACGCCGCCGCCCACGCTGCCGAAGTAGTACGTCTTCGGCTGCGACGCGATCCCTTCCACCGCCGCGCAGCGCCCGCCGCGGAACGGACCGACATTGCGCCACTCGAGCGACTTGAACTGCGCGGGATCGAATTTCGTTTGTGCGGTTGCTGCCGCGGTGAGGAAGAGCGTGAGGAGGACGATCATGCGCTTCATGGCGCGGAATGATAGTGGAGCGGCAGGCTTTAGCCTGCCGAGTTTTTCCGGCGGGCTGAAGCCCGCCGCTCCACCACGACGAAGAGCAAAAGTGCAAGAAGCGTCGCGAACGTTACGCCCCGGCCGGTCACGAACGAATCCGGCCAGTACATCAGCCGCACGCGATGCTTGCCCGCGGGCGTGTAGACGCTGAGAAAGGCGGTGTTCGCGCGATGCGTTTTCACGCGCCGGCCGTCGACGTACGCGCGCCAGCCTTTCCAGTCGGAGATCGAGGTCACGATCCAGCCGGCGCCGTCCATCTCGGCGTCGAGCTCGTAGCCGCGGCGCACGCGGCGGATCGACACGCGGCCCGGCCCGTTCGCGCGCTCGTGCATGATCCCGCCGGAGTCGATCCAGGCACGCTCGCGAAAGTCGGTGACGCCGTCCATCATCGCCGTGGCCATCACCGACGGCACGCCGAGCTTCACGGTGTGCGGTACGAACGCGCGCTCGAGCGCGTTGGGGTTTTCGAACAGCACGGCTTCACCCTGCTTCGCGGCGATGCGCCAGCCGGGCGGCGTGGCGACCGACTCGTGTGCGAACGCGAAGCGGACGTTGAGCAGCGAGAGAAACGGCTTCGAGAGCTCGTCGACGCGGTTGAAGAACACCGTTTGCGGCACGCACCAGAGGCGGTACGTCTCCATGTACGGCGCGAACGTCATCGCCTCGTAGCCGCGCACGTCTTCGAGTCCGTAGAGCGCGCTCGTTCCCGGCATGAACGCCCATCCCTGCCCCACGATCCGGAACGGCTCGCGCACGTTCTTCATCGGCTCGAAGATGGCCATGTCCGGATACGCGTCCTTCGCGGGGAAGGACTTGTGTACGCCGCCTTCGGTGATGGTGCGTTGCGCGAGCAGCAACACGATGAGCCCTATGGACTGCGGCAGCGTAGCTGCCGCTTTCGAAAGCGGCAGCAAAGCTGCCGCAGTCCATAGTGCGAGCAACACAAGCTCCGCGGCGATCGAGTACTTCCCCCAATCGCGCGGACCCGGCTCGAGTTGAAACGTGTTGCTGATCCACCACGTCCCCACGGCGAGCACGATCAGTACGGCCGCGAGCGTGATCGCGCCGGCGCGCCGATCGCTCGTGATGCGCTCCGCGCCGAGTGCCGCGAGCATCGCCAGGAAAAATGCGGCACCGAACGCGAGCCGTTCGTTGAGCGTGATGTCGAACAGCGGCAGCGCGTGCAGCAGCACCGCGACCGGCTTCCACGCCGCATGCGCGGCGAGGCAGAGCAGCGCGATCGCGGCGAAGAACCAGGTCGTCTTCGAGCGCACGCGCCAGACCGCGAAGAGCGCGAGAGCGAGGACGATGCTGCCGACCGCCGGCGACTCCGCTTTGATCCCCGGCAGCGGCGGATCGGTCCATTTGCGGACGTGCAGAAACGGGAAGACATCCGTCGCCACCGACGCCAGCACCTGCGGCGTCGGATCGGCGCGCGGCGTCATTTTCCAGATGTTGCGGAAGCCGAACTCCGCGGTCTGCGGAATGGCCTCGAAGTGCGGGAGCAGATAGATCGCGCAAAGGAGCAGCGTCGTGACGCCGGCGGCGACCGCGGTGGCGATCGCTTTCAGGAGGTTGCGCCGGACGCAAATCAACTCGAAGAGCCCGTACAGCGCGCCGAGGGCCACGATATGGAGGGCGGATTCCCCGTGGCCGGCGGTGATGAGCAGCGTGAAGGCGATCGTCAGCAACGCCCAGGAGCGAACGGACGGCGCGTGAATCGCGCGGCGCGTGCCGAGGAGGACGAGCGGGAACAGCGCCCAGCACATCCCGAGCGGCCAGAGGACGTAGAGCGCCATCGACGCGGAGTACGTCCAGCCGACCGCACCGATCGCGGCCGCGCCTTCGCCGCATCCGAACTCGCGCGCGAAGACGAACGTGAAAAGCGCGGCGAGGAAGAACGTGATCGCGGCGGTGAACGTGAAACTGACCGGCGCGGGGAGCAACAGCGCGAGCCACGTGAACGGGAAATACGGCGCCGGCTGCGCCGCCGCGGCGAGGATGTCGCCGGAGAGAATGTACGGATTCCAGAGCGGCCACTCCCCTCGGCCGAACGACTCCCGCAGCACATGCCGCCACGGAATCATCTGCGAGAAGATGTCGGCGGTGACGGGATTGTGCGGCTCCCCCGTCATCCCATGCTCCGCCTTGACCGCCGACAACGGCTCCGTCATGAACGGCTTGTCCACCGGCGCATACACGCGATTCGCGACGAGCGCGTGCCCCACGAACACGCACGGCAGCAGAAAAAGAAACCCCGCCGCGGCGAGAGACAACCTGCACACGAACCGGTGCACGAGCCAGAGGAGGAGCGCAGCGGTGAGGGTGTAAAGGAGGAGGAGCAAGGCGGGGCGGAGCGTATCAGGTTACGTCGCGACGAAGGCGTGGACGTCGTCGAACGCCATCTGCACTGCGTTGCGCTCGATCTCTTCGTAATGAGGCGAGCCGAAACAGTCGAGCGGTCCGGCGTCCGTGTTGAGTTTCAGTGTCTCGCTTCCACTGTCGCGTGGAGTCGAGGCCAGCTCACGCAGCGCAGCCTCGAGCCGGGCATGGTTTTCAGGCGAGCGCTGATAGCCAATTTGGAGCACGGCGAGCGGAAAGTCATCGCCGTGCAGAAACCGTGCGACGCCGCCGACTACCACGTACCGAACGCGGTAGCGATTCAGCACATGAAACGCGCGAAGCGGATCGAGCGCCTTCAAAGGATCTGCCTCTTCTCGCGGAGCGTCATCAGATTCCGTGCAGACTCCACCAGCAGTTCGAAGCGCTCTGCCGGTGTCAACGCCAGCAAGTCCCGAATGAGCGTGACGTCGATTTCATCCTGCTCTCTCCGATCCTCGTGGCCTTCGTCGCGATGCATGCGATCCACCTGCGAGCAACGTACGTTCGCGCACACCACGCGTCAATCCCTTCGGGATGCATTGCAGCTGACGCAGCGCCGGCGCTGCGCAGCTGAATGCGACGCCGGTCATTCTCTGTTCGCCTGTGACGGCAAGACAACCGGACACGCACGCGCCGGCTTCCTCCGTTCCGGTAACCGAGAGGTACGAGCTCACGCGTGCGCCTCGTCATTGCCACCGGTGGATCCAGCCCTGCAGTGAGTGCGTCGATGGCTGTGCCGTATGGCTCGATGCTAAGCTCATCGTCGTGCTCCTTCACCTTCCGGCGAGCAGAGATCGAGGACGAGGTTGACGGCTTCGGTGATGGCATACGCAGCCTCGGAATGAACGCCGCCGATGCAAAACGGTTTGCCCTCCGCCGTTCGAACGTAGAGCATGCCGGATGCTCCGCCGCCCGCCGCCACCTCAGGCCTGCCGTTTCGGATGAGCCAACGCCAGATCAGACTTCATGGTTCGACATGTTCCGAATCTGGCTCCAGTCGCGCCTCAGCGTCCCAAACGGGTAGCGAACGCCGTCGTGTAAGAAATCGCCCGAGGCTTAAGAAACGCGACCGGAAATCGCATCGCCGCGCCCTCACGCCCGGTAGGAGAGATCGGTGCGGCGTCACACCCTCATGACCGCAGCGATGATCAAACCGGTAGCGCAACAAGCCAGCAGATAAGCCGACTCCCTCTTGCGGATTCGAATGGCCATGCGAGAGGCCGAGCGGTACTCCCCTGTTCCAGTCCGCGTTCCGATTCATCGCTGCGGTCGCGACGCGACATGGCCGCACGCCGGGAAAAGAAACCGCGTACCTTCACGCACTGGCATCGCCAGGCCCTGGACCGTGCGGCCGAGCACTTTCTGCGGGAGTGCTATCGCCGGAAAAAGCCCGCCCGAGGCAAGGACTTTGCCCGCTCTCTCGACCTCACGCCGGAGTACATCAGCTGGCTGGCCGCGCAGGTCCTCGGCGAATCGTTGCAACGATTCCTGCGCAAAAAGCAGTTGGACCACGCCGCCCGGCTGCTCCGAAGAACTCCCCTTTCCGTCGACGAGATCGCCGCCCGCAGCGGCTTCGGAACGCGCTCGACCATGCGCCGCTGGTTCATGGAAGCCTACGGAATCGGCCCGGCGGCCTATCGGGAGCACGAGAAGTGAGACGCCGCCCCCGTCCAGGGGCGGCGTCCCGAGCGGATCTGGGGCAGAGGCTTTACGACGAGCTATTCGCGGCCGCGGGCGGCGTGGCAACCGGCGCCGTCGAGCCGTTGCCCTTCCCCTTGCGTCGGCGCTCTTTGATCGCCCGTTTCATGCTCTCCACTTCGGGCACGGGCAGGTCGACGTCGACGATCAGGTTCATCCCCTGGGCGACGAGGTACGCGGAGGATGCGCGCCGGCCGACGTTCGCGCGGAGAGACGCGACGCCGAATTTGATGCCGCGGGCAAACCGCTCCAGCTCCGCGGCCACCGAGAGATACGCTTCGCCGTAGCGGAGCATGTCCCGAATTTCGGTCGAGGTCAGCTTCACCGAAGCCGCGAACTGAGGCGAGGAGTCGAGCGCCACCGCCAGCGATTCGAAGAAGCGGTCCGGCAGCAGGCGATGCCCGCGCGGGCGCACCTGCCGATCGAGCGGAGCGGGCGGAATGACGAAACCCGGGATCCCGCTCTGAAGCGATCGCAGGGTTTCGACGAGGCGAAGCGCCGCCTCGGCGTGAGTTTGAGGAGTTTCAGCTGTAGACATGGCACATCTTCCTATCTGTTCAATCGGTTACACATATCCTCAGAGTGTTCGCGTCCGAGGCGAGACGCAACACGAATGTAGCTACTGACACAAATATAGTTCTGACCTAAAAAGTTGTCAAGAGCTAGGTTTGATGCTACATTAATAAGGCGATGCTGCTGCATGAAGTGCTGCGACAGGCACGAGAGCAGGCTGGCTTCAGTCAGGCCGAGTTGGCCAAACGCGCCGGCATCCCCCGCAATCAGATCGTCCGTGCCGAAAAAGGCGGCAACATCACGGTCGACACGCTACGGAAGATTGCCGCGAACCTGCCGATCACCGAACTGCCGCTGCTCCATACCGTGAAGCTGACCACGGACGTTCTTCCGCTTCACGACAAGGTGTACCTCGGCGCCATGGAGACGGTGGTAAGCCTGCTCCCGGCGTTGGAAACCGCCGTGCAGCATGCGCTTCAGACGTGGACGGCGTTTGCGGACATCCGCCGGCACGAGACGCCGGAGGACCAGTCCAAGCGCGGGCCGGAAGCCGATCCGACGCTCTTGCTCCAACAGATCGTGCGTTCCGTGCAAGACCTCCGGAAATCGGCCTGAGGCTTCATCGGCAGAGCATTCTCCCTTCCTGTTGAAGCCGCAGCCTTCAGAACTGAAGTACGAGGTTAGAAAGTGGAAACCTCGGGTCTCGCAAATGAAGTGCGAGACTAGAAAAAGGAAGCCTCGGGTCTCGAAACTGAAGTGTGAGGCTGGAAATTGGAGACCCCGGGCTTCATTTTTCAGGGACGGGGCTTCGGATTCGATGGGCAAGGGCTTGAATTCGAAGTGCGAGGCTTGAAAACCAAGGCCCGGCACGCTGTCAGCGCGCCCTCATGAAGAAGACGTCGTAATACGGCTCCTGCCCACGCTCCTTTTGCAGCTTCGACTCGAATCGAAATTCATTGCCCTGCCGGTCTTCACGATGCGTCCAGTGGTACAGCGTACCGAACGCCTGAATCCCGCTGTTCGCGATCGGCGCCAGTTCCGCCGGCTGCGAGATGCCGTCATGATTGGCATCCGTCCAAAGAAGGAGCGCGCCCCAGATTGCGTCGTTTTCGTCCACCTGATCGTCGGTATTGAGATCGAAGGCCCGCAGCGCGTCGAAGCCGTTCGCGGCAAGCGTGCCGTTCGCAAGCGGCGTGTGGTCGCCGAACAACTCGGACGCATCGTCGATCGTCCCGTTCTGGTTGCGGTCCAGCGCAATGAATGAGAGAGAAGAGCCGCGCGCGGTCCACGCCAGTCTGTCCCGCTGCCCGTCGGCGTCGATGTCGAACAACACGGGATCATCGGTTCCCGACAGCCGCCACGGACCATTGCCGGTATTGACGATGAGGGGACAGTCCGCCGGTTGCACGCCGCAGCCCTCAGGCCGGTATTCGCAGGGAGGAGGCAGAATTGGACGGGATTCGGTGCAAACGTGGTTGCCACCAGGCTCTTTGCTGTCGCCGCCGATCCCACCAACCTTGCCGACCGCCTTTCCCTGATAACAACTGGAGAAATCCGCATTCCCTCGGATCGTGCTGGCCCACGCGATCACATTGCGCTCCACGAGGCCGGTGGTGGCGATCACGGCGCCGGTCGCAATGTCATTGATCCAGTGCCATGTCTGCCAATTGGCGTAGTCGCGGTCGCCCGCGGAGTTGAACCACGTCATCTCGGTCCTCGAACCGATGACCCATCGCCCGTTCAACAAGCGGGTACCGGTATCGTACGTTCTCATGTCGTCGACACGGATCACCCCCGCCGACAGGGACCTCGCGAGCAACAGGAAGATGATCGGTGTCGCCACGGCGCGATTCATCGGCAACCTCCTTCGAGGAAACGCAGCCGGCTCGCGTCGTCAGGGTCCGACGACATGAGGGCCATTCCCGGAGCCACCACGCCGTACAGGAAACGATCGAAAGACTCGGCACCGAGTTTTGCGCGCACCGTCCGCAGTGCCTCGGCACGCGCCACACACTGCTTGTGACTCAGTCCTTCGATTTGTCCTTCAAGCTTTCGTCGTCGTTCGGGAGGCGGAAGAGTCTGGATCTGCTCCAGGCGCAGGGCGAGGCGTTCGGTGTCGTAACGAAGATACTCTGCAGAGGCGATTTCAACCGTCTTCCAGAAAAGTTCTTCCTGCCACCCGAACTCGGCAATCCTGCTGCGATATTGTTCACGGGCAAAGTCGCGCGAAGTGGGATCGATGCCGGGTGTCGGCGGCGTTACGCCACGCAGGAGGCTGACAAAAAGCTCGAACGGCATGAACAGTTCCGGATCCCGTTGCCCGTCGATGACGTATTGCGGTGACTCGGCTCCCGGGACTCGCATCCATTGAGGTGTGCCCACATTCTCCTCGCGCGCCGCATCACGCTCCCGGATCTGCTGCACGTCCAGCCGCTTCGCGAGCCGCTCCTCGAGCGTCCATTCCCACGCGGCTTTGACGCGCTCGCCCGCCTTCGGCTCCTTTCGCTCTTTCTGCGGCTCCTGCGCCTGGACCGATGCGGAGACTGTCAGGACAAGAACTGCCAGCAAAACACGCATCCGAGGACCTCCCGAGCTTTGAACATTCATGACACCTAACTAAGGAGGAACTTAAAGGTGCCTTTCCACACCTCTTGACAAAAGAGATTTCCTTGATCCTCTTCGGTTTTCAGACTCTCATAGGTTCCTTATGCTCCTCCGAAGGCAAATTTCCGTCCTTCACATCAAGAAACGTAGGCCTCGGTGTCGCCGGAGTCAATGACTTACGAAAGACGATCGAGGCAAAGTCAGGCCTTGGATCTAGGCGGGAAAATCCTTGCGGGGGCCAAGGCTCGCAGGTTGACGCAGTCGCGGCTGGCGGAGGAAGCGGGCATTTCTCCCGAGGCGCTGAGCAAGATCATCAACGGCGTTACCGCCGATCCGCAGCTCGACACCATCGTCCGCATCGCCCATGTCCTCGGCGAGACGGTCGGCTCGCTCCTCGGCGAAACGGGATTCGACCTCGATGCCGCCGACCAGCAACACCTTCGCACCATCATCCACTGGGCAACCGCGAAGCTGAATGCCGCGACGCAACCCCTCATTGACAGCGCCCCGAACGCCGTCGAGCTTTCCATCGTCGCCGACTCCGCCAATCCTGCCGGCACCATTACCAGTCTCATCCCCATGGACGGCGCCACGCAGATCTTTCGCGCCAGCGGCGACTCGATGACCGCCGCCGGCATCCTGCACGACGACTACCTCTTCGTCCGCCCCCTAGGCGTGTGGCGGATGGGCGCAGGCAAGATCGTCGTCTGCATCGTCAAAGGCAAGACCTTCGTGAAAAAACTCGAGATGGCGCAGCGGCGCATCCGCCTTCTTAGCGCGAACGAGCGCTACGCGCCCATCGAAGTCTCCCGCGACGACATTTCCTTCGTCGGTGTGGTCCTCGGGCGCATGGGTGCGCCGCGCGGCTGACATCGCCGTCAAAGCTTCGTCAGGCAAATGGAGCTTGCGCAACGCGCCGCGCTCGCGTACAAGCGAGCGCCATGAAGTGTCAGTCGTTGCGTAAATATGTCTTCATTCCTGCGATCATTTTCTCCGCACTCGCCGCTTTCGGGGGAGAACCCATTGCGGACGTAAGCGTTTCCAAGACCGGCCCGGCGATCGCCGCCGCCGACACCGACGTCTCGTATACCGTCACGGTCTCGTCCAACGGACCCAACGACGCGACCGACATCACCCTCAATGACAACGCCCCGGCCGGGATGACGTTCGTCTCCGTGACTCCCTCGGCAAACTGCACCGGCACCACCTGCACCATCGCCTCCCTCCCCGCCGGCAACGACGCCGTCTTCACCTACGTCTTCCACATCCCCGCCGGGACCAGCGACGGCACGACGTTCACGAACATCGCCACGGTTTCCATGGCCGGCGATGCGAACGACGAAAACAACAGCGCCGCCGCCAACACCTCCACGCCGCCGGCGCCGGTGAGCGATGCCTTCATCATGAAGGACGGCCCATCGAGCGCGGGTCCCGACACGGATGTCGTCTACACGATCTCCGTCACGAACGGCGGTCCCGATGCCGCGTCGCCGCTGGCGTGGCGGGACACGCTGCCCGGCACGATGACGTTCGTCTCGCTCGTGCAGGACAGCGGCCCGGTGATGAACTGCACGACCGGATTGAAGGTCTCCTGCAGCCTCTCCGGCTTCCCCGCCGGCGCGACCGCGACGTTCACGCTCACCGGCCACATTCCGGCCGGCACGCAGCCCGGCACGACGTTCGACAACATCGCGAACGTCGCGGCGCGGAATGATCCGGACGGCGGCAACAACTCCGCCTTCACCACGCTCACCGTCTCATCAGCCGACGTGTCGATCAGCAAAACAGGACCCGCCGGCAGCCCCACCGCGGGAGTGCCGTTCAGCTACACGATCACGATCGCGAACGCGGGCCCCGACACCGCGGTCGCCGCGATCTGGGCGGACACGCTGCCGCCAGATACGACGTTCGTCTCCGTGAACCAGGACAACGGCCCACCCGCCTCGTGCGGCGAGTCGAGCGGCGTCGTGACGTGCACCTTCCTCGCCCTCCCTAGCGGCGCGTCCGCGCAGTTCACGCTCACGATCACCGCCGGCAACACCCTGTCGGTCACGAACACCGCGATCGCGAACAGCGACAGTTTCGATCCCAACACCAACAACAACACCTCGAGCGCGACGACACCGATCACGCCGAGCGCGAACGTGTCGATCGTGAAGAGCGGTCCGCCCGCCGTCACCGCCGGCACGAACATCACCTACACGATCAGCGTCTCGAACGCCGGGCCGAGCGACGCGACGAACGTCGTGATCAGCGATCCCGCGCCGGCGAATACGACGTTCGTCTCCGCGACCTACACCAGCGGACCGGCCGGCAGCTGCACGCCGTGCACCGTTCCGACGCTGCCCGTCGGCGCGACGACGGTGTTCACGTACGTCTTCGCGGTCTCGCCCTCGACACCGAACGGCACCGTCATCACGAACATCGCCACCGTTAGCGCGGCGACGTCCGATCCCGACGGGAGCAACAACTCCTCGTCGACCAGCGCGACCGTCGCGCCGACCGCCGATCTCGCCGTGACGAAGACCGGACCGGCGACGGTCGTCAGCGGCACGCACATGACGTACAACGTCAGCCTGACGAACAACGGTCCGTCCGATGCCGCGAACGTGGTGCTGACGGATCCGCTGCCGCCGAACACCCTCGTGGTCTCGACGAATCAGACGAGCGGGCCCACGTTCAACTGCTCGAGCAACACGGTGGCGATCACCTGCACCCGCGCATCGTTCGCGGCGGGAAGCACGGCGACGTTCGAGTTCGTCCTGCAATTCAACGGAGCGCCCGGCAGCACGATCACGAACAGCGTCACCGCGACGTCGTCGACCTTCGATCCGACACCCGGCAACGCGACGGCATCGGCGGTGACCAACGCCGCCGCGCCGGGCGACGGTCCGACGCTCTCGCCGCTCGCGCTGGCGCTGCTGAGCGCCGTGCTGGCGATCGCGGGGATGTTGGTGGTGCGGCGGAGCTAGCTTATTCTCAAGGGATGCGCGTATGCACATCCCTTGGAATCCTGCTCCTCCTCGCGACCTCCGTCGCTGCGCAGAGCAACGTCGGCGTGGAGGTCGATGAAGTCAACGACAACCGCGTCAACGCCGGCCAGTTCGTCGGGCAGCTTGGGCTGCGGGTGAAACTGACCGGCTCGAATCTCGACAAAGCATCCGCCGCGCGCATCGTCATCAAAGAGGCGAAGGACGATCGCGGCACGGTGCTCGACGACGGAGACGGCAGCGGCAACCCGCCCGACTTTTCCGGGCGCGAGTACAACATGGGCATGCTGAACTTTTCTCTCCGTACGCCCGCGCGCGCGGCGAGCACGGTCCGCGTGAAAGGCACGGTCGAGCTCTACGCCCCCGCGCGCGATCCGAACGCGATCGTGAAAGTGAGCAAGGCCTTCTCGAAGCTCGACGCGCCGCTGGCCGGACTCAAAGCCGCGAAGCTGGCGATCACGCCGCTGTCGAAGGCGGGCTACGCGGAGCGGATGAAGTCGCGCAAGCTGGACGAGGCGAAGATCGCTGAGATCCGCGCCGAGGGGAAGAAGCGCGGCGTGCCCAATGAAGAAGTCGAGAAGATGATCGAGCTGGCGAAGGCATTCGAAGGGCTCGAGACCGAGCCCGCCGAGGGGATGATCGTCCTCTCCGGCAAAAAGAGCGACTTCGATCGCATCTATCGCGTCGAGGTCCTCGGCGACGACGGCAAGCCAATCGACGTCGGCTCCCGCAGCACCAGCACGCGCGGCGACGACTCGATCATGACGATGCAGCCCTCGCAGCCGCCGCCCGCCAACGCCGCGCTGCAGTTCTACGTCATCACCGACAAGTCGAAGCTCTCCTTTCCGTTCGAGCTGAAAGTGACGCTGCCATGAAACCGCTCGCAATCATCGTTGCTCTCATCGGGGCGCTGCTCTGCGCGGCGCCGCTCCTCGCACAACCGAAGATCGACACCGTCGTCGATCAGATCAACGACCGCCGTACCGGCGGCTCCTTCTCGCAGCTCTCCATCATGCTGAAGCTGCCGAAGATTCAGACCGGCGAGGTCGCCGCGTCGCGCGTGCTCGTCAGCTTCGCCGTCGACGACCTCGGCATCAGTCTCATCGACAGCAAGGCCGAGGAGCCGCAGCTGGAGATGAACAGCCGTGCGATGTACGCCGGCGCCGACAAGACCGAGCCCGCGACCGTCACGGTCAACCTGAAGAATCCCTCCCGCAAGGCGACGATCGTCAAGCAGGTCACCGGCGACATCGAGCTGTACATGCCGTCGAAGGATCCGAACAGCGTCGCCGAGTTCCCGAAGTTCGCGTCGCTCTCCGGAAAAACGCTCACGCACAAGGCGCTGAAAGCGAACGGCGTCGAGATCGCCGCCATCAGCACCGCGCAGATCGCCGCCGAGAAGAAAAAGATCGAGGAAGCGAAGCGCAAGGAGTTGAAAGAACAGGGCTACGAAGACGAGACGATCAAGAGCGTTCTCGATAGCCAGATGGAGTACACGCTGCGCTTCGAAGAGGGCGAGACGGTCCTGAAGGTCAAAGACCCGCAGAAGCGCATCCACGACGTCGTCTTCGTCGACGGCGCCGGCGAAGAGAAGCGCGTGTCGATGAGCGACAACGAGGGCTACACCGTGCTCTCGCTGTGGGGCGAGAAACCGCAGCCCGACTGGAAGCTGCGCATCAGTCTGAAGACCGCGAAAAACATCGTCCGTTACCCGTTCGCCCTGTCGAACCTCGCGCTGCCGTAGGAGAACCGTCGTATGCGTCGTATCGCCGTCCTATCCGTCCTGTCCGTCCTATTCGTCCTCCCAACCGCCTACGCCACCTGCGGTGGTGGCGGCGGCGGCGGCACGGGCGGCACGATGCCCGGCATGGCCCCGCAGCGCGAGGCCTACGTGGTCCCATGGAAAGTGCTGCGCCCCGACGAGCCCGCGGTCAGCGCGCCGCTGATCCTCTACTGGTTCCCGGCGACGAAAGAGGAAGTGAAGGGCAGCGAGCTGATGTCGTCGCGCGCGCTGACGCTCGCCTCGGCGCAATGCATCGGCATGCAGCTCGTGGTGCCGGGCGACGCGGAGACGATCGCGAAGTGGGAGCTCACGGACAAGCTCCCGGCCGCGATCCTCGCCGCCGACGGCGTAGCGATCACGCGCATCGAATCCGAAAAAGGCCGGCTGCGTCTGGGCAAAGTCGAAGACGCCGTGCGCGCCGAGCTGAAGGCGCGCGAGACCGCGCTCGACAAGCTGCTCGATGACGCGAAGACGAAGGAGAAGGACGATCACGACGGCGCGGTGGCGATGTATCAGCAGGTGTGGGACAAGCGCTGCCTCGCGCCGAAGAAGGGCCGCGCCGCGCAGAAAGCGCTCACGCGCCTCGGCGTGACGGTGAAGGATGCGGAGTTGCGCGGCAGCGATCCAATCGACACGCCGCAGATGAACGCGCAGATGACGCAGGCGATGAATCGCGCGCTCGCGGCGGAGCTGGCGGACGACTACGCGAAAGCGCGGTCGCTGTATGCCGCGGCGGCGAAGATCGATCCCGCCGATCCCGTGCCGCAGCGTTTCCTCGGCGAGCTCTATCGCCATCACACCGGCGAGTGGGCGCTCGCGAAGCAGACGTTCGAGCATGTTCTGACGATCCAGCCCGACCCGCTCTCCCGCGCCGTCGCGCTGCACAGCCTCGGCAAGATGACGATTCACATGGGCGACTCGGCGAAGGGCCTCTCGCTCTTCGAGCAGTCCGTCGCCGTCTATCCGCTCGCCCTCACCTATCGCAACCTCGCGGTCTACTGGAACTCCGAGCGCGTCCGCGACAAGGCCGAAGGCTACGTGAAGCAAGCGCTCGCGCTCGATCCCAACGACTCCTACAACCTCGTCTTCGCCGCGACCTACATGGCCGACAGCGGCCGCCAGGAAGAAGCGCTGAAGATCGCCAAGGAGCACGAGAGCCTCCTCAGCGCCTCCTACAACCTCGCCGCCATCTACGCGCTCCTCGGACAGAAGGGCAAAGCGATGGAGCTCCTCCACCGCCACTTCTATCAGTACGAGCGCTACGACGACGTGCGGGCGATGGAGATGTGGGAAGCGCGCGTCGATTACGTCTTCGCGTCGATCAAGGATGATGAGGATTTCGTGAAGCTGACGGCCATGGCGCGATGAGCGACTCCGCACACACCGCGAAAATCTCGCGGCTGTACGACCTCTTTCAAACGTCGTTCGAGTCGAGCGGCAAGGAACAGAAGTTTCTCAACTACGGCTACACGATCACCGGCCGTGAATCGTATGAACTGCGGCAGGCCCAGCTCTGCCTGGAGGTCTTTCGCGCCGCGGAGCTGGCGAAGGATCACGTCGTCGTCGACGTCGGCTTCGGCAGCGGCGAGCAGGATTTTCTCCTCGCCGAGACTCACGAGTTCGCGCGGATCATCGGCTACAACATCGCCCTCCAGCAGGTTCGCTACGCGAGCGCGCGCGCTGCACAAACCGGCATGAATGAGAAGCTGGAGTTTCGCCACGGCCCGGCGGAAGAGCTTCCCGGCCTCGCCTCCAACTCCGTCGACCGCGTCCTGGCCATCGAGTGCGCGTTCTACTTCGACCGCCCCCGCTTCTATCGTCGCGCCGCCGAGGTGCTGAAACCGGGAGGGCGCCTCGTCCTCGCCGACATCTCCTTCGCCGACGCTCTTCGCTCCATCGCGCGCAAGCGCGTCGGTACGGCCTCCGGCAATCGCGCGGAGTGGGAGAAGCACTTCCGCACGCGCTCGATCGTGCCGATTCACAAGCACACCCGCCCCGGCGCGCAGATGACAGTCTCGCAGATCCTGAAGGCCGTCGTTCGCACGCCCCTCGGATGGGCGCAGCGCGGCGCGTGGCTCAAGATGGCCGCGGCATCACAGATCGTCGTCCTCGGGCTGTGGTCGCGCGCGTTTCATTACGATTTGATCGTGCTCGAGAAGCCCTAAAAGACGATCCGCTGCCCGCTATAAACCTCCCGGAAGATCCGCCCGCTCTTCGCCTCGAACGCGACTTCGATGCGGAGCAGGAGCGGTTCGGTGGGCTGGAGGCGGGTGATGTTGGTCTCGGCGGTGGCGGGGACGATGAGGCGTTTCGTTTCACCGGCGGCGATCGTGTCGTGGAAGCGCTGCCGGATCGAGCGGATGCGGTACTGCGACATGCCCATGGAGTTGACGCTGATGGCGCGCACGAGCAGCGGCTCGGCCGCGCGATTCGTGATCGTCACGCCGAGGTCCACCGGCGCTTCGTTCGTGTCCGAGAAGAACGGGCTGCCGAGGGCTTCGACGGAGGCCTCGGGCTTCACGATGTTCGCCGGGCGGAGCGAGCTGGTGGTGCAGGCAGCGGCGAGGATGAGGACGAGCAGCGTCTTGCGCATGAACGCCTACTCTATATCGAGGTCCAGACGTAACGAAGCCGTCTCATGCGCGATCGCGCGCGAAGCGATAGCATCCGCCGCATGAAGCGCCTGATTCTCGCCGCCCTTCTTCTCTCCGCCGCCGTCGCCACGGCCGCGTCGCCGAAGTACGACGACAAGATCTTCTCGGGGCTCGAGCTCCGGGGGATCGGTCCCGCGCTCGTCTCCGGCCGCGTCGTCGACATCGCCGTCGATCCGCGCGACACGCGCACGTGGTACCTCGCCGTCGCCGCCGGCGGCGTGTGGAAGACCACGAACAACGGCACCACCTTCACGCCCGTGTTCGACGACCAGGGCTCGTTCTCCATCGGCACCATCACCATCGATCCGAACGACTCGCTCACCGTGTGGGTCGGCAGCGGCGAGAACAACAGCCAGCGCTCGGTCTCCTGGGGCGACGGCTTGTACAAGTCGACCGACGGCGGCAAGTCCTGGACGAACGTCGGCCTCGGCAAGTCGGAGCACATCGGCAAGATCGTCGTCGATCCGCGCGACTCCAACGTCGTCTACGTCGCCGCGCAGGGACCGCTCTGGAACCCGGGCGGCGACCGCGGTCTCTACAAGACCACCGACGGCGGCAAGACCTGGAAGGCCGTGCTGACGATCAGCGAGAACACCGGCGTCACCGACGTGGTCATGGATCCGACGAACCCCGACACGCTCTACGCCGCGTCGTACCAGCGCCGCCGCCACGTCTTCACGCTCATCAACGGCGGTCCGGAATCGGCGATCTACAAATCGACCGACGCCGGCGCGACGTGGTCGAAGCTGACGAAGGGGTTGCCGAAAGAAAACATCGGCCGCATCGGCCTCGCCATTCCGCGGCAGGAGCCGAAGACGGTCTACGCCATCATCGAAGCGGCGCGCAAAACGGGCGGCTTCTTCCGCTCGAAGGACGGCGGCGGGAACTTCGAGAAGATGAGCACCTACTCCGGCGGCGGCGCGCAGTACTACGCCGAGATCTTCGTCGATCCGAACAAGCCCGAGCGCGTCTACGCCATGGACGTCTACGCGCGCGTGAGCGACGACGCCGGCAAGACCTGGAAGAAGATCGGCGAGGCCGCGAAGCACGTCGACAACCATCACATCTGGATCGATCCCGCCAACAGCGACCACGTGGTCATGGGCTGCGACGGCGGCGTCTACGAGAGCTTCGACCGCACCGCGACGTGGCAGTTCAAGGCCAACCTGCCGATCACGCAGTTCTATCGCATCAGCGCCGACGACGCCCTTCCCTTCTACCACGTCTATGGCGGCACGCAGGACAACTTCTCCCTCGGCGGTCCGTCGCGGACCACCACCGTGCACGGCATCCTCAACTCCGACTGGTACGTCACCGTCGGCGGCGACGGCTTCCGCACCATCCCCGATCCGAAGAATCCGAACATCGTCTACGGCGAGTCGCAGTATGGCGGCCTCGGTCGCTTCGACAAGCGCACCGGCGAGCTGCTCGACATCCAGCCGCAGCCGACCGGCACCATGGATCCGCTGCGCCAGAACTGGGACTCGCCGCTGATCATCAGCCCGCACGACAGCAATCGCCTCTACTTCGCCGCGCAGTACCTGTTCCGCAGCGACGACCGCGGCAACACGTGGAAGCCCGTCAGCGGCGATCTGACGCGCCGGATCGATCGCAACAAACTGCCGGTCATGGGCCGCGTGTGGGGCATCGACGCGGTGGCCAAGAACACGTCGACGTCGAACTACGGCAACATCGTCTCGCTCTCCGAGTCGCCGCTGCAGGACGGGCTGCTCTACGTCGGCACCGACGACGGACTGATTCAGATCACGGAAGACGGCGGAAAGAACTGGAAGAAGATCGAAAAGTTCGCGGGCGTGCCGGAGTTCACGTACGTCTCGCATCTGCAGGCTTCGGCGTTCGACGCGAACACGGTCTACGCCGCGTTCGAGAATCACAAGACCGGCGACTTCAAGCCGTATGTCTACAAGAGCACGGACCGAGGAGCGACGTGGAAGTCGATCACCAACGACCTGCCGGCCAAGGGCAGCACGTACGTCGTCATCGAAGACTCGCTCGATCGCAACGTGCTCTTCGCCGGCACGGAGTATGGGCTGTTCTTCAGCCAGAACGGCGGCACGAACTGGATCCAGCTGAAAGGCAACCTGCCGACGATCGCCGTGCGCGACCTGACGATTCAGAAGCGCCGCGACGATCTCGTCGTCGGGACCTTCGGCCGCGGAATCTACATCCTCGATGATCTGAAACCGCTGCGCGCGATGACGCAGACGATCGCGAACGCCGACGCGACGCTGTTCGCGCCGCGCGACGCCGATCTGTACGTCGAGCGCGCACCGCTCGGATTGCCGGGCAAAGCGTTCCAGGGCGACGCGTTTTATACGGCGCCGAACCCTCCGTACGGCGCGGTGTTCACGTATTACTTACGCGACGAGTTGAAGAGCCTCAAGAAGCAGCGCGCGGAGGCGGAGTCGAAGATCGAGAAGGACATCTCCAACGAGCCGAAGAAGGACAAGGAGAAAGAGATCCCGGCGGTTCCGTATCCGGCGTGGGAGCAGTTGCGCGCGGAAGAGCGCGAGCTCGATCCGGCCATCGTGCTCGTCGTCTCCGACGAAGACGGCGACGTCATCCGCCGCGTGAGCGGCCCCGTCACCGCCGGCTACCACCGCGTGGCCTGGGACCTCCGCTACCCGCCCCCCTCCCCCATCGAGCTCACGCCGCCGGAGATCGATCAGTTCTCTCCGCCGCCCGCCGGGCCGCTCGTCGTTCCGGGCAAATACACGGTGCGTCTCGTGCGGCGCGTCGACGGCGCCGACACGACCCTCGGCGAAACAAAGACGTTCAACGTCGTGCCGCTCTATCTCTCGATCATGAACGAGAGCGACCGCGCCGCGGTGCTCGCGTTCCAGAAAAAAGCGTCGCGGCTGCAGAAAGCGGTCATGGGCGCGGCGCGCGTGACCGCCGATGCGCTCGTGCGCGTGCAGCACGTGCGCAAGGCGCTCGACGAGATCGACGGACCCGATCCGAAGCTCGTCGCGCAGGTGAACGCGGTCGACAAGACCTTGCACGACATCGACGACGCACTGAACGGCGATCCGGTCCTGCGCAAATTCCAGGAACCGTCGCCGGTGTCGCTCGTCGAGCGCGTCACGAACGCGATCAACGGATTCACCACCACCTCCGCGCCGACGGCGACGCATCAGGAGTCGCTGGCGATCGCGGAAAGAGAAACCGCGCCGCTGCTGGAGCGACTGCGCCGCGCGATCGAAGTCGATCTCGCCGCGATCGAGAAGCAGCTCAACGAGCGCGGCGCGCCCTGGACGCCGGGACGCATCCCGACGGTCGGAGGAACCGCGCAATGATCGCTGCCGCGCTTCTCCTCGCCGCCTCGCTCTGGCAGCCGAACGAGCGCCTCCGGATCGTGACCGCCACCGATCCGCAGATCTCGCCGGACGCGAAGACGGTGATCGCCGTCGTCAGCCGCGCGAATGCGAAGGAGAATCGCTTCGATCAGGAGCTCACGGCCATCGACGTCGCCAGCGGCGCGCAACGGCCGCTCACGTTCGAGCGCCGCGGGCTCGGCGCGCCGCGCTGGTCGCCCGACGGAACGCAGGTCGCGTTCCTGGCCCACGACAAGGATGCGAAGCGCCAGGTGTGGGTGATGCCGCTCGCCGGCGGCGAGCCGCGGCGGCTCACCGACGCCGCGCGCGGCGTCCAGCAGTTCGCGTGGAGTCCCGACGGATCGCAAGTCGCATTCGTCACCGCGGACGAGACGCCGAAGACGGACGAGAAGGTGCTGTCGTTCGAAGTGAACGACGACGACTATCTGATGCGCGAAGAGCCGCGGCCGTCGCACATATGGCTCGTCGACGTGAAGGACGGCGCGCCGCGGCGGCTGACGTCCGGTGCGTGGAGTCTTCCGATCGCCCGCCCGCCCGGCCCCGCACCCTCGCCGCTCTCCTGGTCGCCCGACGGCAAATGGATCGCGTTCACGCGCCGCGAGTCGGCCCACGAGGGTCTGCCGAACAGCAACCGCGTCGCGCTCGTCGAAGTCGCCACCGGCAACGTGAAGCGCCTGACCAGCGCGGACCTCGACGAAGTGCAGCCCGTGTTCTCGCCGGACGGCTCGCGCGTGGCGTACTGGCATCCGCGCGGCGGCAAGCGCGGCAGCGCGAACGCAATCTGGATCGCGGGCACACAGGTCACGACCGCGCTCGACCGCAATCTCTTCCGCTCCGTCTGGCTCTCGAACGACTCCTTCCTCACCGGCGCGCACGACGGAACCACCACCTCTTTTTATGTCGTCTCGCTCGACGGCAAAACGCGACGCCTCGACCTCGGCGCGGTCGAACCGACGCACGGCTTCTGGCCCGACGCGTCCGTCGCGAAGAATGGAACCATCGTCTTTAGCGCTTCCACGCCCACGCATCCGCGCGAGCTCTACGTCCTCTCCTCGCTCGACGCGAAGCCGCGCGTGCTGACGCACTTCAACGACTTCGTCTCCGGGCTCGAGCTCGGGAAGACGGACGTCATTACCTGGAAGAACGATGGCTTCGACTTCAACGGCATCGTCACCTATCCGCCGAGCTTCGACGCCGCGAAGCGCTATCCGCTCGTGCTCTACATCCATGGCGGCCCGCGCTCCGCGTCGACGACCGCGTTCTCCTCGATCCCGCAGTCGCTCGCGGCGCAAGGCTGGGTCGTCTTCCAGCCGAACTATCGCGGCAGTGACAACGCCGGCGACGACTTCACGCGCGCCATCATCGACGACTCCGGCGCCGGTCCCGGCCGCGACGTGATGGCCGGCCTCAACGAACTGAAGAAGCGCGGCTTCGTCGACGAGCAGCGCATCGGCGTCTGCGGCTGGTCGTACGGCGGCTACATGACGTCGTGGATGATCGGCCACTACCCGATCTTCAAGGCCGCCGTCTCCGGCGCCGCCGTCAACAATCTCCTCGATCAGTACGTGCTGGGCGACGGCGGCTGGGGCCGCGCGCTGACCTGGGGCTCGCCGTACAAAGGCGACGCGAACATCAAGCGCTACCTCGAACAGTCGCCCATCACCTACGCGAAGAACATCACCACGCCGACCATGATCATGAGCAACACCGGCGACGTCCGCGTGCCGGTCGTGCAGTCGTATCAGATGTACCGCGCCCTCCGCGACAACAACGTCCCCACCAAGTTCATCGCCTTCCCCATCTCCGGCCACAACCCCGAAGACCCGCTGCGTCAGATCGAGATCGAGAAGCGGTACATCGAGTGGTTCACGGAGTATTTCTAGCCCGTGCCCGGGCTCGGGCACGCTTCCGGGCCCGGGGTGGGCGGCATCGGTTTCGTCCAAGCGCCACCCGCCCCGGGCTCGGAAGCGGGCACGGGCTCGGGCACGGGTCAATGAAACGTTTTCGCCTCTCGGGTCACTATCTGGCCAAGCGGGGCAACCAGGGAACGTGACCCTCGTCACGGCCGTGTTTCCAAAACAGACACACGTTGACGTCCCTACGCAGACCCGCAACTGCTGAAGCGGAAAGTACGCAGGCTTTCCGGTGCCGGAGGAGGCTCACCCTTGTACGACGTCGCGATTCTCGGATCGGGTATCGGTGGTTCTATGCTCGCCTGCATCCTGGCGAAGCACGGTCTTTCCACGCTGCTCATCGAAGAGCTCGCTCATCCGCGCTTCACCATCGGCGAGTCGCTCATCCCGGAGACGGGCGTGCGGCTGCGCATCCTCGCCGAAAAACACGGCGTGCCGGAGATCGGCTGGATCGGCAGCTTCCACGCGCTCCGCGACAACGTCAGCTCCAACTGCGGCGTGAAGCGCTCGTTCGCGTTCATGTATCACCGCGAAGGGGAGAAGCATCGCGCCGAGGAAACCAACCAGCTGCCGACACTCACGCCGCCGTTCGGGCCGGACTCGCATCTCTTCCGCCAGGACACCGACGCCTACCTCGCGGCGATGGCCGTGAAATACGGCGCGCACTTTCGCCAGCAGACGAAAGTCGCCAAGCTCGAGTTCGAGTCCGATCAGATCCGCATCACCACCGACAAGGGCGAGACCATCCGCTGCTCGTTCGTCATCGACGCCGGCGGGATGCGCTCGCACATCGCCACGCAGTTCAACCTGCGCGACGCCGAGCCGCGCTTCCGCACGAACACGCGCGCGCTCTACACGCACATGATCGACGTGAAGCCGGCCGATCTGCTCGTGGACGGCAAGCACGGCGTCCCCTCGCCCCTCGGCCAGGCCACGATGCACCACATCTTCGACGGCGGCTGGATCTGGGTCATCCCGTTCAACAACCACCGCGAGTCGACGAACCCGCTGACGAGCATCGGCATGATGCTCGACCGCCGCAAGTATCCGACGCCGCAGGGCGCGCCGGAGGACGAGTTCCGCTCGATCATCAGCCGCTTCCCGACCATCCGCAAACACTTCGCGGATGCGCGCGCGGTGCGGCCGTGGATCGGCAGCGGGCGCATTCAGTACTCGCAGGCGCACTGCGTCGGCGACCGCTACATCCAGCTGCCGCACGCGGCCTGCTTCGTCGATCCGCTCTTCTCCAGCGGCATGTCGGTGCTCACCGTGGCCATCGATCTGATGGCCGACGCGATGCTGGACGCCTTCCGCGACAACGAGTTTTCGGCCGAGCGTTTCCAGCGCGTCGAGGACGTGGTCAACACCGGCTTCGATCACTACGACCTGATCGTGAACAAGTCGTTCGACTCGTTCGCGCATTACGACCTCTGGAACGCCTGGAATCGCAATTGGGCGATGGGGAACTTCCTCGGCACGTTCGGCGCCTTCAAGCTGCTGCTCGATTATCTGCGCACCGGCGACCGCCGCTTCCTCGACATGACGACCGAGCCGGGACGCATCGGTGTGCTCAGCAGCCATCTGCCGGAAGTGCGCGCGGCGATGGACGACTCCGCCGACGACATCGCGGATGCGGTCGAAGGACGCGTTCCGCCGCAGGAAGCGGGCCGCAGGATTTTCGAGCGCCTCGGCGGATTGAAGTTCCTGCCGCCGTACATGGGCTTCGGCGACGCGACGCATCGCGCGCCGTCGACGTTCACGCTCCCGAACGGCGCGCGCCACGTGCTGTGGTATCGCCGGCAGGGCGATCCGAAGTGGCGCGACTACGCCAGCTTCAGCCTGATGACGTACGCGAATCACGTGGCGCAGTTCGTCGGGCGCGAGCTCCGCGACAACACGCGCCGCTTCTCGACCGCGTTGCGCGACGTGTTCTTCGCCGGCAACGACGATTTCCGCTACACGCCGCACGCGTTGCGCGCGCACGGCAAGTATTACGAGCCGTTCCCTGCCGATGACGGTGGAGGACAGGCACTCCTGCCTGTTCATGACGACGCCGGACAGGCAGGAGTGCCTGTCCTCCACAAGATCGCCAAATGAGCTCCGCGCAACCGGCTTCGACCTGGCGCGGAATCTTCCGCGACCTTCCGCGAGAGCATGGCTTCGAGCCGCTCCGCGTGGAAGGACGTGTGCCCGATTCGCTGCGCGGCACGCTTTACCGCTGCGGCCCCGCGCGCTTCGGCATCGGCGGCGAGCCGTATCTCCATTGGTTCGACGCCGACGGCGCCGTGACCGCGGTGCGATTCGGATCGCCTGGTGTGGTGCGCGCCTCCGGCGCGCCTCCCGCCCCCCAAAGCGCGCCGGAGGCGCGCACCACACCAGGCAGCACTCCAGACGTCGAAGGCGCCGTCCGCGTCCTCGATACGCGCTGGCTCCGCAAAGAAAGAAAAGCCAATCGCCAGCTCTATCGCAGCTACGCCCAGCTCGGCCGCGGCTGGCGGCGCTGGCTCACGCTGCCCAAGAACCCCGCGAACATCTCCGTGATCCCGTGGGACGGCCAGCTGCTCGCGCTGTGGGAAGCGGGCCTGCCGATCGCCGTCGACCGCGACACGCTCGAGACCCGCGGCGAGACGACGCTCGGCGGGCAGATCGGACCGACGTTCTCCGCGCACCCGCATCGCGTCAACAACACGCTCTTCAACTTCGGCATCCATTACGGTCCGAAGTTCTCGCTCGATTTGTACGCGGATGCGAAGCGCATCGGAAACGTGCCGCTGCCGCGTCCGACGCTCATCCACGACTTCATCCCCACGGCGAAGCACCTGATCTTCTTCTGCCCGCCGATCCGGCTCCGCCTCGCGCGTCTTCTCGCCGGCATCGCGCCGTTCGACGACAACCTCGCCTGGGAGCCGTCGCACGGGACGGAGATCGTCGTCGTCCCGCTCGCCGATCCAACGAAGCCCATCCGCTTCACCGTCGATCCGTTTTTCCAGTGGCACTTCGTCAACGCCTGGGAAGAGCGCGACGGCATCATCAAGGTCGACTACATCCCGTACGACGACTTCGAGACGAACCGCTGGTTCGGCCGCGCGCCGTACGATCCGCCCACGCTTCCGCCGGCGTCGCGCTACGCGCGCGCGACGCTCGACCTCGCCGCGCGGCGGATGCACACCGAGACGCTGTCAACAGCGTTCTGCGAGTTCCCGGCGTTCGATGCGCAACGCGACGCCACCTGGTTCCTCTGTTTCGACGACGGACTCCCTCCGTCGCTCTGCCGTTTCGATCCGTCGACGCGCGCGCACCGCAACGTCCCCCTTGGCGAGCACGCCGTTCCGAGCGAGCCCTGCGTCGCCGGCGACTTCGTCCTCTCGCTCGTCTACGACGGCGCGCGCGACGCGAGCTACGTCGCCGTCATCGATGCCGCGCGGCCGGAAGACGGACCCGTCGCCCGCATCTGGTTCGACCACGCAATCCCATTTCCCTTTCACGGCGCCTGGGAGGCGATGTGAAACGTTTTCTCTCTTTCGCTCACTACCACACGATCGACCGCTGAGGAGGTTCTCGAATCATGGCCACCCCGATCGCCATTGTCGGCGCCGCATGCCGCTATCCCGACGCCACATCCCCTTCGGAGCTGTGGGAAAACGTCCTCGCGCAACGGCAAGCCTTCCGGCGCATGCCGCGCGAGCGGCTGCCGCTCGACGACTACTACTCGCCCGATCCGAGGACTCCCGACCGCACGTATTCGCAGAACGCGGCGCTGATCACGAACTGGACGTTCGACCGCGCGAAGTATCGCGTCTCGCGGTCGACGTACGACTCGGCCGATCTCGCGCACTGGCTCGCGCTCGAAGTCGCCGACGCCGCGCTGCGCGACGCGGCGTTCGAGCCGCCCGCCGACACGACCGGCGTGATCCTCGGCAACACGCTCACCGGCGACAGCTCGCGCGCGAATTCGCTGCGCCTGCGCTGGCCGTTCGTCCGCCGCGCCGCGATCAATGCCGGCATTTCCGGCGAAGCGCTGCAGAAGCTCGAAGAAGAATTCAACGGACCGCTCGCCGCGGTCGGTGAAGACACGCTGAGCGGTGGCCTCTCGAACACGATCGCCGGCCGCATCTGCAACTACTTCGGCTTCCACGGCGGCGGCTACACCGTCGACGGCGCGTGCTCGTCGTCGCTGCTGTCGGTGATCCACGCCTGCAACGCGCTGGCGTCGGGCGAGCTCGACGTCGCGCTCGCCGGCGGCGTCGATCTCAGCCTCGATCCGTTCGAGCTGATCGGCTTCGCGAAAGTGACCGCGCTCGCAAAAGAGCGCATGTGGGTCTACGACAAAAAGTCGAACGGCTTCCTCCCCGGCGAAGGCTGCGGCTTCGTGGTGCTGATGCGCCGCGATGACGCGATTCGCGAGGGCCGGCACATCTACGCCTCGCTCCTCGGCTGGGGCATGTCGTCCGACGGACATGGCGGCATGACCCGCCCCGAGGCCAGCGGACAGCGGTTGGCGTTCCAGCGCGCGTACAAGCGCGCCGGGATTCCGATCGACAGCGTGACGCTGTTCGAAGGACACGGCACCGGCACGCCGGTCGGCGATCCGATCGAGATCTCGACCGTCACCTCGCTGCTGTCCGACGACCGCCCGCGCTTCATCGGCTCGGTGAAAGCGAACATCGGCCACACCAAAGCCGCGGCGGGAATCGCCGGAATGATCAAGGCCATGATGGCCGTGAGCACCGGCGTCATCCCGCCGATCACCGGCTGCAACGAGCCGCGCGACGTCGCTCCGCTGCAAGTCACGCAGCGCCCGATGGCGTGGCCCGAAAATGCCCCCAGACGCGCCGCCGTCAGCGCCATGGGCTTCGGCGGCATCAACACCCACGTCATCCTCGAAGGCGAAGGCCGCCCGAAGAGCGTTCCCGTTTTGCGCAAACCGGAAGCGGAGCTGTTCCTCTTCGGCGCTTCATCGCAAGAAGAATTAACTGCAACTCTCAACGCAGTTGCCGAACGCGCCGCCGACATTTCTCTCGCCGAACTGACCGACCTTTCCGTCTCCTTGCGCAAGAAGATCACCGGCCGCTCGTATCGCGCCGCAATCGTGGCATCGACGCCAGCGGAGCTTCGGAACGCCGCCGTCTCGGCGGCTGGCCAGGCGGCGTCCCGCCGCCCGCGCATCGCATTCCTCTTCTCCGGCCAAGGCTCCATCCCCAACGTCACCACCGACGTCGCCCAACCCGCCATCGTCCGCGCGTCCATCGAGCGCATGAAAGAGCTTCGCCGCCTCGGCATCGAGGCCCGCTGCGCGATCGGCCACTCCCTCGGCGAGCTGACCGCGCTGCACTGGAGCGGCGCGCTCGACGAACAGCAGCTCATCGACCTCGCCAGCTTCCGCGGCAACGCCATGCAGCAGCTCGCCGGCGACGGCGCGATGGGCGCGCTCTCCTGCGCGCCGAACGAGATCGCGCTGGACGACGACCTCGCCATCGCCTGCTACAACGGCCCGAAGCAAACCGTGATCTCCGGCTCCGGCGACGCCGTCGACCGCGCCATCGACCTTGCAAAGAAGCGCGGCATCCACGCCACGCGCGTCCCCGTCGCCGCCGCGTTCCACTCGCCGATGATGGCCCCCGCCGCGACGCCGCTGCGCGATTACACGAGCCGGCTCGCCCCACGCCCCAACGTCCGCGGCGTCTTCTCCACCGTCACCGGCGACTGGCTCCGCGCCGACGCCTCGATCCCCGATTTGCTCGCCTCGCAGCTCACGATGCCGGTCCGCTTCCGCGAAGCGCTCGAAGCCGTCGCCCGCGAAGCGGATCTCTTGATCGAAGTCGGTCCCGGACAGGTGCTCACGAACCTCGCCTCGTTCGCGAACGTGCCGGTGGTTTCGTCCGATCGCGTGCTCGATGCGGTGGCCGCGGCCTGGAACGCGGGGGCGGATGTTGATCTCGATGCGCTCTTTGAAGGGCGCTTTGCGCGGGCGTTCGAGCTGGAGGTTCGTCCGAGCTTTATCGTTTCGCCTACGGAGACGTTTGCTTATACGCAGACTCCCGTTCCGGCAGCTCCGCTGCCGGAAGTGAAAGCGGCGACTGAGGCCGCCGCAGTCCAAACTGGCTCGTTGCGCGAGCTGGTGGCGCAGCACGTTGATCTCTCGCTCGACCTCGTGCTGCCGACGTCGAAGCTGTTGTCCGATTTGCATCTTTCTTCGATCACAGTTGCTCGCCTCCTCGCGGACGCGGCGCGGGCGATGGGCGTTCCGCCGCTCGCCGATCCGACGTCCTTCGCAAACGCGACAATCGAAGAAGCGACCGCGGCGCTCGAAGCGTTGCGCGGCACGGAAGCGCCGGCCGCGGAGCCGAAGCTGCCCGAGGGCGTGGCCAACTGGCTGCGCGCATTCACGATCGAGAACGTGCCGGTGAAGATCGGCTCGAAGAAGAAGGACTCGCAGTCCAGCTGGCGCGTCCTCGGCGACTATCCGAGCGATCGGCTTCCGCAGGGCAGCGGCACGATCGTCGTCCTGCCGAAAGACGATCCCGACGCCGCGATCGAGCTTCTGCTCCAGTGCCGCGACACCGATGAGCGCCTCGTCGTCGTGCAGTACGCACCGTGCGGCGCCGGCTTCGCGCGCACGCTCTTCATCGAAAAGCCCGACGTCTCCGTCCGCATCGTCAACCTGCAGACCTTCGACGCCGACGCCATCATCGCCGAAGCCGAAGCACACGGCGACTTCTGCGAAGCCTTCTACGAAGACGGCATCCGCAAAGAACCGCGCATCGTCGCCACCCAAGTGGAGGACAGGCAATCCTGCCTGTCCAAAGATGATGTTCTGTTGGTCACCGGCGGCGGCAAAGGCATCGGCTTCGAGTCCGCCCTGCACCTCGCCCAGACGAGCGGCGCCAAGCTGATCCTCCTCGGCCGCTCCAAAGACGATCCCGAGTTGCGCGCGAACCTCGCCCGCCTCACGAACATCGACTACGAATACGTCATCGCCGACGTCACGAAGCCGCTCGCGCGCAAATTCCAGAACGTCACAGCCATTCTGCACGCCGCCGGCACGAACGCGCCCGGGCTGCTCGACGCGCTCGACCGCGACGCCTTCCGCGCCGCCACCGCGCCGAAGCTCGATGGACTGCAGCACGTCCTCGATGCCGTCGACCCGAACGCGATCAAGCTCCTCATCACCTTCGGCTCCGTCATCGCCCGCACCGGCATGCGCGGCGAAGCGCACTACGCGTTCGCGAACGAGTGGCTCGCCCGCCGCACGGAAGAATTCGGCGCGAAGCATCCGAAGTGCAATGCGGTCTGCATCGAGTACAGCGTCTGGTCCGGCATGGGCATGGGCGAGCGCCTCGGTACGATGGACGCGCTGCGCCGGCAGGGCATCACGCCAATCGCGCCCGACGACGCCGTGCGCCTGATGACCAGCCTCGCCGCCGCGCCTCCCGCGTCGCACGTCATGGCCTGCGGGCGCCTCGGCGATCCGGCCACGATCCGCTACGCCGACGAGGCCATGCCCCTCTATCGCTTCCTCGAACAGCCGCGCTTCACGATCCCCGGCGTCGAGCTCATCGCCGACTCCGAAGTCTCGCTGCGCAACGATCCCTATCTCGTCGATCACGCCTTCAGCGGCGAGCCGCTCCTGCCCGCGGTCGTCGGACTCGAGGCCATGACCCAGATCGCGCAGACCGTGACCGGCAAGACCGCCGTGCGCATCGACAACGTCGAGCTCCTGCATCCGGTGACGCTGGCGACGGTCCGCGTGGCCTCGCTCGTCCGAGGAGACGTCGTCGACATCGCCGTGCGCTCGTCCTCCACGCAGTTCCATCTCGACCACTTCCGCGCGAAAGTGCACGTCGGCACGCGCGTCGAAGCGTCGCGCCTCTCGATTCCGAACGGGTCCGTTGAGTTGGATCCGAAGAGCGATCTGTATGGACCGCTGCTCTTCCACACCGGCCGCTTCCAGGGCGTGAAGCGCTATCGCCGCCTCACGGCGACGGAATGCGTCGCCGAGATCGCGCCGCATCACGAGCCGCTCTTCCACCGCTATCTCCCCGCCACCGTGATCCTCGGCGACGCGACGGTCCGCGACGCGGCGATCCACGCGCTGTAGGCCTGCGTGCCGCAGGCGACGGTGCTGCCGCAGGGCATCGCCTCGGTCGAGCTGTTCGAGCGCGTCGAAGGCGACACGATCGTCCTCGCCCGCGAAACCTCGCGCGACGCGGACGGCTTCGTCTACGACCTCGAGCTCGCCGCGCCCGACGGCCGCCTCTTCGAGCGCTGGCACGGACTGCGTCTGCAGATCGTCGCCCGCCGCGACCGCGTCGACGACCTCGCGCCCGCGTTGTGGGGACCGTTCCTCGAGCGCGAGCTCAACGTCGGCGTCCATGTCGGCGATTCGGAGACGCCGGTGCTGCATCGCCATGACGGCAAGCCGTTGATCGCGGACGGCCACATCTCCCGCTCGCACGACGCCGGGATCGCGCTGACGGTGACGCACGAGAAGCCGGTCGGCGTCGACGTACAGCACGTCGACGGCGAGCCGTGGGACACGATCATGGGAGCGAACGACGGAGGAATCGCCGAGGTCTGCACGAAACTGTCGGGGGACGAACATCGGTTCGCGCAGGCGAGAGTGTGGTCGGCGCGCGAGTCGATGAAGAAGCTCGCCGGCGACGCCCGCGCACCGCTCGTCGTCGACGGCGCCGGCAAGCATCGCCGCGTCACGTTCCGCTCCGGCGCGCACCGCATCGACACGTTCGTGATGCGCGACTGCATCGTCGCGGTGGCGAAGGAGTAATCGACATGCGCTACTTTGAATACGAGCACACCGTCGGCTTCCAGGAAACGAACCTCATCGGCAACGTCTACTACGTTCACTACCTGTCGTGGCAGGGCCGCTGCCGCGAGATGTTCCTGCACGAGCACGCGCCGAGCGTGCTCGAAGACATCGCCAACGGGCTGAAGCTCGCGACCGTGCGCGTGAATTGCGAATACGAGGAAGAGCTCCTCGCCTTCGACAAAGTCTCGATTCGCATGTCCCTCGTCACGCTCAAACCGAGCGGCATGACCCTCCGCTTTACGTACGTGAAGCGCGAGCCGAACCGCGAGACCGTCGTCGCCCGCGGCGAGATGGAGATCGCCTGCCTGCGCGGCACGGCCGCGGTACCGGTGCCGGAGGAGTTGCGCGAGGCATTGCGGCCATATCGCGAAGAAGCCGCATGACCTTCGCCGTCACGCTGCTGCAGATCATTCTCATCGTCGTCTGCGGACGCGCGCTGGGGATGCTGCTCAAACGCTTCGGACAGCCGGCCGTGGTCGGCGAGATCGCGGCCGGCGTGCTCCTCGGTCCGTCGCTTTTCGGCCGCGTGGCGCCGGACGCCTTCAGCTTCGTCTTTCCCGCTGCCAGCCTGCCGTCGCTGCAGACCCTCAGCCACTTCGGGCTGGTGCTGTTCATGTTCCTGGTCGGGCTCGAGTTCGCGCCGCAGCTGCTGCGCGAGCGCAAGCGCGCCGTGATCGTCATCAGCCACGTCAGCATCGTCGTGCCGTTCCTCCTCGGCACCGCGCTGGCGATCTATCTCTATCCCCGCCTCGCCGAGCCCGGAGTGACGTTCCGCAGCTTCACGCTCTTCCTCGGCATAGCCATGAGCATCACCGCCTTTCCGGTGCTGGCGCGCATTCTCGAAGAGCGCAACCTGACGCGCACGAAGCTCGGGAACACGGTCATCGGCTGCGCCGCGGTCGACGACGTCACGGCCTGGAGCATCCTCGCGTTCGTGGTCATGCTCGTGCGCGCGCAGACGATGGCCACGCTCGCGCTCAAGCTCGCGCTGCTCGCGGTGTTCGTTCTGCTCACGATCTTCGCCGTGCGTCCGCTGATGCGGAAGCCGACGCTCGTCACCGGATTGCTTCTCGCGCTCGTGTCGGCGTGGATCACCGAGGAGCTGGGCGTGCATGCGCTGTTCGGCGCGTTCCTCGCGGGCGCGATCATCCCGAAAGGACGCGAGGCGCTCGCGCAACAGCTGCAGGGCATCGTCACCGTGCTCCTCCCGCTCTTCTTCGCCGTGACCGGCCTGCGCACGAACGTCGGCTCGCTCGCGACCCCCGAGCTCTGGCTCTGCTGCGCGCTCGTCCTGCTCACCGCGGTCGCCGGAAAGCTCGGCGGCGCCTTGCTCGCCGCGCGCGCCACCGGCTTCTCCTGGCGCGACGCCGCCGCCGTCGGCGTCCTGATGAACACGCGCGGCTTGATGGAGATGGTCGTCCTCAACATCGGCCGCGACATCGGCGTCATCTCGCCGAGCCTTTTCACCATGGGCGTGCTCATGGCCCTCGTCACGACCGCGATGACCACGCCGCTGCTCGATCCGCTGATCGACAAGGAAGAAGTCGCGCCCGCCACGCCTGCAACGATTGCGGCGTGACGCAATGTTTCAAACCCTCCTCCTGTTCCCCCGTAAACTGGACAATCGATGCTCGAGTTAATCACTCTCGCCCTCGGCACGCTGATTAGCGAAGAGGTCGCCTGTGTGACGGCAGGACTGCTCGTCGCCAGCGGGCGCCACTCCTTCTTCGCCGTCACCGTGGCCTGCATCAGCGGCATCTATGCGGGCGACCTGCTCTACTACGGCCTGGGGCGTCTCCTCGGCATGCCGCTCATCTCGCGCCTCGGGAAGCGGTGGGAGCATCAGGTCCGCAAGGCGATCGAGTGGTTCGAGAAGCACGGCACCACCGCCGTCCTGACCGCGCGCTTCCTTCCCGGCACGCGCGTGCCGGCCTACATGGCCGCCGGCGCGATGGGCATGAGCTTCGCCCGCTTCTCCACCTTCTTCCTCATCGCGGCCATCATCTGGACTCCGATCCTCGTCGGCTCCAGCGCATTCCTCGGCGTGTCGCTGCAGTCCGTCGGCTGGGGCGCGCAGATCGGCGCGGGGATTTTCCTCGTGGCGCTCGTCCGCGGCATCATGATGATTCGCGACAAGCGGAGCCGCAGGATCATGGCCGTTCGCTGGTGGCGTCTGAAGCGCCGCTTCCGCTCGCGTCCGCGACCCATGGCCCGGCAAATCGCACCAGCGGAATGAAAACGGCGGTTGCGGGTCTCCTGCTGTTCGCGACGGCGCCGATCCTCGCGGCAGCCGCACCGCAACGCGAGATCCTGACCGAATTCGCCGACCTCCTCGCGATCCCCAACCTCGCCTCCGACGCGCCGAACATCCAGCGCAACGCCGACGCCATCGTGGCCCTCTTCGCGAAGCGGAAAATCGCCGCGCGCAAACTGCAGGTCGGAAACGCGCCGCCGATCGTGGTCGCCGATCTTCCCGCGCCCGGCGCGAAGCAGACCATCGCCTTCTACGCCCACTACGATGGTCAACCTGTGGACAAATCGAAGTGGAAGAGCGATCCCTGGACGCCGGTGATGCGCGACGCGCGCGGCAACGACGTCGATTGGAAGAACGCGCAGACGATCGATGCTGAATGGCGCCTCTACGCGCGCTCCGCCGGCGACGACAAGGCGCCGATCATCGCCATGCTCGCGGCAATCGATCGCCTCCGCGCGGAGAAGAAGTCGCCGAAGGTGAACATCCGCTTCATCTTCGAAGGCGAAGAGGAAGCCGGCTCGCCGCATCTCGCCGAATACCTCGCCGCCTATCCCGGCGTGCTGCGTCCCGACGCCTGGATCATCTGCGACGGTCCCGTGCATCAGAGCCGCCGCATGCAGCTTTTCTTCGGCGCGCGCGGCGTCGTCGATCTCGAGCTCACGCTCTACGGCCCGATCAAGGGACTGCACGACGGCCATTACGGCAACTGGGTGCCGAACCCGATCGTGCGCCTCACGCATCTCATCGACTCGATGCGCGACGAGAACGGCCGCATCCTGATCAACGGCTTCTACGACCAGGTCCGCGCGCCGAACGCCGCCGAGCGCGATGCGCTGAGCAAAGTCCCGCCGGTCGAAGACACCCTGCGCCGCGAATTTCAGATCGGCTCGACCGAAGCGGATCCGCTGAACGAGCGGATCATGATGCCGGCGCTGAACCTGCGCGGCATCGAAGGCGGACGCGTCGGCGAGCAGGCCTCGAACACCATTCCGACCCAGGCCCGCGCCTCGATCGACTTCCGCCTCGTCCCGAACGAAACGCCGGAGTCGATCAAGCCGCTCGTCGAGAAACACATCGAGTCGCAGGGCTACACGATCGTCCGCGACACCCCCGACGCCGCGACGCGCCTCGCCCATCCGAAGCTCGTGCGCGTGAACTGGGGCAACGGCTACCCGCCCGCCCGCACGCCCCTCGACCTCCCCCTCTCACGCAAACTCGCCTCCATCCTCACCGCCGCCGGCCACCCGCCCGTCCTCCTCCCCACCCTCGGCGGCAGCGTCCCGATGTACCTCTTCCAGCAGCCCGCCGGCACACCCGCGATCGGCTTCCCCATCGCGAACCACGACAACAACCAACACTCGAACGACGAGAACCTGCGGTTGCAGAATCTGTGGGACGCGATCGAGATGTTCGCGGCAGCGTTCAGCGAGCTCTGACTGTAAGGTCGCGCGGGTCTCTGCGTCTGCATTGTTGTAAAAGGAGACCCCGATGACCCACATCGACCCCATCTGTGGCATGACCGTCGACCCCGCCCGCGCAGCCGGCTCCTCGGTGCGCGATGGCCAGACGTATTACTTCTGCTCCACGCACTGCAAACACAAATTCGATTCCATGAATGTGGAGCGGGGGGCTTTAGCCCCCCCGGATTCCGGCGGGCTGAAGCCCGCCGCTCCACAGGCTTCCGAGTGGACGTGTCCGATGCACCCCGAGGTCGTACGCGACCAACCCGGCACCTGCCCCATCTGCGGCATGGCCCTCGAGCCGCGAGAGATCACGCTCGAAGAGGAAACGAACCCCGAGCTCGAGGACATGACGCGCCGCTTCTGGATCAGCGCCGTGCTCGCGGCGCCGCTCGTCGTCATCGCCATGACGCGGCCGATGCCGTACGTCGAAATGCTGCTCGCGACGCCGGTCGTG
>DATFHJ010000018.1:0-23214 GCA_035248585.1 Thermoanaerobaculia bacterium
ATCGACGTGCTCGATGAAGCGGGCGCCCGCGCGCGCATGCTGCGCGTTGAAAACGCGCCACCGGAAACGATCGGCGTCCACGAGGTGGAGACCGTCGTCTCGCGCATGGCCAAGATCCCCCCTCGCACGATCGCGGTCTCCGAAAAAGATCGCCTCGGCCGTCTCGAAGACGATCTGCGCCACGTCATCTACGGCCAGGACCACGCCATCAAGCAGGTCGTGAGTGCGATCAAGCTCTCGCGCTCCGGCCTCGGCAATGCCGAAAAGCCGATCGGCTCGTTCCTCTTCAGCGGCCCGACCGGCGTCGGCAAGACCGAGCTCGCGAAGCAGCTCGCGCAGTCGCTCGGCGTGGAGTTCATCCGCTTCGACATGAGCGAGTACGTGGAGCCGCACACCGTGTCGCGCCTCATCGGCGCGCCGCCGGGATACGTCGGCTTCGATCAGGGCGGCCTGCTCACCGACGCCATCATCCGCACGCCGTACGCGGTGCTCGTGCTCGACGAGATCGAGAAGGCGCATCCGAATCTCTTCTCGATCCTGCTGCAGGTGATGGATCACGCCACGCTGACGGACAACAACGGCAAGAAGGCCGACTTCCGCAACGTCGTCATGATCATGACGACGAACGCGGGCGGGCGCGAGATGACGGAAGCGGGCGTCGGATTCCGCAACAATCCCGCGAGCGGCCGCGGCCGCGGCGCGATCGAGCGTACGTTCGCCCCCGAGTTCCGCAACCGCCTCGACGCCTGGATCGCCTTCGAGCCTCTCGCCTTCCAGACGATCGAGAAGGTCGTCGACAAATTCATCGCCGAGCTGCAGGCGCAGCTCACGGCGAAGAACGTGACCCTCGAATTGCGCGAATCCGGCCGCGCCTGGCTCGCCAAACACGGCTACGACAAAGCGTTCGGCGCGCGTCCCATGTCCCGCCTGATCTCGACGAAGATCAAGGAACCGCTGGTGGACGAGATCCTGTTCGGCAGGCTCGCTGCGGGAGGCAACGTGATCGTGGAAGCCGAAGGCGAGGAATTACGGCTGGGTTATTGAGAAGCGAAGCTCCGCTCACTGATACGTGTTGACGTAGATGCGCCCATCCTTGACGCCGCGCGCGAACAGGGAGATCTTCCCGCCGCTCGTGATCGCCGCGACCGGCGCGTCGGTGATGCCGCCGCCCGGCACTTCGCTCCACGCGCTCCACGCGCCGCCCGTTGATCCTGACGTCCAGATGTGGCGCGCGGCGTCGTCGACGGCGACGACCCACGCGGTGTTGCCGCTCGTCGTTGCGCCGAGGCCGAGGCGCGTCGTGCCTGTGCCGAGACGCTGCCAGCCGCTCCAGGAGTTGGTCAACGTGTTGACGTAAACGCCGCGGTCCTTGATCCCGCGCGCGAAGAGATGCAGCTTGCCGCCGGCGGACGTCGCGGCCATCGCGGCGTCGGTGTAGCCGCCGCCCGGTACTTCGCTCCATCCCGTCCAGGCCTTGCCGCTCCACTTGTTGACATAGACCTTGTGATCGGCGAGCCCTTTGCCGAACAAATAGACCTCGCCCTTGTGCGTCGCCGCCGTCAAGGCGACGTCCGTCAATCCGCCGCCCGGAAGCTGCGACCAGCCGCTCCACGCCTTGCCGTTGAATTTGTTGACGTAGACGGCGTGATCCTTGATGCCCGGCGCGAAGAGATAGAGATTGCCTCCATGTGCCGCCGACGCCGGCGCCGCGTTGGTGTACCCCGCTCCCGCTACCTCGGTCCACGCGCCCCATCCGCTGCCGTCCGTACGGCCGCGGTTCACGTACAGCTTCGCGTCCTTCCCTTTCGCGAAGAGATACATCGATCCGTTGTAGACCGTCGCGCTCGCGGCGGCGTCGGTGATGCCGCCGCCTTCGACGAGTCGCCAGCCGCTCCAACTCGCGGCGTGAATGGGCAGAGCCATGGCCAGGGCGAGAACCGGCATGATGTTGCGCATGATCGGTTAGTGTAGCGCCGATGGCCCGCTTTCCCGATCCGCGCTACGCGCAGGGCGATGTGGTGGCGATGGGCGAAGACCTGCGCGTGGAAACGCTACGCGAGGCGTATCGCAAGGGGATTTTTCCGTGGCCGCACGACAGCGTGCCGCTGCCGTGGTTCTCGCCGCGCCGCCGCGCGGTGTTGTTTCTCGATGAGCTGTACATCGGGCGCTCGCTGCGCAAAGCCGCGGCGCGAAGCGCGTTCACGTTCACCATCGACCGCGACTTCCGATCCGTCATCCGCGCCTGCTCGGAAATGCCCCGTCCCGACCAGGATGGAACTTGGATCCATCCAAACATCATCCAGGCCTACACGCGCCTCCACGACGCCGGCGACGCGCATAGCATCGAAGCGTGGCAGGGCAACGAGCTGGCCGGCGGCTTGTACGGCGTCGACGCCGGCGGCCTGTTCACCGGCGAGAGCATGTTCCACACGCACTCCGGCGCCTCGAAGCTCGCCCTGCTCTTCCTCGCCGACCACCTCCGCGCCCGCGGCGCGACGCTGATCGACTGCCAGGTGATGACGCCGCACATGCAGGCCCTCGGCGCGCGCGAGATCGCGCGCGGCAAGTTCCTGGATCTACTGACCGAAGCCCAGGCGAAAGGCGCGCGCCTGTTTTGACGCCACCAGCAGCACCGCCAGCAATACGAACAGCATCGCGAGCTGCACCGCGGGCCGCAGCGGCGTGTTGCTCAGCGCGTGCGCGAGCATCGGCGCGATCAGCGAGCCGGTGCGCCAGCGCGCGACGCCGAGGAGGATGGCCCACCAGAAACCGGTCAGGATCATCGCCGTGCCGATGAACGTGCCGTCGAGATACTGCGTGTGAATGAGGATGAAAACGACGGCGATGAAAACGATGGTCGTCATCGGGCGGAACGCCGTCATCCAACGCGTCTGCACGTAGCCGCGGAAGAACGTCTCCTCCACCACTACCGGCAAAACGATGCTCGACGCCAGCATCCACAGCCAGAAATTCAGGTCCCAGGTCGCGGCATCGATCCGGTTCCACACCGCCGGCCCGCCGTGGAGATCGAAGTAGCGCCGGGCCATCATCAGCAGGAGCACCGGCGTGTAGCCGAGCGCGTACACCACGACGCCGACGCCGAGGTGCGACGCAAGGGATTTGCCGGAGAGTGTGAAACCGTAGTCGCGCGGGCGATGGCGGGCGACGAGCCAGCCGGCGACCCGAAGTTCTGACTCCTCTCACGGCTTCCCGCAGTTGCTGGCCTCGAGGATCTCCTTGCTCACTTTCAGCGTGTCGCACCGGAATTTGGGGTTGCTGCCGAGGCCGAGGTAGATGAGGTTCGTGGCGTCGGCGAGGGTGCCGATGGTGATCAGGTCGTTGTGCTGGAGGTAGAGGTACTGGAGGGCGCCGAAGCCGCGGTTCAGCTCTCCGACGTCGGTCAGGGCGTTGTGGGAGAGATCGGCGTAGGCGAGCGTGCGCTGGCTGTCGAGGGCGAAGGCCGTGAGGCGGTTGTTGGAGAGATCGAGAAACTCGAGGTCAGCCGTTTCCAGACCGCTCACGTGCTGGATCTCATTCTTCGCCGCCTCGACCGACTTCAGCGTCGCGACGCCCACGTTGAGCGTCGTCAGCTTGTTCCCGCTGACGCGCAGGACCGCCAGGGCCTTCAGCTTCTGGAAGATCTCCCCGTCCGTGAGCGCGTTCCCGGTGAGGGTGAGCTTCTGGAGAGCTTTGAAGGCTTCCAACCCGGTGGCGTCGGCGATGTCGCGCGAAGTGCAGTCGATCTCCAGCACCGTGGCGGCGAAGTCGGTCGGGATAGCCCGGTCGTCGCCGAAGAATTGCTCGCTGAGGCAGCGCTTGAAATTCGCGTCCGGGATGTTCACCGTCGGCCCGGGCGGCGGCGGATCGCGCGGCGGCGGAACCCAGCGCGTTTCGGGAGAGCCGCAGGCGTTGGTCTTCCAATTCTCCAACAGCCACGTTGTTCCGCTGCAGATTACGAACTCGCCGTTCGGGCAGGTGGCGGGATGAGCGAGGGCGGGAAGGCGGGTCGGGCCATACGGCTTCCGGCCCGCCAGCTCGGTGCCGCACACGAAATCGTTGCCCACGGGGCGGCATTCGGCGGCGGGAGGGAGGACCGCGCCGAGGAACGTCACCGCTCCTTCGGCCGGCGGCATCTCCAGCTCGGCCAGGTTGGCGCCGCCGAGCTGCGTACAGCTGAGATCCACGCCGCGGCCCGACGTCGTCGAGCGGACGAACGTCGCCCTGCGGAAAGAGGCGTTTTCCAGCGATGAGCCCTGGAACGACACCCCCGCGAGCGTCGCGCCGAAGAAGTCCGCGTTCGGCATCGCGGCGTTCGAAAAGTCGGTGTCGGAGATGAGGACCCCCGTAAACGTCGCGCCGATCAGCCGGGCGTTGCGGAAGCTGGCGAAGTTGAGATTGGCATTGTCGAGCTTCGCGCCGCTGAGATTCGCGCCGGAAAACTCGGCCGGTTGAAGCCCCTCGCCCTTATCCAGCGCGGCCCCTTGCAGACCGGTGCCGCGCAGATCGGCGGCGGGGAAGTTGGCACCGCGCAGCACCGCCGATTCGAGAACGGCCCCGGAGAGATCCGCGTCCTTGCCGGTGACCCGGCGCAGCGACGCGGTCGTGAAATCGGTGTCCGGTCCCTTGGCCACCGCCAGCCGGAAGTCGGAGCCGTCGAGCTTGATGCCGCGCGCCTTGGCCCCGGTGAAGATCGCGTGCCTCAGGTCGGAATCGCGGAGATCGGTCTCGATCAGCGTGGCGCCGCTGAAATCGAAGTACTCCAGCTTCGCCCCGGGCAGCATGGCTTTGGTCAGGTCGGCCCCGCGGAAGATCGCCCGATCCGCGGCGAGATCGAGGAAGCGCGTTCTGGTGAAGTCGGTAAACCGCCAGAAGGAGAACGGAATCTGACGCACCCGCATCGTCGCTTCGAAGAACTTCACCCTCCCGCAGCCCAGTGTCCCGGGATCGAACCGCGGCCGCGGGGTGAAATCGACCTGGGTGAGATCGGTGTGCGAAAAATCGGCGCAGGCCAGTTTCGCCAGCTGCAGGTTCGGCTGCTCCAGGATCGCGCCCTGAAAACAGGCTTGGACGAGCGTGGCGCCGTTGAAGTCGGCCCTCCCCTTCGCCGTCCGTTTGAGCGACGCTCCCTGAAAGACGGCGCCGGTCAGATCGACGCCCGAGAACTGCACGCCGTCGAGCACCGCGCCCGTGAAGTCGGCGCCGCGCAGATCCTGATTCTGGCCGGCGAAATTGTGGTCCGTCAGATTCTTCCCCCGGAAGTCGGGCCGCCCCGGAGCCGGCTTCGGACAATCCAACTGCGGCTGCGCCTCGATGCCCGCCGCCGCCAGCATCAGCAGCGCGGCCACTATCGCGAGCGCCTTCATTGCGGGCCTTTTCGCCGCGGCCGCCACTGCGAGAGCGCCGGAACCGTGCGGCCGGCCGGACCGGTCGGGCCGATGCGCGGACCGGCCAGGTTGCCCTTGCCGTCCGTGGTCATGCTCCAGTTGAGCGTGTACAGAGTCCGGAAGAGATCGACCGCCAGCGCCGCCGCCGAAATGCGGGGAGCGGTCAGAAGGAAGCTTCCCCGTTCCGGCGGAATCCTGGCTCCGATCTGGTAGACGTCGACGCGGTACTCCTCCGGCACCTCGCCGTCGCCCGTGTAATAGAGGATGAAGATGTCGGTGAGATCGTCGTTGCCGGCCACCGCGAGGCTGAGGTAGTGCCGGCCGGTGGGCAGGTCGAGGAAGGGACCGAACGTTCCCGAAGTCTCTCGAAAAGCGTTGACCGGATTGCCGTTGCCGTCGAAGGCCTGCAGCCGGCTGACCTGGGGAAGCAGGTCGATACTCTCCAGCACAATCACGGTGCCGTCGTAGGTCGAGGCGACGGCGATCGGATTGGCCAGCAGCCCCGCGCGCCGGCGCAAGGTGGGAGGGCCGTCCGGCGGCTTGTAGTCCATCGCCGGTCCGGCGACGCGGCGCGCGAAGGGCAAGTCGTCGTCACGCTGTCCCTCGGCATCCTCCAGCGTCGTGATCATCAGCTCGCTGAGCCGGTTGTTGATCGCCAGCACTCGTCCGCTCGGATGAATGACCAGCGAGTCGACCGCGAGCGGAAAGCGGCCGTAGCTCCGCGGCGGCTCCCCGCCGCCGTTGATCGGCGCCCTTCCCCGGTTCGGAATCTTCCGGAGGTGATATCCGCCCCCCTGCTCCGCCGGCCGGTTGCCGGGCAATGGATCGACGTAATAGAGGCCGAGGTCGCGCGACTCGGGATCGGGGATCGGGCGTCCCTGATCGTCGACCTTGTACTGCTTTCCATCTTCGGTCAGCTCGAAGCGCGGCGGGAAAGTGTCGTAGACGATGTTGGCCAATGGCGAGTAACCGCATCCCGAAAAGCGCGCGTCATCCATCGGCAGTCCGGGGATGTTGACGCTCTGCAGGGCGGAGAGATGCGTCTCCTGGGTCCCGCCGGCGCAGTTGCCGATTCCGAGGCCGAAGGCCCTCCAGGAGTACCCGAGCTGGCGGTGGCGCTGGCTGAGTGAGACTCCGACGAGTTTGGAGATCGCGTTGTCCTTGTCGTCGAGGCTGAGGTTCAAGCGTGTCGTCACCGGCGCGGCGTTGGTCGGCATCCACTGATACGCGCCGTTCTGATACGTGAGCAGCGCGGCATGCTCGTACTCCGTGTCCTTCGTCAGCTCGATCCGTTTCTGGAAGAGCAGCAGCGTCACGTCCCCGGTCTTGCGGCCGTCGTTCGCAAGCCAGTCCGTCGACGCCGACGCCGCGACCTCGCTCCCGACCAGGAAGTCGGCCTGAAACTTCACCCGCCCGCCGAGATTGTTGGTGAACTGGACCTCGATCTCGACGGAGCCGGGAAGGACCTGCACCGTTACCGACTGGGTCGGCTGATCGCTCTGGTAGATGAGCCGCACGTTCAGGAAGCGCGGCTCGCCCGCGTCCGCGTCGGGAAACGCGCCCCGCGCCGGATCGGGCTTCACGGTGACGATCGACCGGATCGTCGTGGCCAGGCGGTTCTCGATGGCCCAGGGCGACGTCGCCACCGAGACGATGGTCTGCGTGATCTGCGCGATCCCGACGGCCACGTCGATCGCCGCCATGACCCAGCCGGCGAACGGGATATTGCGCTTGAGCGTCCCCTCCAGCACGAGCCCGCCGACAAATGCGGCGACCAGCTCCAGCCCTTTGCTGAAGATGAACTGGCCGATGGTCGAGAGCCCGCCCCAATTGACCTTGCCGTCCACCGCGGAACCGATCCCTACGTATTCCGCGTACGCGAGTCCGATGGTCGCCGCGACGATCCCGACCTCCTTGGAATCGAAGATCTCCTTGAGCCGCTGGTACTTCGTGACCGCCACGCCAGCCGGCAGGAGCAGCGCCGGGATGGCCAGATTGACCATGGCCGTGCGGACGGCGGCATAGAGAGTCGGACCCTTGAAAGGATTGCGGCCCGTCCCGAGGCCGAGGGTATAGAGCCGCGCCGCCACGGCCCCCTCAGGGAAGGTAATGTCGTGGTCGATCGAGCCGGGGACGCCCGGATTGGGCACGCCGAAGATGGTGTCGGTGGATCCGAGACCGTCGAGCCAGCGCAGATCATCCTGCTGATCGATGTAGGACGGCGCGCCGGGGCTGCCATCGGGCTTCCAATCCGGCGTGCTCATCGCCTTGCCATCGATATCGATGAATTGGATGTAGGCGCCCAGGAAGCGCAGATCGTAATTCTCCATCCGCAGACGGGTGCGGAGCCCCATCCCCGGCTTCTTCGGCGGCTCGACGAACGTCCTCAGGCCATGGAGCCGCGTGGCGATGTCCGGTTTGATCGTGACTTCGCCGGAGGTCAAAGGCCCAATCTCCTCGGTGACCACGCTGAATCCCTGTTCCTGCGTCCACTTCCGGTCCTTCAGCCGGAGATCGTTCTTCGTGGTGAGCTGGATGCGGCCCATCGCCGCCCGCGCAGCCTCGACCGTTTTCGTGGATGGCTGCTGGAGGAAATGCTCGACCCCCTGCACGTCCTTGAAGGGAACGAGTTGCGCCCATCCCTCATCCTTCTTCTCGGTCGGAGGTCCCTGCCGCTTCATCTCGAGCGCGAGGGCCGCGATCGCGGCGGCCGCCTGTACGTCCAGCGTCATGTGCTCCCTCACGATCGTCGAGAGACTGATGGTGACGCTGATCAAGTCGGGGTGGTGGAACAGGAACGCCCGGGCCGTGCTGACGTAATCGATCGTTTGAAAAACGGCCGCGCGCGGGCGCTCCGGCGGAGGAATGGTGATCGCCGCGACGTGGACGTAGCTGGGACGCGACCGGTCGGACGGCGTGCCGGCGATGTGCACTCGGCACGCGGCGTCGAACGGCACTTCCACCGGTGGCGAGAAGTGCGTCAGCTGCTCGTCCGGGATGGCCTGCAGGCTCGGATCGGCGGCCCGGGCCGCGGCGCGCGTCCCGGCCGTGTGCGCAACGAGTGCAACCTCGCTGTTGTACGCGCAGAGGGTGTACTCGAAGCCCGGCAGCGCGTCGGAGAGATCCGCCTGATAGACGTAAGAGATGGTGGGGCGCTGCAATTCGACGAGGCTCATTTCCTGATCTCCAGGCGTTGGTTGGCAGCCGTGACACCTGCCAGGCCATCCATCCCTCTGGCGCACGGCGACGGCGCAGGCCCGCCATTGCCCGGGGAGCCGCCCGTGCCGACATAGAGCTCGACCGATTTCGGGAGAAACATTCCATCGTCGTCGGACGTGCCCGCGGTGGCGACGGCAAACGCGGGGCCTCCGTTGCCGCCCGCGCCGCCCGTTCCCGGCCCACCCAGCCCGCCAGTGCCTCCCTTCCCCGCGAGTCCGCCTCCCTTCTCGCCCCCATTCCCTGGAACGCCTCTCGGTCCCCCTTCGCCTCCCCGGCTGCCGCCGCCCCCGGTGCCGGTGCGGATCACGCCGCCGTTGTAGCTCAGCCGGCCGCCGACGAGGAGCAGCCCGATCGACGCGCCCCCTTGCGTGCCCCCCTCACCGCCGCCGCCTCCCTCGCCGCCGGCGCCTCCCCCGCCGCCTCTGTAGCCCAATCCGCCGCGCCCGCCGCTGCCTCCACCACCGAATCCGCCTTTTTGGCCCGCACCGCCGATGCCCGGTGCCCAGGTAAAGGCGGAGCTGATGGAGCCGTTGACCTCCGGCGAGGGAGCTCCCGGGCCGCGACAGGGACCGTCGCGCCCCGGTTTGCCATCCCGGCCGCTGTTCGTGCCCCTTCTGGCGCCGGGGGCTCGATAGCCGGTGTCACCGGGCTCTGCGTCCCGGCCGTCACCGTTGATGCCTCCTCCACCACCGCCGCTGGCAAATCCCCCCGGCGGGCTCACGCCGGGACTCTGATCACGTCCGTTGTCCGCATGAGGCGCCTGCCTGCCGGCCTTGCCATCTGTCGGCGCCCGCGCGGCGACTCCCGCGGTGAGCGAGACCGACTCCAGCGACATCCCGCTGCTCAGGATCGAGGCGAAGGCGATGGAGGTCCCGCCGGCGCTGGTCGCTCGACCCGCGCCGGCGAACACGGAAAAGCCCTGAAAGGTCGTCGGAGCGACGATCCGCGATGCCGTCACGGCCGGTGCTCCGTCCGGACCGTAAAGGCTCGAGCGGAGCTCGTTCGGTCCGTCCGTCATCTCGCATCCGCCGTAAACCGATACCCCTCCGGTCAAGAGCAGCGTCTCGGAAAGCTTGTATTCGTCGAAGGCCACCAGCACCGCGCACTGCTCGCCGGTACAGTTGGCGATGCCGCGCTGGACGGTGGCGCACGGCGACTGGAACGACGCGCCGCACGTGCCGCTGTCGGTGCCGGAGGTCGCGACATACCGGACGTTGGGAAGCTCGGTCGTGTCCTTCGCACCGCAGTAATACTTCGCCGACGCCGAGGCCGCGGGAGGAAGCGTCCCCGCGGCAACACCCCACGCGCAGACGAGGAAAAGGCAAACGGCACGACAAGATCGCGGCATCGTCACCATCCTTTTGAGGGAATCACGGAAGCTGGCAGCTAAGGAGTGCCGCGGGAAAGACGAATCCCTACCCCGAAGAGCGACGAAAGGTTTGGACTGCGGCAGCGCAGCTGCCGCTTTCCATCATCAGAGACCGACGACGCGCGCTCCGGGCAGGAGTCCCAGCGGCCGGTTCACTAGCCGCTCCGCGTGCTCTCCCAACTCCGCATCGAGAAGCAACGTGAGTTGATAGAGGCGCGCGAGACGGTCCATCCAGCCGCGCGCGTCGGGCTCGTCGAGCGACGCGAACATGTACGCGAGCGCGTCGGCCTCACGCGGGAATCGCGTCCGGATGCGAGTGAGCAGCAGTTCGTGGCTCCCGTCCTTGTGCGCGACGCGCAACGCATCGAGCACGAGAATGTTCGTCGTGCCTTCCCAGATCGGCAGCACCTGCGCGTCGCGCAACAATCGCGGAAGCGGGCTCTCTTCGATGTAGCCGTTTCCTCCGATCAGTTCCATGGCCTCGGAGACGCACGGCACCGCGACTTTTCCCGTCACCGCTTTCGTGATCGGCGTGAGCATGCGCAGCAGTTTCGCGGCCTCGGCGTCGCCGGCATCGGCGCGCGCGAGGCACTCGACCGTCTCGAACGTCAGCAGCAACGCGGCCGCGTGCTCCGCGGCGAGATCGAAGAACGTCTCCTGCGCGAGCGGCCATTCGATCACCGGGCGTCCGAACGCCTGCCGCCGCTCGATGTAATGCCGCGCCTCGTACACCGCGCGTCCGATCGCTCCGCACGCGGCGACGGAGTTGTAGAGGCGCGAGAGGTTGAGCATGTCGGTCATCGCCGCGAAGCCGCCGACTTCCTCGGCGTGCGCATCGGTGAGCGTGACTTCGCCGGTGGGCATCGAGCGCACGCCGAGCTTGTCCTTCAGCCGCTCGATCGTCACGCCTTCCGTTTCGCGCGGCAGCAGCAGGAACGTGCCGAGGCCGCGCGTCCCCTCGCCTGCTCCGTCGATCCGCGCCGTGACGAGCACCGCCTCGGCGTCGACGTTCGAGCAGAACCACTTGTGCCCCGTCAGCCGCCACGTGCCGTCGCCGTTCTTGCGCGCCACCGTCTCGTTCGCGCCGACGTCCGATCCGCCCGCGCGCTCGGTGAGAAACATCCCGCCGGTCCAGAGCGTGGCCGGGTCCGTCGACGTCAGGTGCGGAACGACGCGCATCACCTGTTCGTGCGTGCCGTGGCGCGTGAGCACGCGCGCCACGCCGTCGGTCATGCAAAGCGGGCAATACAGCCCCATCTCCGCCATCGCGAAGAGATAGCCGAGGGCAAAGCCGGTGAGTTGCGCGAACGCGGCGTGATCGTGCGTCTGATACTTCATCGCGATCATGCCGGAGCCGTAGGCGATGCGCTCCATCTCGCGATACGACGGGTGATACTCGACGCGGCTGACGCGCTCCCCGCGCGCATCGTGCGTGACGAGCCGCGGCTGCTGGCAATCCGCGACCGCGGCGAGCGGAGCGACCTCCTTCGCCGCGCGCTCGCCCATCGCGGACAGCTGCGGCTCCGCCCACGCGTACGCGGACTCGGAAAGCTTGCGCTGACACAGCGCGCGAAATTCGGGCGATGCGTCCCAGTAGGACTGGGAGGGAGGTTCGGGGATGTACGGCGCGGCCATCCCCGAAATGATAGTCACTTCTCGACGATGTCTTTCTTGAGTGTGCCCACCGCCGCGAGCACTTCGCTCTTCTCCTGCGGCGGGACTTTGAACTTGTCGAGTGTCTGCACGAGGAGCGCCGCGGCCTGATTCCATTCGGCCTCGGTGATGCCCATGCCTTTGTGCGAGGTCTTCATGTCGCGTCCCGTGTACGCGCACGGACCGCCGGTGGCGGCGCAGAGCTGGTCGATGACGTGCTGGCGGATTTTCTTCAGCGAGTCTTCGCTGTGGCCGGCGAAGTACTTCGCGATCTGCTTGTCCGTGGCCAGCCGTCCGATGAAGTCGTCCGTCACCGCGGCGATGGCGTCGTATCCGCCGAGGCGCTGGTAGAGCGACTTCGGCTTCTCCGTGTGCTGGTCGGCCGCGAGCGTGAGCGCGAACGCGAATACGCAGACGAGGGTCAGAGCTTTTTTCATTCGAGCCTCCTGTCGCCTGAAGTACGGCGGAGGAGGGGATACGGATTGATCGCTCCTCCTCGAAGTTGGACGAAGAACATCGTCGTCACCATCCCTCCGGCAAGAAGGAGTTGGAGTAAGCTTCTCCCCCTCAACAAAACCATCAGTGAGAGGTTCCGAACATGAGCAAGGTCATGGACACTCCCGCTCCCGCACTCACCGGCACGGACGTCGGAGGGTTCGTCAACCGCATCCTTTCGCGCGTCACGAATCTGCCGTGCGCGTTCCGCGTGCACACCCAGACCGGCGTCACGACGGTCGGCGAGGGCGAGCCGGAGTTCGATCTTTATATCCGCAATGACCGCGGCATGCGCGCGCTGCAGTCGCTCGAAGAGCTCACCATCGCCGAGGCCTATGTGCGCGGCGATCTCGACCTCGAAGGCGACGTCGTGAAGGCGATGTGGCTGCGCACGTTCATCGACGACAAGAACGCCTGGCTGAAACTCTGGCGCCGCCTCCAGCCGATGCTCCTCGGCCGCGAGAAGCTCAATCCCGCCTGGATCGCGAAGCATTACGACTCGAAGAACATCCAGCTCTTCTGCACCGACAACGAGTACCACGCCTACACACCCGGCATCTACGAGACCGACGACGACACGCTCGAAGAGAGCACCGAGCGCAAGTATCAATTCGCGTGGGACCAGCTGCGGCTGCGCGAAGGCCAGGAGCTGCTGGAGATCGGATGCGGATGGGGCGGCATGACGCGCTTCTGCGCCACGCGCGGCGTGAAGGTCACGGCGATCACGCTCTCGCGCGATCAGATGGGCTACACGCAGGAGCTGATCGACAAGCACTCCCTCAACGCGAACGTCTCGTATCAGGACTTCTTCACCTTCGAGCCCGGCCGCCGCTTCGACGGCATCTCGTGCATGGGCGTGATCGAAGACCTCTCCGACTATCCGCGCGTGATGCAGCGCTTCTCCGAGCTGCTCGAGCCGGGGGCGCGGGCGTATCTCGACTTCGCCGCCGGCAAGGTGCCGTTCGGAACGTCGAGCTTCATCACGAAATACGTCTGGCCCGGCACGTTCCGCATGGTCTACATGCCGCAGCTGATGGAGGCGATCGACCAGTCGCGCATCCAGCTCGCCGGCGTCTACAACGATCGCCGCAACTACTACCTCTGGGCGCGCAACGGCCACGCGCGCTGGGTCGAGAACAAGGATGCGGTGATTGCGCAGTCGTCGCTCGAGACCTACCGCCTCTTCCGCCTCCTGTTCATGGGAACGGCGGGCGTGATGAGCAATCCCGACCAGGACGTGAGCGCGTATCGGATGGTGCTCGAGCTGGCGCCGTAACGGCGCGAAGTGAAACGTTTTGCGGTTCTCCTTCACTACCACGGGTGAAGGAGGATTCTCATGGCCCAGGTCATCAACCGCCAGCTGGCGACGCGTCTCGCCGGTCTGGAGCTCAACGCCCTCATCGCCGCCGGGGCGATTCCCCACGCGCCGTTCGAAGACGGGCGCGTCTCCGGCACGCCGACGCCGGTCTACGATCTCAACGGCGAGGTGCTGTTCCACCGCGTGCCGGTGCGCGGACGCGCGGCCGTGGCGTTCGTCGACATCGCGGCGTCGGACGTCTTCGGCGCGACGCTGCTTCGCGTCAGCCACGGACTGCCGTGGAATCCGAAAGAGCTGATCGCCGCCGCCGAGGCCGCGGCGAAGAAGCGGCAGCGCGGCTTCCGCTACGACGACGCCCGCTTCGTGGCGTACAGCTATCCGAAAGTCGGCGTGCAATTCCTTGCCGAGGGAAAGGAAGTGATCCTGATCGAGCTCGGAAGCTGGACGCCGGTGCCGCCGCGCAGCGAGCGGAAGAAAGACGAGCCGCCCGGGAACTTCGATCGCTACTCGCTCATCGAAGAGTATCCGCCGCGGCCGCGCGACGGCGAGAAGCGCGTGACGGAGCTGCTGCGCAACTGGGAGCAGCTCCCGGTCGAGCGCTTCGATCCGCGGGTCATCGACCCGGACCGCTTCCGCGTCACGGTCGAAGCGATCGCAATCTTCAAGACCGACACGCGCCGCGTCGCCTACAGCCCGATCACGACCGATCACGTGCCGTGCTTCGAGCTCCGCGGCCAGATCACGAACGTCTGGTGCGTCGCCGCGAGCGTGCAGATGATCCTCGACTTTTACCGCTACAACTACGACCAGGTGCGCATCGCCAGCGAGCTGGGATTGGGCACGATCTCGAGTCCGAACGGCCTGCCCTACTCGCGCGACAACGACGTCGTGGTGGAGCTCGAACAGCTGACGAGCAACGCCCTCGACGCGAACATGAACACCTCGCCGAGCTGGACGGAGTTCCGAAACGAGGTGCGCGCGAATCGTCCGCTCATCAGCTTCGTCCCCGGACACTCGCGCTGCGTCGCCGGCTACACGGCGACGAGCATCTTCAGCTGGTACTCGTTCCGCGGCCTCCTGGTGTACGACCCGTGGCCACCGTCGACCGGCGTGATCACGCAGTGGGAGAACTTCGACGCCACGACATACCGTCGCACGTTCACCGCGCACGTGACGCTGGTCTAGCATGGTGCGATGAAGGCATCCGCTGCCGATGCGCGCGTGGCCGCCGAGCGGCTGTTTCGTTCCGGTCTCGTGGAAGACCGCGAGCTTCTCGAGACCGGAACGATCGGCGATCCGCTGCCCGTCCGCGCACCCGGCGGCGCCGCCGCCGGGTGGGTCATCCCGGTGCTCGCCCGCGGCCGGTTGTGCAGCTTCTTTCAATTCGATGCGCGACTCACGCTGCTGCGGTACAGCGCGTTCCCGAAGTCGCGTGGCCCTGAGATGAGCGCGTGGTCGAATCCTGTTTCCATCGCTCTCGCGAAGTTCCCCGACGCGTTACCGGCCGGCGAGCCTTATCTCTCATACGACCGCGATCCGAGCCGCGTGGTGTGGGCCGTTCCGGTTCGCGGAGAACGCGTGATTTTCGTGGCGGGAGACTACGCGTACCTCCCCTCGGAGGAGGACGGCGTTACGGGATAGCCAGCGTCCCTACAACTCCACTTGCGCGCCCAGCTCGATCACCTGATTCGCCGGGAGGTTGAAGAACACCGAGGCGCTCGAGGAGTTGCGCGTCATCCAGGCGAAGATGTGCTCGCGCCAGATGGCCATGCCGGGATGATCGGTGGGGATCAGCGTCTCGCGGCCGAGGAAGTAGCTCGTGCTCATCGGATTGAAGGGAATGAGCATCGCGCTCAGCCGCTCGAGCACTTGCGGCACGTCCGGATCTTCCATGTACCCGAAGTGCAGCACGAGGCGGTATACGCCGTGCCCGAGATCTTCCCACTCGAACCGTTCCTTCTCATCCAGGTGCGAGCGGTCCTCGGTCTCGATCGTCATCAGCACCACGCGCTTGTGCACGATCTTGTTGTGCTTGATGTTGTGCAGCAGCGTCGTCGGCACGCCTTGCTGGTGCCGCGACATGAAGATCGCGGTTCCGGGAACGCGCGGGATCTTGTTGTTCGCCAGTTGCCCGAGGAAATCGTCGATCGACATCGATTGCGCCGCGAGCCGCTCGCTCAGAATCTTCCGGCCCAGACGCCAGGTCGTGTTCAGGATGTAGACGAACACGCCGACCGCGAGCGGGAACCAGCCTCCGTCCGGGACCTTCACGAGGTTCGACGCGAAGAACGCCGAGTCGACGATCAAGAACGGAATCGTGAGACTGAGCACCGCGCTCCAGGCCCACTTCCACCGCTCGCGCTCCACCACCGACATCAGGATCGTCGTCACGAGCATCGTCGTGGTGACCGACACGCCGTACGCGGCGGCCAGGTTCGTCGACTCGCGGAAGATCAGCACGAGGCCGATCGCGGCGAACATCAGGATCCAGTTCACCGAGGAGATGTAGATCTGCCCGATCTCGCGCGCTGATGTGTGGCGGATGCGGATGCGCGGCAGGAATCCGAGCTGCGTCGCCTGGCGCGTCAGCGAATAGGCACCGGAGATGACGGCCTGCGAGGCGATGCTCGCCGCGACCGTGGCCAGCACGATCAACGGGTAGCGTCCCCACTCGGGTGCCATCAGGAAGAACGGATTTCTCGTCCCCGCCGGTGTGTGCAGCAGGAACGCGCCCTGGCCGAAGTAGTTCACCAGCAGTGCCGGGAAGACGAACGAAAACCAGACCAGACGAATCGGCTTCGCGCCGAAATGGCCCATGTCCGCGTACAGTGCCTCGCCGCCCGTCACGACCAGAAAGACCGCGCCGAGAACCAGGAAGCCGGTGATTCCGTTGTGCACGAAGAAATTCACGGCGTACGTCGGGAGAATCGCGGCGAGGACGTGCGGCTCACGGATGATGTGCCAGAGCCCCATCCCGGCGATCGTGGTGAACCAGAGCAGCATCACCGGACCGAACATCGCGCCGACTTTCGCCGTGCCGAATCGCTGCACCGCAAACAATGCGATCAGCACCACGATCGTGATCGGGATGACGTACGGATGGAGCACCGGCGTGACGACCTCGATGCCCTCGATCGCGCTCAGGACGGAGATGGCCGGGGTGATGATGCTGTCGCCGTACAGCAGGGCCGAGCCGAACAGGCCGATCGAGAGCAGGAACGTGCGCCGCTTCGACCGCCGCGCGTGCACGAGCGACATCAGCGAGAGGATGCCGCCTTCGCCGCGGTTGTCCGCGCGCATCACGAACACGAGGTACTTGACGGAGATGACGATGACGAGCGACCAGAAAATCAGCGAGAGGATGCCGAGGATATTTTCGGGAGAAGGCTTGAGATGGTGGGCCGGGGAGAAACACTCGCGGAACGCGTAGAGCGGACTCGTGCCGATGTCACCGAAGACGACTCCGAGGGCTCCCAGCGACAGAGTGAGGAAATAGCGCCTGCTGTGCTGCTGCTCTGCGGGCTCCATGTAGTGCGGAACTTACCCTAGCACAAGGCGGGCCGGGCGTATATTCAGGACATGCCGCAAAACCTCTCCCGCCGCCACTTCGCCACCCTCCTCGGCGCGGGCGCCGCCGTCGCCGCATTTCCGTCCGTGCTCGCGCGGGCAAAGCCCGGCGCACCGGTCCTGCTCAACTCGAACGAGAATCCGCACGGCCCCTCGCCCGCCGCCATGCGCGCCATCCGCGATTCCCTCGGCGACGTGTTTCGTTATCCCGATGACGCCGAGGACGAACTGCGCGCGACGATCGCCAAACTGCACGGCGTCAGCACCAGCGAAGTCCTCCTCGGCAACGGCTCGAGCGACATCCTCCGCCTCGCCTCCGGCGCCTTTCCCGGAAAGCTCGTGACCGCGAATCCCACGTTCGAGATCCTCTGGCTGCACGCGCGCGGCGAGGTCGTGAAAGTGCCGCTCGACGCCAATTACGCGCACGATCTCGAAAAGATGCGGGACGGCTCGCTCGTCTACATCTGCAATCCGAACAATCCCACGGCGACGATCACGCCCAAAGCGGCGGTGCGCGCGTACCTCGACGCCGTTCCCGCATCCACGACCGTGGTCGTCGACGAGGCGTACGCGCATTACGCCGAATCGCCCGAGTACGAAAGCGTCATCCCGCTCGTGGCCTCGAAGCCGAACCTCATCGTCGCGCGCACGTTCTCGAAGGTCTACGCGATGGCGGGTCTGCGGGTCGGGTACGCGATCGCGCAAAAGGCGAACATCGACAAGCTCCGCGCGGAGCAGGCCTTCAATGTGATGAGCCTCCTCGGCTCGGTCGCCGCGACGGCATCGCTGAACGACACCGCGCACGTCGCCGCGTCACGAAAGAAAAATCACGACGTCCGCGCGGCCACCGTCACGGAGCTCGAACGGCTCGGCTTCCGGACGCTGCCGAGCGAGGCGAACTTCATGATGGTGGACCTGCGCCAGGACGTGAAGCCGGTGATCCTGAAGCTCCGCGAGCAGGGCGTGCGGGTCGGGCGAGTGTTCCCGGCCGTGCCGCAGCACCTGCGCGTGACGATCGGAACGATGGAGGAGATGAAGCGCTTCGTCGACGCGTTTCGCGTCATAGCTGCTCGTTGAATACGAAACAGCTGAAGTCCTTCAGCTTGTGCGACACCGGGCGGCGCTTCCACTCGTCGAAGTGCACCTCGGTCGCATGCTCCCGGTCGCGCTCGAACGTCTCCTCCAGCTCGCGGGCGATGCCCTCGTCGTAGATCACGAGCGACACTTCGTCATTCAGCTCGAACGAGCGGTCGTCGAAATTCGTCGAGCCGATCGAGGACCAGCAGCCGTCGATCACCATCACTTTCTGATGCAGCAGCGTGCGGTGGTAGTCGAACAGCTTCACGCCGCCTTTGAGCAGCGTTCCGTAGTGATGGTGGCTGGCGTGCTGCACCCACGCCGAGTCGCTGGCCTCGGTCGCCGGGATCATGACCCGCACCTCGGCGCCGCGCTTCACCGCATCGAGCAGCGCCTTCCGCGCGTCGGGATCGGGCAGAAAGTACGGATTCTGAATCGTGATGCTCTTCTTCGCCGAGTGGATGAGCAGGTAGTGCAGCAGCTTGACCGACGACGGGCTGCCGGTCGGCGAGACCCAGACCGCGTGCGCGGCGACGTCGCCGGCGCGCTCGAGCCGCGGAAAAAAATTCGTGCCGCCCGGCACCTCGCCGTTTTCTTCCATCCAGTTCTCCGCGAACGCCGCCTGCAACTGCGCCACGACCGGCCCCTCGGCGCGCGCGGTGATGTCGCGAAAATGCTTCTTGTCCTGCGCCTCGCCCATCCAGCTGTCGACGAGACAGTGCCCGCCGATGTAGCCGATCCGCCCGTCGACGATGCAGAGCTTGCGGTGATCCCGATTGTTGATCCGCCCGACGTTGCTGATGCGCACCGGATGGTAGTGCTCGACCTTCGCTCCGGCCTCGCGCAGCCGATCGAGATCGTCTTTGCCGTAGTGCTTGCCGCCGCTGCCGTCGATCAGCACGCGCACCAGCACTTTCTCCTGCAGTTTTCGCAGGAGGGTCTCCGTCATCCGCCGCGTGAGCTCCCCTTCCTTGCAGAGGAAGGTCTCGAAGTTGATCGTCTTCTTCGCGTTTTCCATGTCGGCGAAGAGGCGATCCCACATCGCTCCGTTCTGCAGGAGCTCGATGCGATTGCCCTCGGCGATCGTGCCCTGCGTGAGCCCGGCGATCGACGGCGCGAGGTCTTCGTTGTCGGTCGGCTCGAGTTCGAGCCGCGGCCGGCTCCGCCGCTTGATCGACCAGATCATCAGCAGCAACGGAACGTATCCGAGGGCGATCAACCAGCGCGGAATGGCGAACTTTTTCTTCTTCACGTTCTCAGGCCTCACGCAAGCTCAGTTCCACCACCAGCGCCCAGTGATCCGACGGTCCGCGGCGGATCACTTCCTGGCTGTGAAACTGCCAGCGCGGATCGCAGAACGCGTAGTCGAGGCGCTGGCGGGTCATGGGGAACGTCGCTTCCTTGAAGTCGCCGCAGACGCGGAGATGGCCGTGCGAGAGCAGCGTCGTGATCTCCTCGGCCACCGGCGTCACGTTGAAATCCCCGACCAGCACGTGCGGCAGCGCGCCGCGCGCGGTGATGTCGCCGAGGGTCGCGATCTGGCGCAGGCGCGCGATGCGAAGCAGGCGGCCCCACGCGGCGAGATGGGTGACGAAGAACGTGAAGCGCGTGCCGTCCAACTCGATGTCGGTCTGCAGCACCGAGCGCGGCTCGCCGGAGCCGGGCAGCGGATGCGTGTACGCCGCCTCGATCGTGCCGCGGGTGAGGACGGCATTGCCGTAGTCGCCGCCGTTCATGGCCGTGCTGCGGCCGAACGCATGCCGGAGGCCGGTGAGCGAGGCCAGCACCTCGCCCTGATGCGCGGGACCCGCGCGCGTGTTGAAGTGCACTTCCTGCAATCCAACGACGTCGGGCTTCACCGCGGCGATTACCTCGGCGAGCTTGGGCAGATGATCCTCCCGCCGCGCCGCCGCGTGTCCCTGGATGTTGTACGACATGAATTTCAGAGTTGCCATCCCGGACTGTTTCGAGGGCGAAGCGAGAACGGCGCCAGAACCATGGAGCGGCGGGCTTTAGCCCGCCGACTTGCCCGGCGGGCTGAAGCCCGCCGCTCCACGGTGCTATCCTGACTCCGGTGCCGTTCCCGCCGCGCAGGAATTTCGCCCGACGGCTCTAAACGCCCACGCCGCCCATTTGGCGGGGGCGGCACTGAAACCGGATGCTGGCCGATCTCGACTCCCTCATGCGCGACCGCGCAATCGACGTGCTCGTCGTGCCGATGCACGAGGCGATGCACTCCTCGTTTCGCTGGCTCTCGCGCGGCGCGAAAGTGACGCGCGGCTACGCCATCAAACGCCTCGATCGCGAGCCGATTCTCCTCACCTACCCGATGGAGCGCGACGAAGCCGCGGCCACCGGTCTCGAAGTTCATCTCGCCTCGGAGTTCGATCACGAGCGCATCTTCAAGACCGCCACGAACGCGAGCACCGCGTACGCCGAATTCTTCGACATCGCGTTGCGCGCGCTCGGCGGCCGAGAGTCTGTCGCGTTCTTCGGAAACGTGCCCGTGCAGCTGTACATCGGCCTCGTCGAAGGGATGGAGTCGCGCGGCTGGCGCGTGCATCGCTCGAATGGCGAAGACCTCATCCAGCTCGCGCGCAAGCGAAAGGAGCCGTGGGAGATCGAGGCGATCCGTTCCGTCGGCGCGCGGACCCAGCAGGTCGTCGACGGCGTGCGCGCGATGCTGCGCGAATGCGAAAGCGGCAAGGCCATGACGATCGGCGATCTCAAGGCGTTCGTCTCCGCCGAGATCGCGCGCCTCGGCATGATCGAAGATCACGAGACCATCCTCTCCCAGGGCCGCGACGCCGGGATTCCGCACTCGCGCGGCAACGCCGCGGAGGCCGTCCGCAAATCGACGCCGATCGTCCTCGACATCTTTCCTGTCGATAAGACGACCGGCTACTTTTTCGACATGACCCGCACGTTCTGCATCGGCCCCGTCCCGCCCGACATCGCGCGCATGCACGCCGACGTCTTCGAAGCGTTCTCGCTCGCCCGCGACGCGATGCGTCCCGAGACCCTCGCGAAGTCGTACCAGAACATGGTCTGCGAATCCTTCGAATCGAAGGGCTACACCACGCTCCGCTCCGATCCGAAGACGCTCACCGGCTACGTCCACGGCCTCGGCCACGGCGTCGGCCTCGACATCCACGAGAAACCCGGCTTCCACCTCCTCGACTCGAACCTCGACCTCGTCGAAGCGAACGACATCCTCACCATCGAGCCGGGCCTCTACTTCCCCGATCGCGAGATCGGGATTCGCATCGAGGATACGTTCGTGGTGCGGGAGGATGGGGTGGAGAGTTTGTGTGAGGGGAATTACGGGTTGGCCGTTTCGTAGCCGCGACGTTCGTGCTACCGTGCCCGCCGCGTCCTAACGTCCATCACGAGGTACTTCATGCAAACCTTCACGCTGCGGCAGCGCATGCGCTATGCGTTCGACAACACTCTGTCCAAGGGAACGCCCGCTCTCATCGCCTGGCTGGCGATCGTCACCATCGCCTTTCTCGCCGTCGCGTCGATCCTGCTCCTGCTCTTCGGCGCGGCGCCTCCGGGCGAGAACGGGGCGAAGCTCTCCTTCCCGGAGATCATGTGGCACAACCTCATGCGCACGCTCGACGCCGGCACGATGGGCGGCGACACGGGCTCCGCGATCTACCTCATCCTGATGCTCCTCGTCACGCTCGGCGGCGTCTTCATCGTCGGCACGCTCATCGGCTTGATCTCGAACGGCGTCGGCAATCAGATCGAGGAGCTGCGTAAAGGGCGCTCGCTCGTGGCCGAGACCGATCATGTCGTGATCCTCGGCTGGAACGAGCGCGTGTTCTCGATCGTCGGGGAGCTGATCCTCGGCAACGAGCATCGCCGGCACAACGCCATCGTGATCATGGCCGACCGCGACAAGGTGTCGATGGACGATGAAGTCCGCGAGCGGCTCGGCGACTGGAAGACGACGAAGATCGTCTGCCGCCGCGGCAATCCGATCGACCTCGGCGACTTGAAGATCGTCAACTTCAACGCCGCACGCGCCATCGTCGTTCTGTCGCCCGAGGGGGATCATCCCGATGCGGAAGTCATCAAGACCATCCTCGCCGTGACGAATCATCCGGAGCGGCGCCAGGAGCCGTTCCACATCGTCGCGGAGATCCGCGAGCGCAAGAACATGGAGCCGGCGCGGCTCGTCGGTCGCGACGAAGCGCAGCTCATCGAGACCAGTGAGACCATCGCGCGTGTCGTCGCGCAGACCTGCCGCCAGACCGGCCTCTCCGGCGTGTACACGGAGCTCCTCGACTACGGCGGCGACGAGATTTACTTCAAGCGCGACAGCGCGCTGGACAACCTCTCGTTCGCCGACGCGCTCCTCGCCTCCGACACCTCCGCCGTCATCGGCGTGAAAACCGCGGACGGCATCGTGCAGCTCAACCCGCCGATGGATCGCCGCTTCGCGCCGCGCGACGAGGCGATCGTGATTGCCGCCGATGCGGCAGCGATCCGCTTCGCCAAAAATTCGCCTTCGATCGACGCGTCGCTGCTGGTCGAGAAACCGGCGCATGCGACGAGGCCGGAAAAGACGCTGCTGTTCGGCTGGAGCTCGCGTGCGCCGATCATCATCCGCGAGCTCGACAACTACGTCGGCGAAGGCTCGCTGATGACCGTGATCGCCGACTCGCCGGCGATCGAGGAAGACATCGCGGCGCTGCGGCCGCTGCTCACGCGGCAGGAGCTCGACTTCCGCCGCGGCGACTCGAGCGACCGCGCGACCATCGAAAGCGTCGGCCCCGAGGACTACGAACACATCATCGTGCTCTGCTACTCGGACGACCTGCCGGTGCAGAAGGCGGACGCGAAGACGCTCGTGACGCTGCTGCATCTGCGCGACATCGAGTCGAAGGCGGGCACGAACAAGTACTCGATCGTCAGCGAGATGCTCGACGTCCGCAACCGCGAGCTGGCCGCCGTCACGCAGGCCGATGACTTCATCGTCAGCGAGAACCTGACCAGCCTGCTCGTCGCGCAGGTGACGGAGAACCGCGACCTGCGCGCGGTGTTCGACGACGTCTTCGACGCCGACGGCTCCGAAATCTATCTGCGCCCCGCATCCGAGTACGTCGTGCTCGGCAAGCAGATGT
>DATFHJ010000019.1:0-5152 GCA_035248585.1 Thermoanaerobaculia bacterium
ACGAAGCCTACCTCGACGTGACCGAGGAGCTGACCGGGATTCCGACGGCAACGGAGACCGCGCAGACCATCCGCCGCGCGATCCGCGAGGAGACGAACCTCACCGCCTCCGCCGGCGTGGCGCCGAACAAGTTCCTGGCCAAGATCGCCTCGGACTGGAAGAAGCCCGACGGCTGCTTCGTCATCCGTCCGCACCAGGTGCTCGAATTTCTCGAGCCGCTGCCGGTGCGCAAGATCCCCGGCGTGGGCAAGGCGACGGAGAAGCTTCTCGTCGACATCTGCGTGGCCACGGTCGGCGACCTGCGGCGCTTCGAGCAGGCGCAGCTCGTCGAGCATTTCGGCAAGTGGGGCACGCGTTTGTGGGAGCTGGCGCGCGGCATCGACGACTCGCCGGTCATCGCCAATCAAAAGCGAAAGTCGTGGTCGAGCGAGAACACGTTCGCCAAGGACAAGACACTCGACGAAGTGGAGGCGTACCTCCGCGACGAAGCGCAGAAGTTGTGGTCCGCGCTGGCGGAGCGGCAGATGGTCGGGCGGACGGTGACGGTCAAGCTGCGCACGGGCAGCTTCAAGACGGCGACGCGGCGGATGACGCCGGAGGCGCCGCCGTCGAGCGCGGAGGAGCTGGCGAACATCGGCGCGGAGCTGTTGCGGCGCTTCGACTTCGGCGAGAGCGCGCGCTATCGCCTGGCCGGCATCGGAATCTCGAATTTCCTCGAAGAGGAGGACGAAGAGCCGGCGCTGTTCAGTACAATCCCGCGCCCATGAACACGCTGCAGGCAATCGCCGTCGCACAGTACGGCATCGGACCGATCGGCGCGGAGATCGCGCGCCTCCTTCTCACCAAGCCGTGGATCAAGCTCGTCGCCGCCGTCGACATCGATCCGAACAAGATCGGCAAAGACCTCGGCGAAGTGATCGGGCTCGATCGAAAGACCGGTGTCATCGTCACGCCCGAGCTCGAAGGAAAGCCCGACGTCGTGTGTCACTCCACCGGCTCACGCCTCCGCGATGTCCGCGAGCAACTGAAGGCACTGCTCCAGAGCGGCTGCCATGTCGTCTCAACCTGCGAAGAGCTCTCCTTCCCGCTCGACGTCGAAATCCGCGAGGAGCTGATGCAGGTGGCGCGCGCGGCGAACATGACGCTCCTCGGCACGGGCGTGAATCCCGGCTTCGTGATGGACAAGCTCCCGCTGACTCTCACCTCGGTGTGCCAGGACGTGAAGTCGGTCGAGATCATCCGCATCCAGAACGCGTCCACGCGGCGCGAGCCGCTGCAGCGCAAGGTCGGCGCGGGCATGACCACCGACGAGTTCCGCGCGGCCGTCGACGCCGGAAAAATCAAGCACATGGGACTCAGAGAGTCCCTGATGATGGTCGGCAACGGACTGGGCGTCGAGTTCGATCACGTGACCGACGAGGCCATCGAGCCGATCGTCGCCGACCGCGAGATCGTGACGCAGTATCTGAAGGTCGCGCCCGGCCAGGTCGCGGGCGTGCATCAGACGATCGAAGGCATGGGCCGGATCAACGTGAGCCTCGAGCTGCGGATGTATGTCGGCGCCGAGGCGGTGGCGGCGGACAAAGTGATCATCCGCGGCGTCCCCGACGTCGAGATGACGATCAAGGACGGCGTCCACGGAGACCGCGCCACCGCGGCCATGGTCGTCAACGCCATTCCGCGCGTCGTACAAGCGCGGCCGGGCGTGTTGACGATGGACGATATTTCGATCAGTTACCGGTGACCAGTGGAGGACAGGCACTCCTGCCTGTCCTGAGCGAAGCGATCGAAATGGACAGGCAGGAGTGCCTGTCCTCCACTTTACCTTCGCGCCCGCTTCTGCATGTGCGCGATCACGCCCCTGCTCACGCCTTCTTTCGAAAGCGTGATCAGCGCGTTGGGCGTGACGTCGAAGTCGACATTCGCGGCGGCGTCGATGGCCATGATGATGTTGTCATCGGACAGGCCCGCCTTCGCGAGATCGATCACCGTCTGATTGCGCATGCCGCTCGCGGGCTTCTTCGCGGGCGCCGGAACCACCGGCGTCGTCGAGGCGATCCGCGTCGCGGCGCCGCCTGGGCCGCTCCACGCGGTGTAGCGGGTGACCGACTCATTCACGCGCGTCACCGGCGAGCCGATCGTGTTCACGGAGAGGAGGCTCGTGTATCCCTGCCGGAACAACTCCTCCGCCGGGTTGGAGGCCATCGCCGTCTCGTAATGACTCTGCGCCGCGCGCAGCATGTCCAGCGCGTCGCCGCGATTCTCCTGCGTGTACGCGAGCGCTTCCTTCGCCACGGCCAGCGCGTACTGCCGGTACGCCTCTTCCTTCGCGCTCTTCATCGCCGGAATCGCCTCGACCGCGGCGAGGTAGCGCGTCCAGTCGCCGCTCTCCGCGTACGGAATCAGCGGCTCGAAGCTCGCGCGCGGAATCAGCACCGTCACGCGCTCCTGCGTCGGCACGATCCGCGCGGCGACCGCGTGCGCGGCGCGCTTGAGGAGATCGTCTTCGACGCGGGACGGGGGCGGCGCGCCCGTGCCGTCGTCATACTTTTGCTTGAAACTCTGATCGAGCGTGCCGGAGTCGACGGCGCCGCCCTTGGCATTGATGTCGAACGAGCCGGTGAGCGACGCCTCGACGACCTTGATGTTCTTCGTCACCGGCACGTTGCCGTAGACCGCCTTGGTCTCGTACTTTTTCTTGCTCTCGTTCCACTTCTGTTCCGTGCCGGTCTGCTTGTACTCGTACACGGTCGTCGTCTCCCACGACTCGTGCGAGTCGAGGCGATCGATGTCGATCTGCAGCGCGATCTCCGGCTTCCCCGACTCCGCGAGCGTTCCGCCGCCCGAAAGCACGGCGTCGGAGATGTAGCGCGCCAGCGTGTGCGCGTCGTCTTCATCGTCGCCGCGCTCGCTCGCGACGTCGACCTTCACGCGCCGCGCGCCGATGTTCAGCGACGGCGGAATCGTCCTCTGCACGTCGACCGCTTTCTTCTTGAACCCGAACCCCTCGCGCGCGTAAGCGGACGCGGAGGCGAGAACCAGCACACACAACGCAACGAGAGAGAGTCGCTTCACGGTGCCCCTCCGGATTTTCTGGAGCGCTGATGGTAACTCAACGCCAGCGCGACGACGCCGAACGCGGCCCAGAGAACGATCCACGCGACGTGCGCCGACTCGAGCCAGTTCCAGCCCGCGAGCGTGAGCGCCCATAAGCCGTACACGAGCAGGAAGACTCGGCGGTGATGGGCGTCGTCATCCACGCCGGCGGCGATGCTCGCGCCGAGGATGAGCGTGGGGACGAGGCCGAGGGCGATGTTGAGGAGGATGGTCATTCGGTTGCCCGGTCACCCGGTCGCCCGGTTGCCCGGCAACACCGGGAGACTGGGGAACTGGGAGACCGGGAGACTATCGATATCGAACATCCAACACTTTACGAACGACATCCTTCGCCAACCCCGGCAGATTCTGAATCGACGCAAACCCCTCGACGTCGCCGTGCTTGAAGCATTCGCCGCAGCGCGGGAGTTGGGAGAAGTCGCGGCGGTTGAAGGCGTCCTGCATCTCGGCGAAGCGAGGGCTGTCGAGGATCTCGCGCAGCGACTGCGTCTTGAGATCGCCCAGCACCTGATCGCCGTGCGCGTCGTAGCAGCAGTGCGTGACGCGGCCGTCGGCGAAGACGACGACCCAGGTGAAGAACGCGCCCTGCACGCAGCCGTAGAACTTGCCGTGCAGGTCCGTCTCCTCGTTCACGTCGAGGGCCTCGCACGTCTTCTCGATCACGCGCACATTGCGGTACTGCTTCAGGTCGAAGAGGCGCCGGAAATCGTCGACGCTCTCCTCGACGGTCAGGCGCGAGCGCATCTTCTGGATCTCGATGCGCAGCGGATGTCCCTTCGCCTGCGCGAGAAACTTGCGCGTGAGGTCGACGAGCTTGTCGAAGTCGCCGCCGGTGCGCAGCTGCGGATAGACCTTCGGATTCACGGAGTCGACGCAGATGCGGATGCGCTTGAGCGGTGAGCCGAGGAGCTTCGCTCCGACGTCCTCCGTCAGCACGAGTCCGTTCGTCGACAAACTGGCCTCGGGGAAGAGGCGGATGGCGTCGTCGATGCGGGAGTACAGCAGCGGCTCCCCCATCTCGTGCAGCCACTTGAGGCGCAACCCGAGGCCGTGAATCTCGCGCTCGGCTTTCTCGACGAGCGGCCAGGCCATGTCCTCGTACGGACGGCGCAGCACCGGCAGCGGACACATGCCGCAGCGCAGATTGCACTTCGACGTGAGCTCGAGGCCGACCTTGATCCGGCGGGGATTGAATTTCATGAGAACGATGAAGGCAGAAGGCAGAAGGCAGAAGGCAGAACGAAGAAGTTCCACCAGCCGTTTCTGCCTTCTGCCTTTTGCCTTCTGCCTTCTGCCTTCATGTGTCCGTCACCAAGTCCTTGAACACGTTCGCGTATTCCTCCCACGAGTACTTCCTCGCGCTCGCTTCCGCTCCCCGCTCCATCGCCCCGCGGTCGGCGGTCGTGAAAAACGCGTCCACGGCCTGCGCGAGCGCCAATGGATCTTCGGGCGGGATCAGCATTCCGTTCACTCCATCCTCGATGATGTCCGGCAAGCCGCCAACCCTGCTTGCGATGATGGGCCGCGCGAAGTGGAAGGCCGTCGTGGCGACCGCGCTTTGCGCTGCATTGCGATACGGAGCGAGCACGACATCCGTCGCGGCAAAGTAGCGCGACACTTCGAATTCGGGGATGTACCGGAGATCGAGACGGACATTCTCCAGGCCGCGCGCGAGCTCGTGAAGCTCGTGCTCGCCCTTCCACCAAACCTCCCCTGCTACGACCAACGTCACCTTCGTTTTCAGCAGGCGCCAGGCGCGGAGAGCGACGTCGACACCCTTGTAAGGACGAATCAGACCGAAGCAAAGAGCGACGTTGCCTCGCAGGCCGAGGGTCGCGCGGGCTTCGGAATAGGAAGGAGTGGGACCGCTGGGCTCCATGACCGGGAGGAACGTGCGCACGACGCGCGTGCGGACGCGCCGCCGCGCTTCCTCCGCGTCGCTCTCGGCGTGCACGACGAGCGCGTCGGCCCGGCGCAGGACCATATCCGTCAGCATTCGCTTCCACGCCGCCGGCTCCTTGTCGCCGATGTTGTG
>DATFHJ010000020.1:0-5940 GCA_035248585.1 Thermoanaerobaculia bacterium
TGCCGATGCAGTTCTTCATCCTCTTCGTCGGCGCGATGGTGTTCGTCTTCTACCAGTTCGTCGCGCCGCCGCCGTCGTTCAATCCGACGCAGCAGGTGAAGCCGGAGCAGCAGGCGCTGCACGCGCAGACGTTCGAAGCGAAGCGCAGCGCCGCGCTGAGGCTCGTCGACGCAATGCATCGCAACGATTCGCGCGCCGCCGAAAACGCGACCTTGCAGTTGCGCGTCCAGCAGCAGCGCGAAGCAGAGCTGCGCCGCGACAACAGCGACACCGACTACGTCTTCCTCACGTTCGTGATGCAGAACCTTCCGCCGGGACTCGTCGGCCTGCTGCTCGCGGCCGTGTTCTGCGCCGCGATGTCGGCGACCGCGTCGGGACTCAACTCGCTCGCGTCGACGAGCGTCGTCGACGTCTGGCGGCGCCTCGTGCGCCGCGACTGCACCGATCACCAGTACGTGACCGCGTCGCGCTGGATGACGGTCGGCTGGGGCACGTTCTGCATCGTCTTCGCGCTGTTCGCGAACCGCATGGGCGCGCTGATCGTCGCCGTGAACAAAGTCGGATCGTTTTTCTACGGCACGATGCTGGCCGTCTTCCTGCTCGCGTTCTACTTCAAATTCGTCCGCGGCTGGCCGACGTTCTTCGGCGCGATCGTCGCGCTGATCGCGGTCGCGCTCTGCGCGATGTTCACGACCATGGCCTGGCTGTGGTGGAACGTGGTGGGATGCGGGGTGGGAGTGGCGGCCGCGCTTTTGATCGAGGCCGCCACTCGCATGACTACCAGTCGGCGCTCAGCCGCTTGACCTCGTTGGCGAAGTCCTTCTGATCGGGACGCGCCGCCGCGATGGCCTTCTCGGCCGCCGCCTTCGCCTCGGCGTTCTTGCCGAGGCGCTTCAGGAAGCGCGCCTTCAGCCAGAGGTTGGCGATGTTCTCGTTCACGCGGAGCGACTGATCGAGCCAGTCCGAAATCTCCTGGTCCGTCGCCACGCCCGTGTTGTCGAAGCCGACCGTGGCGGCCTGATACGGCAACTGCCAGCTCGGCTTCATCGCGTTCTTCAGGTTCGTCAGCGCCTTCGCCGTGGAGCCGGTCTCGACCGTGAACGGCACGGACCAGTTGTCCCACTGCAGCTCGATCTTCGCGGAGTCGGTCGTCATCTCGTCGACGTCGAACGACATCCACTCGAAGAACGGCGAGGTCTCCGGCTTCACCGTGATCTTCAGCGCGTCCTGCGCCGCGTCATAGTTGAACGCGCCCCACTGCTCGCCCTGCTTGTTGAAGACGACCTGCCACGTCTCGCGGCCGGGGATGGTGAAGAGCGCATACGTGCCCTTGGCCAGCTTCTGCCCGTTGATCGTAACGTCGTCGCTGAACGAGATCGTCGTGGCCTCGTTCGCGCCCGTGCGCCAGACCTGGTCATACGGCACGAGCCCGCCGAGAATCGTCCGCCCCTTCTTCCCGGGACGGCTGTACTTGATGGTGATGTCGGTCAAACCGACCGACTGCGTCAGAGTGGCGTTCGGGCTCGGCCGCGGCGTCCGCACCTGCGCGAACGTCGGCAGCGCGATCAGCAGCGCCAGCGCGATCAAGATTGTTTTACGCATCGTGTTCCCTCCGGCGGCGGATGCTACCAAAAGGGAACGCCGGCGTCTCGCCGGCTGAACGGGCGCCGTCTCGGCGCCCACGCCGGCGGGACGCCGCCGGATCAGCCGCCGGGACGGCGGCGTTCCCAGGCAAACCACCGGTTGTCCGACGTCCAAACATTCCCCTTCGCATCGGTCACATCCACCTGCACGTCCGTGTCGCGCCAGACGCCCTTCGGGCGTTCGGCGAAGGCGAGGCGGTAGTGGGCGTGGCATTGCGGTGCGTAGTACCAGCAGCGCGTGCCGATGTCGCGGGTGATGGGGAGCGGATAGCGGATCGTGCGGTTGTTGAAGTAGACGAACGCGGAGCGGATGCCGTGCGGGGAGATGGACCAGCCCTTCACTTCGAGGCCGCGCGCGTAGCGCCGCGGGAGGGGGGTCTCGAGGACGCCGAAGATCGAACGGCTGCATGTCGCGGCGCCGGCGAGGAAGCGCGCGGCGTGCTCGGGCAATGGAGCGGCGGGCTTCAGCCCGCCGAGGCGAAACACCCAATCGCCTTCGGCTCCATTCGCGAAGTCGTTGACGAAAGAGAGGCGGCCGCGGTCGAGCTCGCGCTTGAGCCACTCGCGCACGTCGGGGGAGCGCGCGCCGAGGAGATCGGCGTGGAGGATCAGGTGCTCGACGCCGGCGTTCGCGAGCGTGTCGAGGAAATCGTCCGGCAGCGGCGTCTGGGACCACTGCTCGTTCAGCTTCCGCCGCACGGGCGTTCCGGCGGAGCCGTTCACGCTCGGCAGGTGATGCGACGTTGAATAGAGGTGGTACTCGTACTCGGCGTAGTTTCCCATCGGCAGCTCCGCGATCGGACCGCGCGTGGTCGCCAGCCAGCGATACACCTCCGGAAACGGGCGCGCCATGTACCAGCGGATCGGCGCCTGCCAGAGCGCGATCGCGAATGCGAGCGGCATGAGCCAGCGGAACCGCCGCGCGATCGCGGCGGTGGTGAGCGCGATCAGAATCGCCAGGCCGACGTACGCGATCACCGACCAGCGCGCGGGAACGCGGATCGCGCGAAATCCCGGCACCGCGCCGAAGAGGAAGCGGTGGAACTCGAAGTTCATGCCGAGCGAGCCGGCGAAGCCGATGGCGATCCAGAGCGTCGCCAGCGCCAGCTTCGGCCACTGCTTTCGCGCGAGCACGAAGGCGGCGCCGGCGGCGAGCAGCGCCAGCGCGCCGGGTGCGACGTGGCGCTCGGACTCCGCTGCCTTTGAAGCGATCCAATCGCTCGGCGTCGCCGAGAAGCCGACGGACTCCGCGTACGTGCGCTGCAGGTTGTACAGCTTCGCGAACGCCGCGTACGGATAGAGAAACGGCGCCAGGAGCAGCAGCGCCGCCGCGACCGCGATCAGCAGCTCGCGCCGCGGCACGAGGAGCAGCGCCGTGACGGCAATCGCAAATGTTCCGAAGAGAAAGTAGTGAATGTTCGTCAGGCCGTTGATCAGCACCAGCGCCGCGAAGAGGGCGGCGCGTTTTCGCGACGGCCGCTCCGCGTAGTCGAGGAGCGCGACGAGCATCAGCGGCAGCCAGCCGCTCCAGATGTGCTGGAGATGCGTGAAGTTGATGCGGGCGAAGGCGAAGAAGATGCCTGCCGCGAGTCCCGCTTCGAACGAGCGCGTCAGTCGACGGCCGAGCAGATAGGCGCCGAAGCCGGCCAGCGCCAGGCCGGCGATGACGGCGAGGTTGTACGCCACGATCGGGCCGACGCCGACCGCGCGAAAGGGAAAGAGCAGCAGGGCGATGCCGTAGAGATTCTCGGTGAACGCCAGCGAGTACTTCGCCGGATAGAGCATGTTCGCGTGGAAGAGCGACAGCGGCTGATGCAGCGTCGCCCACCAGTCCCAATCGAGAATCCAGATGACCAGGAACGCGTCGCCCGGCTCGGCGACGGCGCGTCCGAGGTTCAGGGCCAGGGGCCAAGTGAACCCGAGGGCGAGGGCGGCGAAGACCAGCGCCGCGATCGCGTGTTGCCTGCTCATGCGTGCGCGATGATAATTGCGCGCATGCCATCGATCCCTTTTACCGGTAACTACGAAGACCTCTCCACCGATCGCGGATATCAGTTCAAGTTCTACTGCGAAAAGTGCAACAACGGCTACATGTCGTCGTTCCAGACGTCCAAGATCGGGATGCTCGGCTCGGCGGCGCGCGTCGCCGGCGGGCTCCTCGGCGGCGTGTTCGGGCGCGTCGCGGACAGCGCGTACGAAGTGCAGCGCGCGGTCGGCGGCACGGCGCACGATACGGCGCTCAAGGAGGCAGTCAGCGAGATCGCGCCGACCTTCAAGCAGTGCACGCGCTGCGGCAACTGGGTCTGCGAGCCGATTTGCTGGAACAAGAAGGCCGGACTGTGCGAGACCTGCGCGCCCGATCTCGATGAAGAGATGGCGTCCGCGCAGGCCGAGGCCGCGCGCGAGCAGATTCACGAAAAAGCGCGGACCGTCGACTGGACGAAGCAGCGCGACATCCGCACCGTCACCGGCGCGGTGTGCAAGGAATGCGGCGCGAAGACGCAGGGCGGCAAGTTCTGTCCCGAATGCGGCGCACCGGCCGCCGCCAAGCGCGGCTGCCAGCAGTGCGGACACGAGGCGGAAGGCGCGCCGAAGTTCTGTCCGGAGTGTGGGCAGAAGTATTAGTAGGACTTGATAGGACGGATAGGACTGATAGGACGGATAGGTCCTAGAAGTCCTAGAGGTCCTATCGGTCCTATAGGCAACTCGATTGCAGAATCGTCGCGCGTGAAAAACACCGTCATCGTGTTATTCGGCGGCCCCTCCGACGAGCGCCACGTCTCCGTCGCGTCGGCGCAGAACATCGTCCGTACGCTCGGCTCGCCGTTCGCGTGGTTCTGGGCGCCGAACGGCGCGGTGCATGACGTCGCGCCGGACGATCTGCTCGCGCATCAGCGTCCGTTCGAGCTCGACTTCGACCCCGCGCGGCCCGCGATCTTTCCAAACATCGAGCAGGCCCTCGACACGCTGCCCGTCGAAAATCCCGTCTTCCTCCTCGCCCTGCACGGCACCGGCGGCGAGGACGGACCGCTGCAGCGGATGCTCGAGTCGCGCGGCATTCCATTCACCGGCTCCGGCTCCGAGACCAGCGCGATCGCGTTCGACAAAGGGCGCGCGAAAGAGTTGCTCACGGGCAAAGTGCGTGTCGCCGACTCGCGCGTCGCGAATCCGGACGAGTTGGAGGACGTCGCCAATGATCTGCTGCGAACACACGCGCGCGTCGTGCTCAAGCCGCTCGCCGGCGGCTCGAGCCGCGGTCTCTATTTCATCGGCCGCGGCGACGCGATCCCGCGAGTCGACATCCCCTACATCGTCGAACAGTTCATCGAAGGCCGCGAGCTCACCGACGGCGTCGTCGACCTGGGCGACGGTCCGTTCGCGCTTCCGGTGATCGAGATCGAAAAGGACGAAGGCCGCGAGTTCGACTACGCCGGCAAGTACCTCGGCAGCGGCACGCGCGAGATCTGTCCGGCGAACATCCCCGAAGCGCTCGCGTCCGAGGTGCAGGAAGCCGCGCGCATCGCCCACATCGCCCTCGGCTGCGACGGCTATTCGCGCAGCGATTTCGTCGGCGCGGCCGACGGCGTCTACTACCTCGAGACGAACACGCTTCCCGGCCTCACCACGGCGTCGCTCGTGCCGCAGGAGCTCGCCACCGCCGGAATCTCGTTCAAGGATTTTCTCGAGCGGCAGATCGAGATGGCCGCCGAGCGCGCTACCATCAAAGCGTGACCGCCGCGAATCTCGTCCTCGCCCTGCTCCTCGGCCTCGGCCTCTCCGCGTCGACGGGACTCAACACCTTCCTCCCGCTCCTGCTCCTCTCCGCCGCGGCGCGCTTCCACATCGCCGGCGTCACCCTCGGCGCGAAGTTCGAGTGGCTCTCCTCCGACGTCGCGATCATCGTGCTGATCATCGCCTGCGTCCTCGAGCTCGTCGCCGACAAAGTACCGGCGGTCGATCACTTCCTCGACGCGGTCGGCACGTTCGTCCGGCCGGTCGCCGGCACGATCGCCACGGCATCCGTGCTCACCGGCGTCGATCCGACCGTCGCGGCGATCGTCGGCCTGATCATCGGCGCGCCGACGTCGTTCGGATTTCACGCGTTGAAAGCCGGCACGCGCGCGGCGTCGAGCGCCGCGACCTTCGGCTGCGCGAATCCGATTCTCTCCCTCATCGAAGACCTGCTCTCGCTCGCGCTCAGCGCGATCTCGATCTTCGTGCCGCTGCTCGTGCCGCTCGCGCTGGTGCTCATCGCGTTCGCGCTCTGGAAGGTCGTGAAGCGGTTCCGCGCTACTGC
>DATFHJ010000021.1:0-16104 GCA_035248585.1 Thermoanaerobaculia bacterium
GAGGCGCAGACCGCTCGCCGCGATCTCGCGCCCGAGCTCCGAGTACAGCTCGATGGAAAGCGGCGGCGTGTCGCGCACGAGCACGCCGCCCGGCGCGTGAATCTCGAGACCGTGCGAGGTGATGAAGTACGCGCCGGGCGCGTCGACGCGCTGCATCAGATCCTCCGCATCGCGGCCCGACACCACGGCGACGGCGATGCCCCCCATGTGCGTCGCCTCGGCGAGCAACGCCGCCGCGGCGCGATCGAGCTGCACTTCGGAGGGATCGTCGCGGATCGGAGCGAGCGTGCCGTCGAAGTCGAAGGCGAGGAGGGTGGTCATCGCGCGGCAACCTCGCGTGACGTCCGGACAGGCAGGATTGCCTCTCCTCCACTCGGCCAGAAGCGCGCGCGCTGGCGGCGGATCTCGCGCATGTCGGTCAGCAGTTTGTCCGACCAGTCGGCGATCGAGTGCGTCGCGATCTGCTCGCGCATCACGCGCATGCGCGCGCGCCGCTCCGCGAGCGGCATGCGCGTCGCGCGCAGGATCGCGTCCGCCATCTGCTGCGTGTCATACGGATTCACGATCAGCGCGCCCTCGAGCTCCTTCGCCGCGCCGGCGAAGCTGCTCAGCACCAGCACGCCGTCTTCGTCGTCGCACGCCGCGACGTACTCCTTCGCCACGAGGTTCATCCCGTCGTGCAGCGGCGTCACGAGCGCGGAGTCGGCGAGCCGGTAGTACTTCCTCACCTCGTCGGGCGAGAACGTAGCCATCTGCAGGATGATCGAGTTCTCGAAGCGCGCGTTCACGCGATCGACGCTCGCCTGCAACTCGTCGAGCACCTGCTGATAGCGTGGGATGCGCGTGCGGCACGGCGAGGCGAGCTGCACGAACACGTACCGGCCGATCAGCGATGGATTCTGTTCGAGCAGCAACTCGACCGCGGCCACACGCTCGACCAGTCCCTTCGTGTAATCGGCGCGGTCGACGCCGATCGACACGTGCGCGTCCGCTGCAATCCCGAGCTGCCGCCGCAGCGCGTCGCCGCATTCCGAGGGCGCCGCGGGATAGGGCCATTCGACGCTGATCGGATAGGTGCGGACGAGCGTTTTGTGTCCGCGATACGTCACCGACATTTCTTCGGTATCGACGCGGCACTCCGGGCCGCGCCGCGCGGCATCGAGGAAGTTGAGGCAGTACTGCTTCGTGTGAAATCCCACGACGTCCGCGCCGAGCATCCCTTCGAGGAGCGCGTCCTTCCAGGGACAGATCTCCACGACGTCCGCGTGCGGCCACGGGATGTGCCAGAAGAGACTGGTCACGAGATGCGGCGCGCGGGCGCGAATCAGCCGCGGCACGAGCGCGAAGTGATAGTCCTGAATCAGCACGAGTCCGCCGGCGCGCGATTCGTCCACGGCCGCCGCGGCGAAGGTCTCGTTCACGCCTTGATACGCGAGCCAGTCGGGCGCGCGAAAGATCGGCTGCGCGTGCGCCATGTGGCAGAGAGGCCACAGCGCCTCGTTCGCGAATCCGGAGTAGTAACGCTCGTAATCCTCTTCGTCGATCCACAGCCGGCGCAGTGTGTAATCCTGTGCCGCGACACGGCCCGCGGCGTCGGAATGCGCGCGGTCGGCGGTGCCGCTGCCGTACGCGATCCAGGTCCCGCCGCATTCGCGCAGCATCGGCTCGATCGCCGTCACGAGGCCGCTCGCCGGCCGCTTCACGACCGCGCGGCCGTCGCTGCCCCATTCATGCGAGTACGGCTCGCGATTCGAAATCACCACCAGGTTCGAGGTTCTCATCGGCTGTCACGTTAGGCAGCGCGGCGTGCGATGTACATCCCCTGTTTACCGGATGGTCCGCGCGCGCTCGCTTCGCTACCGTGAGCTCATGAACGCCGCGATCTTCACCGCACTCGACGGTACGCTGCTCGACTTCGATACGTTCGACGCGGGTGCGAGCCGGCCGCTGCTGCAGCGGCTGTGCGCGGCAGGCGTGCCGGTGATTCCGATCTCGAGCATGACGCTCGCGGAGCTCGAGCCGATCGCGCGCGAGCTCGGCATGCATCACGCCATGATCATCGAGGCCGGCGGCGCGATCGCGCGCTGGCGCAACGGCGCGTGGGAGGTGGAGCCGTGCGGGCCGGACGCCGACGTGTTGCTCGACGTCGTGGCCGCGGTCGAGGCCGCGTCGGGTGCCGATCTGACGGTGTACTCGGTTCTTCCGGAAAAGGAGGCTGCCTGCCTTTCGGGGCGGTCGGGTGCGATGCTGCGCGGCTCGACGGAACGCTGCTTCAGCGAGCCCTTCATCGTGGAGAGAGGCGAGATTGCGGACGTCGCGCGGGCGGCGTCCGCGCTCGGATTCGAAGTGCGCCGCGGCGCGCGCTTCTTTCACCTCTGCCGCCTCGATGCGGAGGGCGTGGCCTTCTCGCGCGTGCGGGACGAGCTGGGATGCGACTTCACGATCGGGATCGGCGGCTCGCCGCTCGACGCCGAGTTTCTCCTGCGCTCGGACGTGCCGATCCTCGTGCCGCGCCCGAACGGCGAGCTCGATCCGGAGCTGCGCGCGGCCCTGCCGGACGCGCGGATCGCGCCCGCTCCCGGCTCCGCCGGGTGGGCGGCGGCGGTGGAGGAGGCGTGGCGTCTTCTTCCTGGAAAAGCATCGGCACGCGCCCGCCGGCCGCTCCCATCCCGGACATGAGCTTGTCGAGCAGCGCCTGCAGCTGCGCGCGCTCGCGCGCGCTCATCGCCGCGACGCTGTCCAGGATCTTCTCCTGCGCCGCGGGCGGCGAGCGGCGCACCAGCGTGCGTCCGCGCGGCGTGAGCGACAGGAGCACCTGCCGCCGGTCCTCTTTCCCCGCGTTACGCCGGACGTAACCTTCTTCGACGAGCCGGCCGACGGCGAGCGACGCGGAGCTCTGGTCCGTCGCCGTCCGTTCCGCCAGCTCGTTCACCGACAACGCATCCTCGTGCTGCAGGACATGGAGGATGAACATCTGCGCCGCGCCGATGCCGTACCGCGCCTGGGCTTCCTTGTCGAAGGCCCGCAGCGTACGCACGAGCCGGCGGATGCGGTTCAGGATCGCTTTTGCGTCTTCCGAGGCTGCCATGCGCGGATTATATGGAATTCAATGCAAACCGAAGTGTATTGAATACAATCCATGCCGGCGAGTCTCGAAAAGCTGCAAGCCCTCGCCGCACGCTTTCTCCTCGGCACGCTGATCCTGGCCGGCGTCGTGACGGGCGTGCTGGCGGCGCTGTTTCATCGATACGTGGAGCTCGCCCGCAGTTTCCTGATCGACCCCGCGCTGGCGCAGCACGGCGCGCTTCGCACCGTGCTCGTCCTGGCCGTTCCGGCGGCGATGTTCGGCATTCTGGCCTGGCTCATCCGCCGCTTCGCGCCGGGCGCCGTCGGCGCGAACCTGGCCCGCGTGCGCATGGCCTACAACGAAAACCCGCGCCTGCTCGGGCCGCGAACCGTCGGCGCGACGTTCGCCGCCACTCCCCTCTCGCTCGGCGCCGGCGCGCCGCTCGGACCGGAAGGTCCGATCGTGGTCGTCGCCTCCGGCGTGTCGGTGGCCATCGCCCGGGCCCTGCGACTGCCGGACAAAGTCGTTCGGGCGATGGTTCCGATCGGCGTCGCCGCCGGGATCGCCGCGATCTTCAACACGCCCATCACCGGGGTCGTCTTCGCGCTGGAAGAAGTCCTCGGCACCGCCGAGCGCGGCATTCTCGGCGGCGTGCTCGTCGGCTCCGTTGCCGCGGCGGTCGTGGAGCGCTTTCTCCTTGGCGGCACCCCTCTTCTGGCCGCGCCGTTCTCGACGTGGAGCGATCCGCGGGAGCTGATCGGCTTCGCCGCGGCCGGCATCGTGGCGGGTCTCACGTCGGGCCTGGCCATTCGCGCGGCGCACCGGCTGAAACGCCGCTGGTCGGAACGGATGCCGTCGATCGTGAGCCGCGCCGCGCTTGCCGGCCTTGCCATCGGAGCGGCCGGTCTCATCGCGCCGGAAATTCTCGGGGTCGGCTACGGCTCGGTCTCGTCGTGGCTGCACGGCGGCGGCTCGCCCGCCGAAACCGGGATTGCCTTCACCGTGAAACTGATCGCGTTCGTGATCGCCATCAGCGGCGGCGTGATCGGCGGCACGTTCGCGCCGTCGCTCTTTCTCGGCACGGCGCTCGGCGCCGCGATCGGACACGCGGCTCACGATTGGTTTCCGTCGATTCCGATCGATCCGAAGGCCTACGCGATCCTCGGCATGGGCTCGTTTTTCGCCGGCCTGATGCGCAGCCCGATCGCGGCGGTGCTGATCGTCATCGAGCTCACCCGCGACTACGAGCTGGTCGTGCCGCTGATGCTCGGCGTCACGCTGGCCGTCGCCGTCTCGCGGCGCATCTCGCCGCTCAGCATCGTCGAGCAGCAGATGATCGACGAGGGCTACATCGAAGAAAACGAGGCCCGCGATCCGCTGGCGCGCGTGCGCGTGGCCAGCGCGATGACGACCAACGTCGTCGCCATTTCGAAGCATGAAAGCTTCCTCGACGCGGCCCGGCGCATCGGCGACCAACGCTTCGCGTTTTTTCCGGTCGTCGACGGCGAGGGACGGCTCGACGCCATTCTCTCCCGCAAGGCGATCGACGACGCCGTGCGCGAGCATCGCGAGGAACAACCGGTCAGCAGCGCGTCCGAGGAGCCGAGGCTCGTGGCGAACGCCGAGAGCCTGCTCATCGACGTCGTGCACGAGATGCGGCTGCGCGGCGTCGATCGCTGTCCGGTCGTCGACACGCATCGACGCCTGTCGGGGTTCCTGAGTCCGTCCGACGTGCTGCGCGCGCGCATGCGGATCGCCGCAACCGCGCGCGACGAATCATTCGACATTTTTGAATCGTGAAAACGGAGGAATCGTCATGAAAGCAATCAAGTTCGTTGTGCCCGCAATCATCCTCACATTCAGTCTCGCGGCGGAGCCCGCGGCGGATCCGTTCGCGGTCACGCTGCCGGAAGGATTCGGCGCGTTCACGAAACAGGTGCAAACGACGAAGTCGCCCGAGGGGGACATCGAGACGAGCAACTGGATCGCCAAAGCGCCGAGCGGAGAGGCCGTGATCGTGACCGTCAGCAAGATGCCGGGCAAGGTCCTCGATCCGCAGAAGCTGATCGAAGGCACGCGCACGTCGCTGCTCAAGAGCGTCGGCGCGACGCTCGAGACCGAAGAGCCGCGCGCCGGCGACGTGCCGTCCGCGCGCCTGATGTTCCAGGGCAGCGGCGCCTTCTTCCGCGCGCGCCTCTCCGTCATCGACGACCACTTCTATCAATTGCTGTACATGGGCCGTTCGGCGGAACAGCGCACCGCGCCGGCCGTGGGGCAGATGTTCGACTCGTTCCAGATCGTTCAGTGAGTGACGTGGTGGAGCGGCGGGCTTTAGCCCGCTGGAAAGCTTCGGCGGGCTAAAGCCCGCCGCTCCACTGGAGCGCCGGCGAAACGCCGGCGCTCGATAACCTACGACCTGCTCGACCGCCGCCTCGACGGCGGTTGCGCCTGTGCCGCCGGCACGCGCACCGTCGTCACCTCGCTGGCAACGTTGCCGGCGAAGTCGGTGCAGCTGACGCCGACGTTGTACACGCGATCCTGTCCGCCGGCCGCCGTGGCCCGCAGCGTCACTTCGAGATCGTCGCTGATCTTCCAGTCGTTCTCGATGAACTGTTCAGACCAGACGTTCGTCACGAGGCAGCGCGGCTGCGGATCGTCATCGTCCGTCACCTGCAGCTTGAACTTCACCGGCGTGAGCTCGTCGTTGTGCGTGAGCACATCCGGCGTCGCGGCGAAGCTCATGATCACCGGCGCGGAGGCCGACCGCTTCTCGTCCGCGACGACGCGTACCTTCGCCGCATCGCCCGCCTGGTTGCCCGCGGAGTCGGTGCAGATCACGATGATATTGTAGATCCGATCCTGTCCGTCGCTCGTCGACGCGCGGAGGTCGACCTCGAGCGCGCCCGTGATCTTCCAATCGTCCGCCGGGATCTGCGGATCCGACCAGACCGACTGAATCGCGCAGCGCGGATTCGGATCGTGATCGTCGATCGCCTGCACCGCGACCTTCACCGCCACCATCTCGTTGTTCGCCGAAAGGACCTTCGGATCGGCCTCGAGTCGCAGCAGCACCGGCGGATTGTCGGTCTTCAATTCCGGTGCGACGACACGCACGGTCGCGGCATCGCCGGCTTCATTTCCGGCCGAATCAGTGCAGACCGTGACGACGTGATAGAACCGATCCTCTCCCGGCAGCGCGGTCGCGCGCAGTGATACTTCGAGCTCGCCGGTGATTCTCCAGTCGGCCTCGGTGATGAGCTGATCCGCCCATACCGAGCGGACGGTGCAGCGCGGTTTCGGATCGTTGTCGTCGATCGCCTGCACCTCGATCTTCACCGGCACCATCTCGTTATTCGCCCGCGGGATCACGTCCGGCGACGCGCTCAGCCGCACCAGCGTCGGCGGATGATCGACCTTCTCCGGAGGCGCCGTCACCGTGACGCGCACGGAGTCACCGGCCTCATTGCCCTTGGAGTCGGCGCAGACCACGACCACGTTGTACGTGCGGTCCTCACCCGGTCTCGCCGTCGCACGCAACGCGACTTCGAACGTATCGCTGATTTTCCAATCGTCGGACGAGATCTCCTGATTCGACCAGACGGAGCGGATCGCGCAGCGCGGCTGCGAGTCGTTGTCGTCCGTCACCTTGACGTCCACCTTCACCGGAACCATCTGGCCGTTCGGCGGCGAGAGGACGTTCGGCGACGCCGTCAGGCTCTGTAGCACCGGCGGCCTGTCTTCCTTCGACGGCGGCGCAACCACGCGCACCGGGGCCGCGTCGCCGGCCTCGTTGCCCGACGCGTCGGTGCAGATCACGACGACGTAGTAGTACCGGTCCTCCGCCGGCTTCGCGGAGGCGCGCAACGCCACCTCCATGTCCCCAATGATCTGCCAATCGTTGGAGATGTCGTCATCGGACCAGACGGAGCGAACCGCACAGCGCGGCTTCGGATCGTCGTTGTCCGCGACGTTGATCGAGATCGCAACCTTCACGAAATTGCCGTCCGCCGGCGAGAGGGTGTTCGGGCTGGCAGTGGGTCTCGAGATGATGGGCGGCTCGGTGTCGGCGGCGAGAGCGGTGATCGCGGTCAGGGTCACGAACATCGCGATGATCAGGGTACGGGGGCGCATGCGGTCTCCTCCGCTTCGCTCGCGAGCAAGATGCACACCATTACGCGTCAGGTAATTGAAGGCCAGCCCCGCGCGGCCGATGTTGTCCTTCGATGAACATTCACTTGCTCTCCCTCGCCGCCCTCTTCGTTTCGATGAGTGTGAGCGCGCAGACCGAGCGCGGCCCGTACGCGCGCATCGCATTTCTCCGGCCGCACGACGGCGACACGGTCGATTTCGAGGCGGGCTACATCCGCCACCTCGAGTGGCATCGCCAGGCGAAAGACCCCTGGGTCTGGTACGGCTGGTCGATCTGGGCCGGCGAGCGGCAGCGCTGGTTCGTCTACGCGACGTTCGGACACACCGCCGCGGAGCTCGATCAACCGGTCAACCCGGCCGACGACGAGCGCGACAACATCGTGAACGTCACGCCGCATGCGGAGTTCACGGGCAGCGGCCTCTATCAATATCTGCCGGCGCTCTCGCGCGGCAGCGGCGAGCCCCAGCCAACGCCGCGCCTCGAATTCACGACGATCGATCTCGCGCCGGGCGCCGAGAGCGCGTTCGAAGCCGCGCTCGCCGAATCGAAGCCGGAGAGCGAAACGCTCTGGTATCGAATGATCGCCGGCGGACCGTCGCCGCGCTACCTGCGCCTTCGCCCGTACGCGAACGTCTCGGCGATCCTCGCGGGACAGGAGCCGCTGCCGGAGAAGGTCAACCAGTTGATCAATCGGCTGACCGTGGAGATCCTCACCTACCGGCCGGCGATGAGCTATCGCCCATGAGCCGCGCCGCCTCCTCGGTCGCGGCATCCGCCGGGAAAAACGCCTCGACGCGGAGCTCCTGCAATGTGATGTCGTGCGGAGTGCCGAGGGATGTGAGGGTGGAGAAGAAACGAAGGTGGAGATCGCCTTTCGAGAAATCGATGGCCAGGAAGGGCGCGGTGGAGACGTCGAGGTCGAGCGTGCGCCAGCGCGGCGGCACGCCGGGATACGACAGCAGTTCGGCGAGCAGACGGCGCGTGTCGTCACCGCCGATGCCGCTCAGTACGTCGCGGTGCAGCCACTGGATCAGCGCCGCGGCCATCGCTTCCCAGTTGACGATGTGCGGACGGAAGCCGCGCGGATGAAACATGAGCCGCATCGCGTTCCCGCCCCACTCGCCCGCGGCCTCGGCGTCGGCGAACGCTTCCACCAATCGCACCGCGCCGTTGTTGGCCTTGAGCAGATTCCACGAGCGATCGACGACGATGGCCGGATACGGCTCCTGCTGCCGCAACATGAAGTCGAGCGCGCGCCTGGCCTGCTCGAGCGCCGGCGCATCGAGATCGCTGGCCCGATACATCGCCGCATAGCCGGCGGACATGAGCAACTCGTTGCGGTCGCGCAGCGGCACGTCGAGCACCCGCGCCAGCATCAGAATCATCTCCCGGCTCGGCTGCGAACGCCCGGTCTCGATGAAGCTCACATGCCGCGACGACACCCCCGCCTCGACCGCGAGATCGAGCTGGCTCACGCGGCGGCGCGACCGCCACTCGCGCAACAGTAGTCCGAATGCACTCATGCCGCGAAATCTATACCTGCCATGCAACGGACACCATTACCTGCGAGGTAATCGAGATTCGCTCAACGACTCCCGCAAGTCCGCCACCGCGGAATGTGTGACCGGGAGTTGATACAGGCTCAGGATCAGATCGAACGCGGTCGTAAAGTACGAACGCTCATCGCGGAAGTCCGCGTGGACGCGGCCATGCAGCAGCGGCGGAAGCGAAGCCGTTTTCTCACCGTCCAGCAGGAGCGGGAGTACGGTCTGTTTCTGCGGTTCCGTGCCGAGGAGACGATTGTGAATGAGATCGACCTCGGCCGCGACGACGTAGCCCGTGCTTGCGTCTTTGTTCTCGTACTTTTGGCGATAGCGTGTCGTGCCGATGACGAGAATGCGATCGATCTTCTCGATGCGTTCGATGAACCGCCCGACGCTCGCGCCGATCTGCGCGTTGTGCCACCGGTCCAGCACCACCTCGATGCCCGCTTTCTGCAGATCCGCGGCGAGCCGTTTCTCGACCCAGCGCTCCTGCTCCGGCGCTCCCCACGCGTAACTGATGAAGCACGATGGCGGCGTGATCTTCTGCTCGGACACGAATGCGCGGATGCTGAAGACGGCCTGTTCGAAGCGCGTCCGTTGCTCGGCAGCGTGGCGTTGCGCGTCGACTTCCGCTTTGACCTCGCGCGTCAACGCGATCGGTTCCGCCATCGCCGGCAGCGTCAGCTTCTCGCCGCAGTCGTTGCAGAACACGAACTGCTTCCCGTCTTTCATCCACTGGCGGACGACTGCGCGATCGAGAATGTGCCCGTTTCCGCAGCGCACTGGTTCGTAGCGCATCACGGTGAGATTCCGCCGCGCCAGGAAGCTCTCGAACAACCCCTGAAAAAGCGTCCGCACCGGACGTCCGACGTTCGGTGCAAAGCGAAGCACGAAATCGAGCTCGCCATCGCGTTCTGCGTCCTGTCGGAACCCGCAGACCAGTCCATCGCCGACTTCGTAGCGGGCGTTGTTGTGCCACTGCGCCGTCCGCGTGAAGGTGTGCGTGTACCCGAGGAGCACGACCAGCGACGCGAACACGTTCTCCGTCGGACCGCTCACCGTGTACGCGACGCCGTCTTCCGTCGCCGATTCGTCTTCTGGCGGTTTCTTCAGATTGATCAGCTCCGGGAAGACGAGGTACGGCTCCATGCGCAGCGGATCGGTTTCGCGAAAACAGACGTTGTGCTCCAGAAACAGCAGCGCTGCGGAATCGAGCAGGACATCGCGGTCGCTCGCCTGCAAGTCTTTCAATTCGGGAAAGGCGTAGCCGCCGGCGAGCAGCCGCTTCTCCTCCAATGCGCCGAGCCCTTTCGGATTGCGGCGTGCCTCGAGCACAAACGACGAGGCGAGGTTATTGAGCCGCTCCGGCTGCAGCAGAATGCGCATCTCGCCCTTCGACGTACGCAAACGTTTCACATAGCCATAGTTTTCGAGGTGACCGACGGCGGTGAGGATTTCTCCATCGGTGGCTTCGAGCGAGTTCCGAAGCTCCGCCACCGTGACGATGAATCCTTTGTCCTTCAGGCCTAACACGTAGTCCTTGATCCGCTTGAACGTGAGTGTCGTGACCGTGGCCGGCTTGTCGTCCCATGGGATCAGAGACTTCATGCGCTCGACCAGCGCGTCGATGCCGGCACCGGTTAGAGCGCTCGTCTCAATCGGACCGACGATGTTGTGTTTTTTGCAGAACGTCTCCAATTCTTCCTGCGTCATAGGCCCGGTGCCGCGGTCTGTCTGCGCGGCGACGAGGATGATTGGACAGCGCGACTGTGCCGTTTGCAGCTGCTTGAGCCAGAAGCCGACGCCGTGCAGCGGATCGCGGAGGTCGGACGCGTCGAAGAGCACCAGTGCGAGATCGGCGTTGTCGACGAATAGCGCGTGTACGAGGCGGTAGTCGGGTTGGCCGGCAAAGTCCCAGAGGATGGCTTCGCATTCCGTTTTATCCGCGCGTTGCTTGCCGAGGGCGGGAAAGATCCAGAACTTTTGGCCGTGCGTGGATTCCTGTGTTTCGAAGCGGCCGTGGATCAGGCGATAGGCCAGCGCGGATTTGCCGACGCTGTGGTCGCCGACGATCACGATCTTGGCGGTGGTGTGGTGGATGGCGGGCGTGTTCTGGCGAAGGAGTACGTTGTAGTCGAGCTCGAAAAGGCGGATTACGCCGGACTCGTCACCGGTCGCCAACAGCGGCATCGTGGGATGAAAAGCGAGTGCCGCAAGCAGATTATGAGTCTGCTCATAAATGAATCCGACGCTCTCCCAAGTCTCGCAATTCCACAGCCGAATGGTGTCATGGTTGCTTTTCGAAGCTAGCAGTCGTCCGTCGGGAGAAAATTTCAGGGAAGTCACATAACTCGTGTGACCTTCCAGAGTGCGGAGCAGTTTGCCGGTGTGCGGCTCCCAGATAGCCACGTCATTGCTACTAGCACTGGCTAGCGTCGCGCCATCCGGCGAGAATGCCACTGCTAAGGCGTACCCCCCACACTGGAGGCTGTGGAGCAATCTGCCGGTATGTGGTTCCCAGATTTTCACGGTGTGGTCTTCGCTACTGCTGGCTAGAATTCCGTTTTTCGGACCGAAAGCCACACTCCGGATGCCACTTAGGTGACCTGTGAGAATGGCGCGCGCGTTGCCATTTCGCCAATTCCAAATTCTCGCGGTTCTGTCACTGCTACCGCTGGCGAGGGTTTGGCCTTGCGCGTCGAATGCGATACTCCAGACCGTATTCTCGTGCTTGTTGAGAGAGGGGAGCAGTTTACCGTCCGGAAACTCCCACAGCTTTATCGTGCCGTCGCTGCTACCGCCAGCTACGGTTCTACTCGCTGGATCAAAAGCGACACTATTGATCATGGTGTCGTGGCTGAGAATGCCCACCAGCCCGCCGCTGCCGATATCCCATACCTTGACGGCGCGATCATCACCGCTGCTCGCTAGCATCCCGCCATTCGGATCGAAGGCTACGCTGTTAACACGTTTCCCGTGGGCTGCAATCGCGTGGATCAGCTTCACCCCGTTTTGTCTCATAAGCCACAATTAGCCTACCCCATGCGCAAACAAATGCTGCTGCTCCCCCTCCTCCTCGCCGTCGGCTGCGCCTCCAGCACAGGCCCCGCGCAACTGAAGTCGATCGCCGACGATGTGTGGGCACATCGCGTCGAGGACGATCTCTCCATTCGCATGAAGCTCGGGCTCCCCGTCGAGAAAATGCCCGATCCGTCTTACGAGAAGGCGGCAGCCGATGCGGCGTTTGCGCGAAGCATTCTGCGAAGGCTGGATCGTGTTGATGCGAAAAATCTCACGGCCGAGGAGCGCGTGACGTTGGGGGTCTTGCGGTGGCAGCAGCAGCTCGAGGTCGAGGGGCTCGAGCATTTCTATCTGCGGTTTCAGGTCACGCCCTATGCGTCGGCGATTCGCACGACGCGGGAAGTGAAGTTCGAGGGCAATCCGCGCATCCTCGAGTCGTACATTCGCTACATCGATGGGCTGACAACGGTCCTGCGCGAGCAGCAGCGGCGCGGGATTCTCATCCCGCAGCCGGAGATCCCCGCGGTCCGCGCGCTGTTCGGGAAGGCGCCGCTGCCGGCGGCGCAGGCGGCGCACGATCGTCTGCTGGCCGTGCTCTCGCCGGAGTACGAAGCGGCCGCGCCGCGGGCCGTGGGGCTGTCGCAGCAACCGGGCGGCGCGGCGGCGTACCGCTATTTCATCAAGGCTTCGACGACGCTCGAGCGCTCGCCCGAGGAAATCCATGCGCTCGGATTGCGCGAGATCGAGCGCATCGACCGCGAGCTCGACGACATCCGCAACCAGACCGGCTTCACCGGCACGCGCGACGCGTTCCTGCAGTTCCTGAAAACCGATCCGCGATTCTTCGAGTCCGCGGCCGACGGCATTCGCGCGCGACTCGACAAGTACGTGAAGACGATCGAGCCGCATCTCGCGGACTTTTTCTCCGTGATGCCGCGCGCAAAGTACGGCGTGCAGCGTCTCGATCCCGCGCTCGAAGGGGCGATGACGTTCGGCTACTACAAGTGGCCGACGCCGAACGATCCGACTGGTCTCTATTACTTCAACGGCTCGAAGACGAACGAGCGTAATCTGCTCTTCGGCATGGCCCTGATGGCGCACGAGCTCGTGCCCGGCCATCATTTCCAGATCACGCGGCAAAGCGAAAACGAATCGCTGCATCCGGTTCGCCGCGAGAGCTTCGACACGGTCTTCGTCGAGGGCTGGGGCGAATACGCCGCGGCGCTCGGCAAGGAGATGGGCATCTACACCGATCCATACGATCGCGCGGGACGCCTGATGATGGACTCGATGCTCTCCGCGCGGCTCGTGGTCGACACCGGCATGAACGCGCTCGGCTGGTCGCGCGAGCGCGCGATCGACTACCTCATGGCGCACTCGATGTTGTCGGGAACCGAGGCCGCGACGGAGACGCTGCGGTACTCGACGGACATCCCGGCGCAGGCGCTGGCGTACAAGCTGGGCAGCCTGCGGATCATGGAGCTGCGCGAGGATGCCCGCCGCCGCCTCGGCCAGCGCTTCGATATCCGCCAGTTCCACGAGTGGATCCTCGGGCAGGGATCGATGCCCCTCGGCGTGCTGGAGACCTATCTGGCGGAAAAGACGAAGTAAGTGGGTCAATCACTGCATGAATGCTCAACTCATGACCCGCCACTGAATCGTCATTCATGAAAAATGGGTCAATGAAACTACCGAACCAGCCAAAAATGAGCGGTTTAGCCCCGGCACAACTCTTGAGTTAGTCACCGAACTTTTACAGGTCCAACGGAAGAAACTCAAGAAGGGAAAACTGTGAAGAGAATCTTGTCCATTTTCGCGATCCTGGTCGCTACGGCGGCCATCCTCCCGCCTCACGCCGAAGCCAAACAGTTCCCCTCCCTCGACGAACAGCTCAAGAAAGCGAAGGCGAAGCCGAACAGCAAGCTCGAGAAACTGATCAAAGACAATCAGGACTTCTCGAAGCTCAAGGCCAAGGACGCCGACGACGAGATCGTCCCGCCGTGGCTCAAAGTCTATTGGCGGAAAGGCCATCCGGAAGCCAATTACGACAATGACAGCGACCCGACCGGCGGCTATCCGCTCGTCCTGAAAGAAGTCCTCGAGTGGATGATGAGCCACCAGGACTTCAAGTCCGGCGATCCCGACGCCCAGATGGGACCGGGGATCGAATTCGGGGACCGCGACGAAGACGAGGCAGAAGAAGGAGAGCGCGGCGGCCGCGGCTTCCGCATCGTCGCCAACGGCGCCAGCGCCGGCTCGAACGTCCGCACCTCCGGCTCGCAGACGGTCTCCCGCAGCGAATCCGACATCCGCATCAACTACTGGGACCCGAACAAGATCATCGCCGGCTCGAACAACATCGGCGGCTCGGGCATGCAGGGCATGTACTACTCCTCCGACGGCGGCGTGACGTGGGGGCAGACGAATCTGCCGCTGGCCAGCGGCGACGCGTTCCACTCCGACCCGACCGTCGACTGGACGTCGGACGGCACGGCCTGGTCGACGACGATGGGCATCAACTCCGCGCAGACCGTGCTGAAAGTGCAGTCGTACCGCTCGACCAACGGCGGTGCAACGTGGGTCTTCGACGGCACGATCTCCGGCACGCAGACGAACACCGACAAGCAGATGCAGTGGATCGATCACAGCGCGTCGTCGCCGTACAAGGATCAGAACTACGTGATCTGGCACAACGGCGCGCCGGCGTACATGAACCGCCGCACCTCGACGGCGTGGGGCTCGCCGATCAAGGTCAGCGGCACCGAGACCACCGGCACCGCGATCGGCGCGGACGTGAAGACGAACAGCAGCGGCGACGTCTTCGGCATGTGGCCCGACACCGGATCGCGCGGCATCTACGTCGTGAAGTCGACGAACGGCGGCGCGAGCTACTCCACGCCGGTCCGCATCGTCACCACCTACGACTCCTACGACATCGGCGTGCCGGCGTTCAACAGCCGGCGCATCCTCATCTACGTCGCCGCCGCCGCGTACCGCAACGGCACGACGAACAACGTCTACGCGCTCTGGACCGATCTCTCCGGCGACACCGGCTGCACCGCGGCGTCGAACGAGCCGGGATCGAGCGTGTCGTCGGCGTGCAAGACGCGGGTCTGGTTCTCGCGCTCGACCGACGGCGGCACGACCTGGAGCGCGCGCGTCAAGATCAACAACCAGAGCGGCCTCAATGATCAGTTCAATCCCTTCCTGGCCGTCGACGAGACGAACGGCAACCTCGGCGCGATCTACTACGACACCGTCGACGACGCCGGCCGCAAGAAGGTCAACATCTACTATCAGCTCTCCACCAACGGCGGCGTGTCGTGGGAAGCGCCCGTCAAAGTCACGACGTCGATGACCGACGAGACCATCAGCGGCGCCGACTCCGGCAACCAGTTCGGCGACTACAACGGCCTCTCCGGCTACGGCAACTCGTTCTTCCCCTCCTGGACCGACCGCCGCAACAACGCGAAGGAAGAGATCTGGACGGCGAAGATCACGACGACGACCGCCGCGACGTACTCGATCTCCGGCAGCGCCGGCACCTCGGGCGCGACGGTGACGGCCGGCTCTTCGTCGGCCACGAGCGATGGCTCGAACAATTACTCAATCAGCGGCCTCGCCGCCGGCACCTACACCGTAACGCCGAGCAAGTCGGGCTGCACGTTCTCGCCGGCCTCGAGCTCCGTCACGATCACGGCCTCGAACGTCACCGGCGTCAACTTCACCGCGTCCTGCTCGACGCCGACGTACTCGATCAGCGGCAACGCCAGCACGTCGGGCGCGACGGTGACGGCGGGCAGCTCGTCATCGACGAGCGACGGCTCCGGCAACTACTCGATGTCCGGCTTCGCCGCCGGCACGTACACCGTCACGCCGAGCAAGGCCGGCTGCACGTTCTCGCCGGTATCGGCGAGCGTGACGATCTCCTCGGCGAATGTGACGGCGAACTTCAGCGCCACGTGCGGCAGCGGTGACACGCAGCTGACGAGCGGCGTCGCGGTGACGGGACAGAGCGTGGCTCTCGGCGCGTGGAAGTATTACTACATCACCGTTCCGAGCGGCGCGACGAACCTGACGTTCGCCACGACCAGCGCGACGGCCGACGTCGACATCTATACGCAGTTCAACGTCAAGCCGACGTCGGGCTCGTACATCTGCCGCCCGTACACCGCGTCCGGCAACGAGTCCTGCTCGGCGACGAATCCGAGCGCCGGCACGTGGTGGGTCGGCGTGTACGGCTACGCGGCCGGCAGCTACACGATCACCGGCACGGTGACGGCGGGCGGCGGCGGCTCGACGCTCTTCTCGAACGGCTTCGA
>DATFHJ010000022.1:0-13883 GCA_035248585.1 Thermoanaerobaculia bacterium
GTCGCCTTCCGACGACCAGCCGAGCTGGCCTGCGGTGGAAACGCTGATGCGCGAGTTGTAGCCGTACACCGGGTCCCAGCCATTCATCAGATCGGCGAGGCAGTCGCCTGCGCCCGAAAAATATCCGCCGCCCTGTCCGCAGGCATTGCCCTGCGTTCCATTGAGATAGCCGAATCTCCCGTTTGGCGCGCCGTTCGGCGCATAGCCGTCCCACGCGCCGAACACGTGCGCGGTCTCATGGCGCAGCACGTCGTGAAACCAGCCGAACGTCCGATCCATGCGCAATGCCGGGCCCCAGTAGTCGGCATTGGGCCACGGGCCGCCGTTGCTCATGTCGATGAGAAATGCCCAGTCCGTGCAATACGTGCTGCGAAGGTCGTTCACGTAGTCGTACTCGTTCGGCGGTTTCGCAAGCGGATTGCCCGTTCCGTTGACTTCGTTCACGTACGTAAACGTCAGGCGAGCCCGCGGCTCGATGTCGATGAACTCGTCCAGAGCGGTGACGACGTCGGCGAACGTGGATGCCGTCAGTGCCGGCGTCCACGGATTGGCGCTGGGCACATAGAAAACGCCCACCGCGACGTCGCCGGCGAGATAAAGGCTGGTGTCGAGATAATCGGCTCCGTTCGATCCGCAGCCAATCCCACTGGAGCGCTGCAGTCGCGGCGGAAGCGTGCGGCGCGTTTGCTCCCAATGCTGCTGATAGCCGGCCGAAAGCGTATTCAACTGAAACCGCCCGGCGACTCGGCGCGGATTCGCCTGAACGTCGTTCGACAATCGTTGCCCGGTCTCTGTGTTAGACGCCGGCTCTCGCAAACGATTCCATGTCGTCAATGCCAGCGAGGTTTCGGCGTCAGACTCCCGTGCCGCGTCGGCCGCGTCATTGCCGCGATAGACGCGAATGCCGCTGATCGCCGCGATTTCGTGGAGAGCGGCCGGTGTCAGGTCGGCGAGGATGCCGGAAACGCCGATGACGGCGCGCACTCGACCGCCGTTTCGTTGGATTGTTGCGCGTGTCGTCTCGGCGAGGTCGATGTGCCGGACGTCCTCGTCGAAGAGGATGAGTGACTTTTCCGATGAAACCGGTTGTGCGCTCAGGACGCATGCGATCATGAGCAGAATGAACGTGGATGAAACGAGTTTTCGCATAATGCCTCCTTGGGAACTGACTGGCGCGACTCTCTCGTTTCAGTAGTGCGCGCGAAGGCGAATTCGTTTCATGACGCCCGCGCGTGACGGAAATCTACAAGACCCCTATGCGACGATCTTGGCCATGAAAGCACTTCTTCTGTTGATCGCACTTTCGAATTACCCGGCATGGATGGCCGGCTCCTGGCGCGCCGGCAACGTCGAGGAACACTGGACCGCCGCCGACGGCAGGATGATGATCGGGATGAGCAAGACCGCCGGCGAGAAAAAGACGGCGTTCGAGTTTCTGCGCATCGCCGAGGTCGACGGGAAGCTGGCGTACATCGCCATGCCGCAGGGCGGAACGGCGACGGTGTTTCCGCTGAAGAGCAGCGAAGCCTCGAAGGTCGTGTTCGAGAACCTCAAGCACGACTTCCCGCAGCGGATCCTTTACTGGCGCGACGGCGAGAAGCTCTGCGCGCGCGTCGAAGCGGCCGACAGCGCCCAGGGCGAGCAGTGGTGCTACGCACCCATTCACTGAACGATTTTTCGCAGCACGACGGCTCCGCCGTGGCGCAGGTGCGGACAGGCGCGCGCGACGCGCATCGCGCCCGCGTCATCGGCGGCGTCGATCAGGAAGTAGCCGGCGAGCTTCGGCGCCGGTTCGGGCACATTCGCAAACACATCCTGCGATCCCAGCTCTTCGCCTCCGACGATCAGCGGCCGCATTTGCCGCGCCCACTGTCCGTATTCCGCGCGATTGCCGCCGGTGAACCGCGGTGACTCGTACAGCAACAGGATGTAGTTCGGTGCGGGCGGCGCGGGACGCACGAACCAGACGACGAGTACAACCAGAGCCGCCGCGGCGGCGAGATACGCGAAGGTGGGGCGGCGGCGCAGCAATCCCTGTCGCCGCAGCTCGTGTGCAATCTTGCGATCCAGGCCCGGTGGCGGAGGCAGTTCGCGTGGGATGTCGATCATGGCTGTTCTCCGATGATTGTGCGCAGCCGCGCTCGCGCGCGGGCGAGGTTGCTCTTCGAGGTTCCTTCGTCGATGCCGAGCATCGCGCCGATCTCGGCGTGCGTGTGCTCGTACAGCTCGTGGAGCACGAACACTTCGCGGTAGCGCATCGGCAGCCGCGCGATCGCGCGCTGCAGATCGATCCGCAGCTCCGCCGGTTCCATCGCGATCGGGCCGTCCGCCTCGGTCAGCTCATCGACGAAGTTCGGCGTTCCGCGCAGGATCTCGCGCGAGCGGTTCACGGCGATGCCGAAGAGCCACGTGCGGAACGTCGACAGGCCGCGAAAGCGCGGGAGGTCGCGCGCGGCGCGCAGCCAGACGTCCTGCAGCGCGTCGTTCGCTTCACTTTCCCAGCGGCCGAGGAGGTGGCGGAGGAAGGCGTAGAGGGATGGGGCGTGCAGCTGGTAGAGCGCGGTGAACGCGCTTTCCTTCCCGCTCAGGAACTCGGCGACGAGCTGTCGTTCGTCCATGCCTGCTGTGTGCGCGATTCGCGCGAAAAGGTTGCGCGCAACCATTCGCATCGAACGCCGCACTCACTCCACATGAAACACGCAATCATCTTCGCCCTTCTCTTTGCCGCCACGCTGTCCGCCGAGCCGCGCCCGGTCACTCCCGCCGACGCCAAAGCCATCTTCGAGAAACTCAAAGCCATGGAAGGAACGTGGAAAGGAAAGAGCACGAAAGGCTGGACCGACGTCGCCACGTACGAAGTCGCGGCGAAAGGGACGGTCGTCATCGAGCGCTCGCATTTCGAAGGCGAGGCCAACGATGGCATGATGACGACGTTCTTCCTCGACGGCGAGCAGCTCCTCATGACCCACTACTGCGAGGCACGCAATCAACCGACGCTGGTCGCGGCGACGATCGACGACGCCGATCACTCGGTGCTTTTCCGCTTTCACAGCGGCACGAACCTGGCCTCGCGCGACGTCGGGCACATGGACAGCTGCCGGATGCGTTTCGTCGACGCGAATCGCGTGTGGAGCCAGTGGACGTGGTACGCGAAGGGGAAGGAGACGTGGATGGAGAACATCGAGAGCGTGCGCTCGCAATGATGCCGCTCGTCTACTCCGAGTTCGCGCCTTCCGCGCCGCTCGCGCCGTATGTGAAGTGTTTCTGGATCCTGCGCGGCCAGTCCGCCGGCGCGCCGCCGATGGAGCGCATCCTTCCCGACGGCGCGTTCGAGCTGATCTTTCATTTTGGCGATCCGTTCGTCGCGAATGGCGAGGCGCAGCCGGAGGCGATGCTCGTCGGGCAGCTCCGCCGTCCGACCATCGTCACGCCGTCGCGCCGCGCCGACGTCTTCGGTGTCCGCTTTCACATCGGCGCGACCGCGGCGTTCTTCCGCGAGCCGGTGGCCGAGTTTTGCGATCACTTTCTGCCGATGCCCGGCTGCGACGAGATCTTCGACGCGCGCGATCGCGTCTCGGCCATCGAGCGATTTCTCCTGCGCCGCCTGCGGCCGCCGGAGCGCTGGACGATGGCCCGCGAAGTGGCCGCGCTCATCGCCCGCCGCGACGGCGCGTTGCGCATCCGCGAGCTCACGCGGATCACCGGACGCGCCGAGCGGACGATCGAGCGCGCGTTCAACGAGTGTGTCGGCATCACGCCGAAGACGTTCTCGCGGTTGATGCGCTTCCGCGCCTGGCTGGCCGATCCGCTGCAGGATCACGGCTACTTCGACGACGCGCACCTCATCCACGAGTTCCGCGAGTTCGCCGGCGTTTCACCGACCCAGTTCCGCCGCGAGACGAATGCGCTGGGTGAGGTGTTTCTGTAGTTTCGGAACGCCGCCGTCCTCGGCGGCTGATCCGGCGGCGTCCCGCCGCCGCCGGGCGTCGAGACGACGCCCGTCCAGCCGGCGAGGACGCCGGCGTTCCGACTAAGCCGGCACTAATTCGGTCGTCGTGTCGCGCCGCCGCTTGCTGCGCCGGAATCCTTCGACGTATTTCTTCGAGCCGGGTGTGTTGTACTTTTCCGCGTACGCCGCGTCGACGGCTTTCTTCAGCCGCTCGCTGCGCGTGTTGATCGCGCGCACCGCGTGTTCGTCGCCGTCGATCTGAATGATGCCGCGCGGCTCTTCGAGAAACGTACGGTACCAGCTGCGCGGCGCGAGACTCCACGAGCGCACGAACACGCGCCCTTCGACGACCACGACCCAGATGCCGATGATGCGATGCGGCGCGCTGCCCGCGCGGATGCCGAGGATCTTGCTCTTGCGGAGCGAAGCGACGACGGCGTCGGGGAAGCGGGCGCTCAAAACAGCGGCCCGCATTGTGCGCCGAAACGCTGGAAGACGTCGCGGACGAGCCGCGCGTGCAGTTCCTCGAGATCGGACGGCAGCGGCGGATGATCCGAGAACCACTGCGTCGTGTACGTGACGTCGGCGACGCCGTTCGGTCCCAGCTCGCCGCGGATCAGGCGCACCTTCGTCAGGATCTGGTCGCAGCAGCCGTTCGGGTTGTCGGCGCGCGCGTAGGACGCCGCCCATCCGGCCGCGTCCGCGCTTCGCACCAGCGCACTCAGCTCTTCCGCTTCGGACTCGTCGAGCGTGAAGCGACATGCGTTCGTGCGGACGTTCGGCTGGATGTAGACGTTGCGGCCCGAGTCGAGTGCGACGCGGTGATAGCGATAGGCGACGCCGCCCTCCTCGGTGATCTCGATCGTCCATCGTTTCAGCGCCTGCTCGTTGCGGCAGGCCGGCTCGAGCCGCGCGCGCGGACTTCCTTCGCCGAACGCCGCCGCGTGCAGCGCGGTCAGATCCGCCGGCAGCGGCGGATGATCGTCGAACCAGAACGTCTCATTCGTGACGGTCACGTCGCCGAAGACGCGCGTGAGCTTCACGCGTGTGCCGATCTGATCGCAGCAGCCGTTCGGATTCTCGGCGCGCGCATACGAGGCCGCCCACTGGTCGGGCCGCGCCTCGGCGACGCGCGCCGCAAGTGCTGCGAGCTCGCCGGCAGTCGCGGATCCGCTGCAGAGCGCGTCGCCGCGGTAATCGAGCAGCGTCGCCGCGCCGGACGAGCGCAGCGCGATGCTCGTCCGCATCGACGGCGCGATCCCGCCGCCGGTCAGCACTTCGATCGTCCAGGATGTTAGCTGTTTCGGCACCACGGGATGCACTGCCGCACGTCGACGCGGTGCGGCGTTCAACGTTAGAGTAAACGTGAGGGCGAGGAACACCAGGAGACCGTAACGTGGCTGTCTCATTGTTGGAGTTATTTTAAGCATATGAGCATGGTTCTGTTCAAGTGCAGCGGCGGAGAGGTCGTCCTGCCGGACCGGCGGCTGGTGCTCGTCAGCCGCGAGGACGGCGGCAATCTGATCGTGAATCCGCCGCGCGAAGTGTGGGATCGCTCGGAGCTCACGCCGCACGAACTGACGCGTTGGTCCTTTCTCGTCGCCGCGACGGGCCGGGCGATGCTGACCGCGCTCCCGCAGCTCGCCGGCGGTTGTTTGAACAACTGGGAAGCGGGCAACTGGGCGCTGCATGAAGATGCCGAGCCGCGCGGCCCGAAGCTTCCCGCGCAATCGCGGCGCGTCCACCTTCACCTGCTCGGCCGGAGCCGCGATGCAGCCGATGCGTCGTGGCGCTGGGGCGAAGCGCCGGCGTGGCCGGACTATCGCGACCGCTTCGCGTGGGCGGCGAATCATCAGCGGCTGACACCCGACGAATGCACGGCCATCGTCACGTCCACGGTCGACTCCCTCGTCGCGAGGTACGGTCTGTCCGCGGACGAAGTGGAGCCGTGGAATCGCTGTCCCGCGTGTGCGTATCCTGTGTGGCGACGGTGTTCGGAGTGTGCCGAATGAAACGAGTGTGGCTTCTTTCTCTGATCGCGTTGGTCGTGCGCGTCCAGGCGCAGGACACGGATTGGGTGCGGATGTGGACCGAGGCGCAGCAGCGGCGGCCGGCGGCAATCGGGTCGGTTGGACGCATTGCGCCGCCGAATGAGCCGGGCACTCCGATGATCATTCACGGCCGCGTGTTTCAACGCGACGGCAAGACGCCGATCGCGGGCGCGATCGTGTTCGCGTATCACACCGACCACAAGGGTGTGTACAACGTGAACGAGGCGCCCGGCTGGCGGCTGCGCGGATGGGCGAAGAGCGACGCGAGCGGGCGGTTCGAGTTTCGGACCATTCGCCCGGCGCCTTATCCCGGCCGGCGCATTCCCGCGCACCTGCACCTCACGATCGAAGGCCCGCGCATCGCGCGGCGCGGGACGGATGAAGTGCGATTCCTCGACGATCCGTTCGTGACCGCGGCGGAGAAGCAGCGATCAGTTGCCGCGGGCGCGTTCGGTTGGGTGCGGCCCGTCACGACGAAAGCGGGCGTGCAGCACGTGGACCTCAACGTCCGCTTGTCGGAGGAGGGGCGTTTTTGAGCAGCTGCGGGATGAACTCGCAGACGCGTTTCAGCGCCGCCCCTGCTCCGCTCTTCGCATCGAACGACTGCCACTTCTGCTGTTCGGGCTCGAACTGTTCGCTGTCGTAGATCGTGCCGGTGCGATTCTTGTGCAGCACGGCGAGCTCGCGAACGCGTAGTTTTTTGCAGTCGAGATCGGCGACCGCGCCGCGCACCGTTTCCTTGTCCGTCTTCCACGGCCGCGGCTCGGCCCACAGCCAGCGCAGCCACACCAGGTACGTCCCCTCGGCATCCGGCCGCGGTGTGATGCGGTCGCGCCGGAACTGAAACGCGACCGCCTTATCGCGATAGACCGTCACGTACGGGCCGGGCGGCTTCGGCGCGGGCTTTGGCGCGGCCTTCGGCGCTTCTTGTGCGACGAGCGGCAGGGTTATGAGAAGCGCGAGGAGGACGCGGCGCATGCCGCGATTATCCGCCTAATCGCCGCTCGAGGAACGCCGGCTCCGGCGCAAACCGCTCCGGCTCGTGGTCCCCGTACACCTCGGCGATCGTGTCGACCATCAGCTGGAACTTGGCCACGAGATTCCGCTGCGCGGTCTTCGACAGCCCGTGCAGGTCGTCGAGCAGGCGCCGCATCGCGATCTCCTCTTCGCCGAGCTCCCACGGCGCGATCTCTTTCTCGATCGTTCCGCCGAAGAAATCCTGCTCGGTCAAGCCGTACACCGCCAGGAGCCGTTCGAGCTGCGAGATCTTGAGCGAGTCGATTCGCTCTCCCGTCTCGAACGAGCTGATCGTCTTTTCGCCAACGCCGGAGAGGCGAGCGACATCCTTTTGCGTCAGACCACGCATGCGCCGAAGCTCACGAAGTTTCAGTACCAGATCCATGGCTGCTTCTCCTCAATTAAGTGCCGGCGCAGAGTAGCACAAGGATTCAAAAGTACAAAAAAGGATTAAAAAGGACACTGAATGACTTCTTGACATCGGTTGACAGCCAGCAATCCGAGGCGTAAAAGCACAAGGACCAAAAAGGACCAGTATGGAGCGTATCCTTCGTGGACTCCCAGCACCCACCACCAGCGAGAAGTGTCCGTGGTGCGGCAGCACGATCACTCACGCAAAGTTTCTGCAGATTCAGGCCGCCATCCGCGAGGACGAGCGAAAAAAGCTCGCCGAGGCGGAGCGCATGCTGCGCACGAGCCTGCAGAAAGAAGTCGCGGCCCAGCAGCAGAAGCTGCAGAAGGAGCGGCAGGCCATCGATGCGGAGCGGGGACGCATCAACAAACTGATCGACAACGTCCGCCAGCAGGAAGAGAAGCGCCGCAAGAAAGAGATCGCCGACGTGCGGCAGATCCTGCAGAAGGATCGCGACGCGGCGCTCCTGAAGAAGGACGCGGAGTTCGCGCGCGAGCGCGCGGCGATGGAGAAGAAGATCGCCGACATGAGCCGGCGGGTGAAGAAAGCCGGAGGCGATCTCGGCGAGGGCGCGGAGCTCGATCTGTATGAAGAGTTGCGCGGCGCGTTTTCCGACGATCAGATCGCGCGCGTCAAAGGGCGGCCCGGCCTCATCCTCCACGACGTCCGCTACAAGGGAAAATCGAGCGGCAAGATCCTCATCGACTCGACGCCGCGCGCCGCGTGGCAGCACGCGTTCGTCACGAAGCTGCGCCAGGCGCAGACGGAGCTGGCCGCCGATCACGCGATTCTCTCGACGCCGGCGTTCCCCACGGGCAAGCGCGAGCTGTTCATCGAGTCGGGCGTGATCGTGGTCGCGCCGGCGCGCGTGCGGCCGATGGTCGAGGTGCTGCGCAAGGCCCTCATAGCCATGGACGTCGCGAAGATGAGCGACGCCGAGCGCGCCGACAAACTGAATCGCCTCTTCCGCTTCATGACGTCGTCGGGATTCAAACGCAAGCTCGCCGAGGCTTCGGATCTCGCGAATGAAGCGCTCGAGATCGACGTGCAGGAGAAGCGCGCGCACGACACGGTCTGGAAAAAGCGCGGCACGGTGCTGACGCGCATCAAGCACGTGCTGCGCGAGATCGACACCGACGTCTCCGCGATCGTGGAAGCGCGCGATGACGACGACGAACCGCCCGCGCCGGTGCAACTGCGCCCGGCCGCCTATCGAGTGACACAGAAATGATCGCCGAGCCGGCATGGCAGGAGCGGCGCCTCGGCCGCACGATTCTTCGCACCTATCGCGACTCGCGCGATCTGTACGAGGTCGTCCCGAATCCGCGCCAGCCGCGCATGGGCCCGAAGGAGGATCTCGAGCTGCAGCGGCAGATCGAAGCGAACGAGGGCATCTTCGAGCCGCTCCTCGTCGAGCCGCATCCCGACGTGCGGGGCAAGCTGCGCATCATCGACGGCGACCGCCGCTGGACGAACTCGAAAATTTTGGTCGAAGCTCAGAAGAAGGATCAGTACCGCCGCATCCCGCTCGAGATCACCGACCGCACGCTGACCGATGACGAGCGCCTGCGCGTCTGGATCTACATCCACCGCCAGCGCAAGGAGTGGGACGCCAAGGAGAAAGAGATGGTGGCCTACGGACTCGTCGACATCGTCGGCCGCGCCAGCGCCGCGAACATTCTCGGCGTGACCGTGCGCGAGCTCGACAAGCTGGTCGACGTCTACGAGCTCTCCGAAAAGCTGGTGAACCTGCCCGAGCCCGGCGCGTCGATCACCTGGGCGCGCGAGATCAAGAACATCAACAAGACGCTGCTCACGCCGACCGTGCTCGACGAGATCGTGCGCAAAGTGAACGACAACGAGATCACGAACTCGAAGGACATCCGCAAACTGCGTCTCGTGCTGCGCGATCCGGTCGCGCGGCAGAAGTTCGTCGACGGCGAGACTCTCGTCACCGTCCTCGATGCCGTTGCGCCGCCGGAGCCGAAAAAGAAAACCGGCCTCGCCGGCGACCTCGAGCAACTCAACGCCGCGCTGAAGCGGCGTCCATGGACCGAGATCGTCGAAGACGGCGCCGATCCGCAACTGCTCGCCCAAGTCGAAGAAGCGGAGAAGCTGCTCAAGGCGCTGCGAAAGGTGCTGGAGCCGTGACGAAGTCGGCGTCGATCGAGCTCGAAGCCGCCGGCCGCGAAGTCACGATCACCAATCCCGACAAGGTCTTCTTTCCGCAAGCGGGCTACACGAAGCTCGATCTCGCGAAGTACTACCTCGCCGTCGCCGAGGGGGCGGTGAGAGGGATTGCGAACCGGCCGTTCGTGCTGAAGCGCTACGTCAACGGCGCGGATCAGGAGCCGTTTTTTCAGAAGCGCGCGCCGGAGAATCATCCCGATTGGATCGAGACCGTCGAGCTGAAGTTTCCCTCAGGCCGCTCGGCGCACGAGGTCGTGATCACCGACGCGGCGCAGTTGTTGTGGGTCGTGAACTTAGGCTGCATCGATCTCAATCCGCATCCGGTGCGCGCGGATGATCTCGAGCATCCCGACGAGCTGCGCGTCGATCTCGATCCGGGGCCCGGTGTCGCGTGGGACGACGTGCGGAAAGTCGCACTTGTCGTGCGTGAAGTGCTGGACGAGCTCGAGCTGAAAGGCTGGCCGAAGACCTCGGGATCGCGCGGCATTCACGTCAACGTGCGCATCGAGCGGCGCTGGACGTTCGATCAGGTGCGGCGCGCGGCGCTGGCGCTGGCGCGCGAAGTCGAGCGGCGCGTCCCGCAACTCGCGACGAGCAAGTGGTGGAAGGAAGAGCGCCACGGCGTTTTCCTCGACTACAACCAGAACGCGAAAGACCGCACCGTGGCCTCGGCGTGGTCGGTGCGGCCGGTGCCGGACGCGCGCGTCTCAATGCCGCTCGATTGGGACGAAGTCGCGTACGTCGATCCCGCGGCGTTCACGCTCGTCACCGCGCCGCAACGGTTCGCGGAGCGCGGCGACGCATCGAAAGGCATCGACGACACGCCCGGCTCGCTCGAGAAAATCCTCGAGCTCTCCGCGAAACAGGAGCGCGAAGGACAGGGCGACGCGCCGTGGCCGCCGATGTACAAGAAGCAGCAGGGCGAGCCGTCGCGCGTCGCGCCGTCGAAGAAAAAGTCGGCGAGTAAGACAGGCCGCCGCGAGCCGAAGCTGCCGCTCATCACCGTCTCGAAGGCGCAGCACAAAGAAGATGCACTCGCGGGACTCGAGCGATGGAAGGCGAAGCATCCGAAAGCCGCGGCTCTGCTCGCGGTCGACGATGTGCTGATCGATGCGATGCGCGGCCGCTCGAGCACGTGGACGCGCATCCGCGTGAACCTGCGCCACGTGCCGGAAGACGAGCGTCCCGCGGAAGAAGCGCCGGATCCCGATTACGATCCGTGGGCCGGCTACCGCGATCCGAAAACGCGCTCCAGCTCGTAGGCCGGCGTCACTTCCAACTGATCGTAGCGGCAATCCTCGGGCCGCTTGTCGAACCGCCAGCGCACAAAGTGCGCGGCGTGACGGAAGCGCGTGCCCTGCATGTGGTCGTACTTCACTTCGCAGACCCGCTCGATCCGCAGCGGCTCCCAGCTCAAGTCTTTTCCCGCATTCCAGCGGCTCTGCGCGCCGGGCAACCGCTGTCCCTCATGCGCCTGCGCCTCGGCCCAGTCGCGCCAGGGATGATGTTCGAGCGCGTTCTCGCGCAGCGGCGCGAGCTCTTCGACGAGCGACTTGCGCGTTGCGGTCTTGAACGCCGAAGCCACGCCGACGTGATGCAGCTTGCCTTTGCTGTCGTACAGGCCGAGGAGCAGCGATCCGATCATCGTGCCGGGACCGTTCTTGTGCCAGCGAAAGCCGGCGATCACGCAGTCCGCCGTGCGCGCGTGCTTGATCTTGAACATTGTCCGCTCGCCGGCGGCGTACGGCGAATCGAGCCGCTTCGCCATCACGCCGTCGAGTCCCGCGCCTTCGAAGCGCTGGAACCAATCCTCGGCCAGCGCGCGATCCTCCGTCGCCGGCGACAGATGCACCGGCGGCTTCGCGGACTGCAGCACCTGCTCCAATCGCGCGCGCCGTTCCGACAGCGGTGCCTCGCGCAGATCCTCATCGCCGATCGCGAGGAGGTCCCACGCGACGAACGACGACGGCGTCTGCTCCGCGAGCAGCTTCACGCGTGACGCCGCGGGATGGATGCGCAGCAGCAGCGCCTCGAAATCGAGCCCGCCGCTCTCGCCGACGATCACGAGCTCGCCGTCGAGCACGCAACGATCCGGCAGCGTCGCCAGAAGCGGCGGGAGGATTTCGGGGAAGTAGCGATTCATCGGCTTCAGATCGCGGCTCTGCAAAAGAATCTCGTCGCCGTCGCGGAAGACCAGCGTGCGGAAGCCGTCCCACTTCGGCTCGAACTGCCAGCCGCCGCCTTCCGGCAGTTTGTCGGAGGCGGCGGAGAGCATCGGCTCGATCGGAGCGGCAAACGGCAGTTGCATCGCGGGCGTTATACCTTACTCCGCCGCGACTTCAGACCGGCGGAGCGAAAGATTGAGAGCGCCTCCAATGACACCCGCCGCGAGGACGCCCACCGTCAAAGCCGGCTTCCAGATCGACGCGATGCCGAGTGCGGCGTCGAGCGAGTAGCGGCCGAAGCCGGTAAGCGCGAGCGCAATCGCGACGGTGGCGTAGAGCAGCGGCACTTCAATCCCGTTCGTGGTCGCGAAGACGCCGTGCCAGTGCACCGTCACCGCGGCGACGATCATGATCGACACGACGATCGCGGGGCCGACCGGCCCGAACAGGCCGAGGGCAATGAGCAGGCCGCCGAAAACCTCGCCGAGCGCGGCCGCGGTGGCGAAGAGGCGCCCCGGCTTGAAGCCGAGGGTCTCGAAGAAGCCGCCGGTGCCGTTCAGGCCATAGCCGCCGAACCAGCCGAACAGTTTCTGCGTTCCATGCGCGGCCATGAGCAAGCCGAAAACGATGCGGGCGATGAGAAATCCGATGTCCATTTGGTAACTCCCTTTTATGTAGTCACTATACTTTACATATCGACTAAATATCGGGTAGTCACTGGAAATTCCCCATCGGATCATGCGATTCTCCATCGTGATGAAGCGCGAAGAGAAAGCGGAGCCGGCGCTGTGCATGCCGTTTCACCACGCCATCGAACTGATCGGGCGGCGCTGGACGGGGGCCATCATCTCGCTGCTGCTGCAGTCGCGCTGCCGCTTCGCCACGTTGCGCGACGCGATCCCCGACATCACCGACCGTATGCTCAGCGAGCGCCTGCAGGAGCTCGAGGCCGAAGGCATCGTCGAGCGGACGGTGATTCCGGAGACGCCGGTGCGCGTGGAGTATGCGCTGACGAAAAAGGGGCGCGCCCTCGGCGAGGCCGTCGAGGCCATCAAGGACTGGGCGCACAAGTGGGCCGCCACCCCGGCGCCGAAGGCGAGCCGCCGAAAGGCTGCTAAGCCGTAGCTTCGATGTACGCCATCGGAATCGTGAGCGTGAGCGGTCCGCGCTCATCGAGCCGCTGCTGAAGAATCGGAAAGACCTCGCGCTCGCGTCCGGCCACGACGCTCTTCCAGCCGTCGAGGAAACCGAGCTTGATGAAGTGATGGTTCAGCAGCGCCGTGCCGCTCGCAAAGCGCATCGTGCCGCTGCGCTCGACGACGCGCGTGACCGCGAAGCCGCCGCGTTCCAGCAGCTCGCGAACACCGGCGACGGTTGCGCGATGCTCGACATGCGCACGCAGCGCGTCGCTTGGGCCGACCACGTCTTCGAGGACTTCATAGAGCTCGCGCATATGGCCCTGCAGGTTCGTGGTCAGCGCGAGGACGGCTCCGTCGCGCGCGACGCGCCGGCACTCGCGCACCACCGCGTCGCGATCGTCGAAGTTGTTCACGCCGAGGTTCGAAACAATCAGATCGAAGGAACCGTTGGCGAACGGCATCTGCGCCGCAGATCCTTCGTGCAGTGTCACGTTCGGCGTCGCTCGCAAGCGGGCCTTCTGCCGCGCGCGCTCCAGTCCCGCGGCCCACGGATCGATCCCGTGCACCTCCGCGGACGGGCCAAGCCGCTCCGCGAGCTCGATCACCGGGAAGCCCGTGCCACAGCCGACGTCGAGCGCGGCGCGAACGCCGGCCAGCGGCACCTCATCGAGCAGGAGCAGCCCGAACATCGCCGACCAGAGCGGCAGCTCGTCATACGCGTCGACGATGTCCGGGGAAGAGAAGTCGGCCTGGAAGTCGAGATACCTCGTCATGCGTAGATTCGAAACGTTTCGTATGCGGAACGCAACGAGTCGTTGACAGCGCGGGCCGGCCGCGAACATATGATCCGCCTTACTTACGAAAGGAGCCCCTCATGCGTTCTCTCCTTGCAGCGGCCGCGCTGCTCATCGCCGCGGTTGCGTCCGCGGCGCCCATCACCCTCCCGCCGGACGGTGACAA
>DATFHJ010000023.1:0-7424 GCA_035248585.1 Thermoanaerobaculia bacterium
ACGGTTCGTCGATCAGAAGCTGAAGAACTACTCGAGCGGCATGCTGGTCCGGCTCGCGTACTCGATCGCGATCCAGGTCCCGTTCGACATCCTTCTGCTGGACGAGGTGCTGGCCGTCGGCGACGCGGAGTTCCAGGCGAAATGCTTCGAGACGTTCGAGAGGATGCGCGAGGACGGGAAGACGATCGTCTTTGTCAGCCACGACCTCGACGCACTCTCGCGCTTCTGCGAACGGGCGCTTCTCCTACACGGCGGCAGGATCCACGCGATTGGCGAGCCGCAGGACGTCATTGACGCGTATCGCGCCATCTATACGAACTCTCTCGAGTTGAGCCTGTAGCGCACAAGACGTTCATCGTGAGCTGCAGCCCATCCACCGTGCCGCGACGCAACCGCCGGGATTCGGCAAACGTATCCTTGCTCGCATGACGAGCACAGCTGGGCGCCCGGGGGTAGGAGCAATGATTGGAAGACTCCGCTCGCGTCGCGTGGGCCCGCGGAGGAGTGGCCAGCCGGCATCGCCGCTCGCCGTCGCCCCGCTTCATGACGGGCAGATGTTCCCGCCAGGGCATTTCTATTCTCCCGTTCCGGATCTCTCGGACATACGAGCACGAGAGACGGACATCTTTCGCCCTGACCGCCCCCTGGGTGGGATCGACCTCAGAGATCAAGCCCAGCTGACCCTCTTCCGTTCGCTCACATCAGTGGTGGCCGATCTGCGTCTCACCCCGCACCCAACACCTGGCCGTCGGTACTGGTACGACAACGGATGGTTCACCTACGGCGACGGGGCAACGTACGCTCTCCTCCTTAGAGCATTCGAGCCCAAGCGCGTCGTAGAGATCGGATCGGGCTTTTCGTCGGCACTTTTGCTCGACGTCAACGATGCCTTCTTCGACGGCGCGATCGAATGTGTTTTCGTCGAGCCGTTCCCCGAACGATTGTGGTCCGTTCTTGACGACGGTGACGAGTCGCTTTGCAGAGTGATTGAGGCACCAGCCCAAGAAGTGGGCATTGGCCTCGTCGCCGATCTCGACGCGGGCGACATCCTCTTCATCGACTCGACGCATGTCGTAAAGACCGGCAGCGACGTCGAGTGGATCTTTCGAGAGCTACTTCCAGCAGTCCCAATTGGCACTCTCGTTCACTTTCACGACGTCTTCTATCCGTTTGAATATCCTGCTGAATGGGTTTTCGAAGGACGAGGCTGGAACGAAGTCTACATGTTGCGTAGCTTTCTGCAGTTCAACGATGCGTTCGAAATCATGCTGTTTTCCCGTTATCTCGTTTATGAACATCACGCTGTCGTCGCCAACCGATGGCCGCAATTGCTCACCGATCCTGGTGCGAGCATTTGGCTGCGCCGCGTGAAATAAAAAAGGAGCCTTTCGCTCTGGAGCGCAAGACAAGATCGCAGTAGACGATCCCGTTGGAATGGACGACATAACTCAACCCAACCGCCCCGGTCGCTGGGTGGAAATCGTCGAGGCTGGCATTGAGTGCCGCTTCTGGATCGATGACGAACCCGATTCGATACAGGCGGAAATCGCGAACACACGGACGTTCTACGAGATCGAACCGCTGCGGCTGGCGCACGAGTTGCTTCCATCGTCCGCGCGCGTCGTCGATGTCGGCGCGAACATCGGCAATCACTCGGTCTTCTTCTCACGGATCTGCAACGCAGAGTGGGTGCTGCCGATCGAGCCGAACCTGGACGTTTTGCCTCAGTTGCGCGGAAATCTTGCAGCGAATGGATGCTCTGCCGCCGACCTGAGCCAATTGGGGGTAGCCGCGGGCGCAGCCCGCCGCACTGGGGCGATGCGACTCGACGGGGCCGATCGAGCGATCCGAAATCGCGGCGGCGCTCGTCTCGTGAGCGACGTCGGGGAAGAGGAGACGCTGGTCGAGGTGGTGCCGCTCGACGAGATCGTTGACGGCCATGTCGACCTCGTCAAGCTGGACGTGGAGGGTATGGCGTTGGAGGTGCTGGAAGGCGCAAACCGCATGATCGAGCGAAGCCAGCCGATCGTCGTGGTTGAGGTTGGCGTAGAGGAAATGCCCGGCTTGTTCGAGTGGGCATGGGACGCGCGATATCAGGCGATCGCGGCATTTGCTGACTATCCGGGCCTCACCAATCTGGTTCTCCGCCCCGCTGCGCGTGTTCCGACCGGAGCCCTGTCGGTCCAAGACGCAGAAGCGAAGATCGCGCGGGCGCTCGCGCGTGTAGCGGCGACGTCTGCTCGCGCCGACCGCGCCAATGCCACCGCGGAACTCGCCAGTTCGGCGGCTGCGGAGGCGCATGCGCATGCCGAGGTTGCCGAACGTCGTCTCGCAGAAAGCACGGAGCTGGCAGAATTGTTGGAAGCACGTTCGTTGACCGCCGAGGCGCATGCCGAGGTTGCCGAACGTCGTCTCGCAGAAAGCACGGCGCAACGTGACGACGCCGTTTCGCGGGCTGATGAGGCAGAACGCGCAGCTGCGGCGGAACGGCTCGAGGTAGCGAGATTGCGAGGGATCGAAGAAAGCCTCACCTGGCGAGCAACGTATCCACTGCGCCGTTTGCTCGAACTCATTCCGTCGGCCGTGCGCCTCAGGCTTCGCTCGCTGGGACGACGAGCTATCGGTGCCGTGCCCAATCCAGCGCGAGATGGCGTGCGGCCGACGGCGCGCATCGCAGACCCGTCCCCGGAAGCCAAGTCGGCTCGGGCGCCGAGCAGACCTGCGGCCGAACGGCCCGGAAAAAGCGCTTCGCTTCGTCGTGCGCTCTTCGTCGATGACCGTTGGCCGGAGCCCGACAGGGACTCCGGCTCGGTCGATGCGATGAACCTCCTCACCGAGCTCGTCCGACTCAACTACGACACGACGTTCTTCTCGACGGTCCCGTCCCGTGCTGACGATTACCGGCGGCAACTCGAACAATTGGGCGTTACCTGTCTGAGGGCAGGTGCGGTGGACGAGCTGAACACATTCCTTGAGACCGAGGGAAACACTCTTGACGTGTGCATCCTTAGCCGCGTTCAGGTCGGAGGCCATTTCTTCGAGCAGGTCAGGAGGCTCGCCGGGAGGGCACGAGTCGTATTCAACGCTGTGGACCTGCATCACCTTCGCGACGAACGCGAAGCCCGACTACGTGGTGACCGAGTCGGGATCGTCCTCGCGGCGGCGACGCGCGAGCGTGAGCTCTACCTCGTTCGTCAAGCGGACGCGACGATCGTTGTCTCTTCGTTGGAGCTCCGCCTGCTGGAGTCGGCGGTGCCCGGAGCGCGCGTCTTCGAGCTACCACTTTTGCGACCCGTTCATCCTCCAAAGACGGGCTTTGCACTTCGCAATGGAGTCGGCTTCATCGGCGGGTTCGCGCACCTGCCGAACGTCGACGCAGTCAAGTTCTTCTTGGACAACATCTGGCCGAGCGTTCAGGCGGAGTTGCCGGATTGCAGGTTCGTGATCGCAGGTCCGGATCTGCCGACCGGTCTGGTCACTGCCCTTCCCGAGGGAGTCCGGTATGCCGGGCACGTCGACGATCTCGAAGCGTGGTTCGAAGGCGTTCGACTGACAGTGGCTCCGCTCCGCTATGGCGCGGGAGCCAAGGGGAAGGTGGCCTCTAGCCTGGCACACGGCGTTCCCTGTGTCGCCACGCCGATCGCCGCCGAGGGCATGCGACTCGGCGCGGGGCATGGCGTCGTGATCGGGAAGGATCCAAGAGCGTTCGCTAGGGGGGTCGTCGATCTGTACGTCGATGAATTGAAATGGTCAACTCTCTCGCAGGCAGCGGTGAGCTTCGCGGAGGAGAATCTCGGCGTGGTGGCGTGGCGTTCCCGACTGGTGAGCGTCCTCGACGCACTCGACCTCCCAAGCGTCCCGCTGAGCCAGCAAAAAGTCGCCGGCAAGCTGGGCCCGCCGGGATGATCGCGTTCACGATCTCCGCGAACAACTTTCTGGCGCAGGTCCAGGTGCTCCACGATGGGATTCGGCGCCACTACCCAGACGTCGTCTTCTACGCTGTCATTTGCGACCAGGTTTCGGACCTCGACCGCGACGCCTTCCCATTCGAAGTCCTCGAGCTCGGTGACATAGCCATCCCTGACATCGACGGGATGATCGACCGTTACAACATCACAGAGCTGAACACCTCAATCAAACCGTTCGTCTTCTTGCATCTGTTCGATCTCCACCCCGGTCGCCCAGTCGTGTACTTCGACCCTGACATCGCGGTGTTCAGTCCGTTGGTCGAACTTGACGCGTTGCTCGGCGAAGGTGCGGATTGTGTGCTCACGCCTCATCTCTGCGAGCCGGCCGAATTCGCCGAGATGAACGAGGGGCGGATCCTATTGTTCGGCGTGTACAACCTTGGCTTCCTTGCGCTTCGCGACACCGAACAGGTTCGTCGCGTGGTGGCATGGTGGGGCCGCCGGCTCGAGCAGGAGTGTGTGATCGACCTACCGTCCGGACGTTTCGTCGATCAGCGATGGGCGGACCTGTTCCCAGCGTTCATCAACCGAACCGCCGTCCTTAGGCATCCCGGTTACAACGTCGCCTACTGGAATCTATCCCAGCGGACCGTGAAATTCGCGAATGGGGATTGGACCGTCAACGGGTTGCCCCTGCGCTTCTTCCATTTCAGCGGAAGCAGCGTCGACGGCACGGTCTTTTCCCGACATAGCGGTGAGTATCGGCTCGACACCATACGTGACGTCGCGCGTCTGTTCAACGAATACGTCGGCGAGCTCGACCAGTTCGGTAAGAGCTACTACAGATCGGCTGCGTACGCATTTTCTTGGGACAGCAGTGCCGGACCGAACTTGCACGCCCAGGTAACCGAAGGGAGTCGATGGAACACCATCGAGGGCAGCGTTGGAGGGAACGGCGTAGTTCCGCACCTTCCCGTTCTCCGCGCGCGAACGCTCGATGAATATCAGCACGCGCTCGCGAGAATGACGAACATTATTCGCCGACGCCGAGACGTGGAGGAAAGGCTCATCCCGTATGACTCCGAGGTCTTCAAGATCAAGGGGTACTGCGTCGTCTGCGGAAAGGCGAGAACCCTCAACTGCGGCATGATGTACTCGAATAGCAGCCTGCTCGACGGTCGGCAAGTGCCGAATTGGCGCGAGCATCTCGACTGCGAGGCATGTGGGTTCACAAACCGCTTGCGCGCGTGCCTCCATCTGCTCGGTCAGGAGGTTCGACCAGAGAGCGCGGACGAGATCTACATGACCGAACAGGTCACCCCCCTGTACTCATGGTTTGCGCGACAGTATCCGTCCGTGACGGGTAGCGAATATCTCGGATCGAACTCGCCTCCCGGGACGGTCGTCGACGGCGTGCGTCACGAAGACCTGCAGCAACTCAGCTTTCCGGACGACTCGTTCGATCTCATTGTGAGCTTTGAGGTTCTCGAGCACGTGCCTGACGCCGCCGCCGCTTTAAGCGAGCTCGCTCGCTGCCTTCGTCCCGGAGGGACGCTATTCCTCACGGCACCGTTTCGCGATACCGCACCTGAGAATGAGGTCCGTGCAGTACTAGCGGACGACGGCGCCATCACACACTTCCTGCCGCCGGAGATCCACGGCAATCCAATCGACCCCGCAAACGGAGCTCTCTGCTTCCGCTACTTCGGCTGGCAGCTGCTCGACGATCTCCGAGCTGTCGGGTTTGCGGAAACCGAGGTCTGGTTCTATTGGTCCCGCCGCTACGGCTACCTGGGAGACACAAACTCCGTGATCGTTGCACGGCGGTAGCGGACATCGGCCTGATCCCTCCCGAGCCCGCGCGCGACAGCTCTACGGGATAGCCGCCAAAGGTACGCGCGTCGTCACCGCAACGATCCGCGGTATGGATCGTTGGCCTGTGCGCGGACGACCCGGGGCTTTAACGGCGCCTAACGCGTACTAGCCCGATCTTGCTCAGCCGCGGCCGGTGCGAGAGCGTTCGCAGAAAGCCGTTCGAGTGCATGCGCGTAGAAGACTTTGAGCCGTTCTGCGCTTCGGCGCCAGCTGAAGTTCGCGGTTGCGAACGCACGCCCACCTCGACCGACCCGCTCACGAAGCCCGGCGTCGGCTAGGAGCCGTTCGACCGCCGCGGCGATCTCGAGTGCGTCGCCGTTGTTCAGCAGGATGGCCTCCTGCTCGTTTCGCAGGTAGCGGCCGATGTTCGCGTCGGGGAGGATCACCGGCCTTCCTGTCGCGAGGAACTCCGGGAGCTTCGACGGGAACCGGTAGTCATTGAACGAGCCGGGGCGGCCGGGCTGAACCAGCACGTCGGCAAGACGCACGTAGTCCCCCACCCGCGCGCGCGGTTGCAGCTCCACGCGAACCACGTAGGGCTCCACGCTCTCACGCACACTGCCCAGGAAGTTGTAGAAATCGCGACCGAGTCGCACGAGCTTCAGCGGCCGTACACGGTTCACGGCGGCTACCGCAAGGTGAAGGCTTCGCATCTCGTCGGCGTTCGCCGCGTGGGCGTTGCCCGTGTACACGACCACGGAGCACCCAGGCGGTATGCCGAGTTTCGTCCGTAGAGCCGGATCCGGCGGCGAAGGCCCGAAAAGTTCTGGTTCGAACGCGGGCCAGATGACCTCTGTGGGCGTGTGGGCGGGGACGAATTCCAGCAGGCTGTCGATGATCACGCTCACACCCGCCGCACGGGCCAGGAATGCATGCGTGCGCGCCGGATGCGAGAGGTGCGATGGAATCCCCCTGGGAGAGACGCGGAGAAGCTCGTCCGGCGACAGACCAAGATGCTCGGCCGCGACAACGTCCTCGTTGTCCTCGAGGTGGACTACGAACGGACATTCGTGGCGCGCCGCCAGATCGTCGGTCGTCCTCCTGACGATCTCGCGCGGCGTCCACGCGTGGATCAATGTCGGCGGACCGCCGTCCGGGAATCGCAGCCCGTGCTTAATCGCCGTCGGAAAGTCGAGCGTCTCGAAACGCGGGATTCCGAGGCTCTGGATCGTCTCCACCCCGTTTGGCACGCAGACGGCGCAGGCGCACCCGAGATCTACGAGCTCGTTCGCGAGGTTGAAGATGTGCACCGCACTGTTGCTCGTGAAATCGTGGTAGTTGACGAATGCGACGTTCACGCAGCGCGCCTCCGGACGCGGTAGTCGGACCCTGCGAGGGAGAGCCAGGGGTTGTAGTACGGATCACCTCGCGCGATCCTGTCGGCCCAACGGTCGAGAAGCAGCGCGCGGTCGAGGTGGTCGTAATGGGCCCCACGCGACGCGCTCTCATGGTGGATGAGGACCGAGCGCGGGGTGAAGAGGTTGCGCAAGCCTTTCCGGCGAATCTTCAGACAGAAGTCGACGTCCTGGTAATGAGTCGCGAAGTGGACGTCGAGACCGCCGACCTCCTCGTACAGATCGCGGCGGACGAGCAGACAAGCGCCGGTGACCGCCGAGACTTCGCGTGCGCACGCAAGCGACC